>CAZYCT010000113.1:0-5483 GCA_964646135.1 uncultured Coprococcus sp. | reverse complement strand
CCACCATACGCTTTCTCAATAATTTTACGTTCACTTGCCATCATTTGCTGTGGCTGAGAAAGACGAACTTTCTTGCCACCCTGAATATGAAATACATCCATGCCAGCTTCAAATTCTCCTGAACAAATACGCATAAATGCAATACGGTCACGATGCGCTTTATTCATGTTCGCTTGTATTTTAAAAACAAAAGCAGAAAAATCTTTCTCTACCATTGGATCAATCTCACCTTTGTTTGACTTCCTTGGAAGTGGTGAACTGGTCATCTGAAGGAAATGCTGTAAAAATGTCTCTACGCCAAAATTCGTCAACGCTGAGCCAAAAAATACTGGTGAAAGTTCTCCTTTACTTACCAATTCTTGATCGAATTCTGCACTTGCTCCATCTAACAATTCGATTTCTTCAGCCAGTTGTTCGTACTGTGCTGCTGACACAATCTGCTTTGCTTCGTCACTGTCAATCGGAACTTTTTTAACTTCTCCAATAGCTGTACCTTTCTTCGTATCAGAGAAAATTTCTAATTCATTGTGTTCTCTTGAGAAAACGCCGCGGAATTCTTTTCCAGATCCTATCGGCCAATTGATTGGGCAAGTAGCAATTCCCAATTCTTTCTCTATATCATCGAGAAGTTCAAATGTATCCATTGCATCCCGGTCCATCTTATTAATAAACGTAAAAATTGGTATATGTCGCATCACACATACTTTGAACAATTTTCTTGTCTGTGCCTCTACACCCTTCGAACCATCAATGACCATCACAGCTGAATCTGCTGCCATCAAAGTACGATAGGTATCTTCCGAAAAGTCCTGATGCCCTGGTGTATCAAGGATATTGATACAATATCCATCATATTCAAATTGCAGTACAGAAGACGTAACTGAGATTCCACGTTCTTTTTCAATTTCCATCCAGTCTGAAACCGCATGTTTTGCTGTTGCTTTTCCTTTGACAGAACCTGCTTGATTGATAGCGCCTCCATACAGCAGGAATTTTTCTGTAAGTGTTGTCTTACCAGCATCTGGATGCGAAATAATGGCAAATGTTCTTCGTTTCTTTATTTCATTTGTAAAATCAGACATATGATACTCCTATTATCTACTATATTATAACACTTCATTTGGATTTTAATCCTTACCAACAATATAGTTTAACATAGATTCTACTGTCTTAGCAATTCCTTTTTACTTATTCTTCGACACTTTTACTATGTATGGGGGTAATCACGATTTCTGTGGCAGGTATTCCTGACTTTCGAACTACAATGTCCTCAATCTGGGCAATTTTAGCGTCCGTAAGAGTATCACCATTTACAATAACATCCACCGAATTCTCATTCAAGCTAACTACAGCGTCTGTAAATCCTTTACTTGCCAGTAACGACTCAATAGCAACTTCCTTTTCTGATAAATCCGTCATTGTGACTATGGCTGAGACAGCTTCACTCTTTTGATCATCTGTAAGCTGCTCGTCATCGATAATCCCTTGTAATGTCTCTTTATTTTTTGCACGCACCTGCTCGCGATTAATCTTTACCTGTGCAACAATATTGCTGATTGTTCCATTTGTCAAAATGGCTTCTCCCGGAGTCTCCCCTTCTTCTAGTTGTGCAATCTCATCATCTTCCATATTCAAATCTTCTTCAGAAATGTCAAGTAATTCAACATTTGCCAAATCAGAATCTACCTTTTGTGTGTCTTCTTTCAGCCAAAAAGAATCTGAATAATTCAGATAGCCTGCCATGGCAATCATGAATGCAAGTCCAGTTACAATGATTTGATTTTTTTTAATAACTCTTTTCACTTATTTTCCCTCATTTTCATTCTAATTATGTTTCATCACTCTAATCTTATGCGTGTCTATATCAAATAATGCCTGAATGGCCTCCGTGATATTTTGTTTGACAACCGCATTATCACCACCATCTGCTACAACCAGAACCCCTTCAATCACTGGGCTTAACTCTTGTTTTACATAAGGTAAGTCTCCTTCCGAAAAATTAGAATAAACCGATTGTTCTGTGCGATCATTGCTCACACTGTTCTCTGTGTCAGATTCAGATGAGGCATTTCGAATTTCTATGTCTTTTTCAACGATTTTTTCAGTTGATGCTGCCAATGTAATCATGACCTTTGCATTTCCTACACCTTGTATTTGTGATAAGATTTTTTCCAGCCTTGATTCCAGGTTCTCTGTATATGTATCATCGAATTTTACTTCTTTCTCTTCTTCTATGTCAGATTTGTCAGATGAAACCGTTTTCTCTGATGGCATTGCGATAACAAGCAATAGTATCCCAATCAATGCTGGAATCAGCCATTGTTCCTTTTTTCTGATGTGTTCTTTTAACCAGCTAAAGATCTGCATCATTCACCGTCTTCTTTCCAAATATTTTTTTCTTTTTCTTTCAAATACTCATCCATTTGTTCTATTTCTTTTACCACGTCTCGATATTCACTACTTTGATAGATTTCATCCAGTTTCGTCTCCATTCCAAGTATTCTAAAAAAGGGTGATGCCAATAATAGAATCATAATTAATCCAAAGAAAAAGCGAATATATTTCTGATAACTATTATTGGGAAGCACTTGGATAAATGCTGTCATTAAAATCATATAAC
The DNA here is from genome assembly GCA_964646135.1 of uncultured Coprococcus sp. Classification (GTDB taxonomy): domain Bacteria; phylum Bacillota; class Clostridia; order Lachnospirales; family Lachnospiraceae; genus Allocoprococcus. Next base: position 2,863 of record CAZYCT010000113.1, on the reverse strand, counting down.
ACACAAAATTCCACAGCCACTCGTATAGATATTCAAACATATTTGCTCCTATCCAGCTGCCTTAACAGCAATACCAATCGTAATCAAAAACAGCGCTGCCATAGATAATTCAATTTTTAAAAGCAAAAAATATCCCTCCCCTACGCCATTTATGGTTTCTGTAAATCTTTTACCAGAAAGCGGCTGTATGATTGCAGCCAATCCTTTATATAGAAAAGCTGTCACGAGCATATTTACAATAGGAATCAGACAAATGGCAATAATAATCACAGCCCCCACTGCTCCAATTCCATTTTTTATGAGCACTGCAATGCTAAGAAGCATTTCGCCACTTCCTTCTACAACATCTCCTATTCCAGGAATCATTTCTATCCCCTTTGTCAATGAATTTCTTTTCACTGTATCCAATGCCGGCGAAAGCATGCTCTCTACAAAGTTAATTCCAGTTATTGCTGCTAATAACCCCTTCAGCGTCCAGTCAACAAATGTTTTAATGAAATCTGAACATTTAGACAAGACCTCTTCTTCTGATAAGAAATTTAAAATTTGCACAGTCAGATACACACGCACAAGCGGCAACAGTATACGAAAAATAATCAACTCTATTATGTATATAAGCCAAATTACAATATTGTAAAAGGCGATAGAAGAAATGCTTCCAACAGAAATACTCATACTGACAAAATAAATAGGCGAAAATATTTTCATAAACACTAGCAAATTTTCAATACTATTTTCGATATCGCCTATCGTTAATTGAAAGGCACGAAGACAAACACTAATCATAATTAAATATATGACATAAAAACCAATCACTGAAATTTGTTTGTTCTGAAAAATGTTCGTAAAATTAGTGAAGATGGCTGAAATAATTGCTAGCACAAATAAAAAAACAATCGCTGTCTTATTTTTTTGAAATGTTCCTGAAAAGAGATTGATTATATAATTCGCTACTTTTTCTGCAGAAAGTGTCTTTTCTTCATCTAGAAACATGTCCAACAATTCATAAAAATGAATCTCTTCCTCCGGAAAAATTTCATCTAAAAATTGTTCTAAATTATATAGTTCTGTGTTAGGAAGTAATTCTTCCATCCAAGCTTTTTTGATGTCTGCTGTCGAATCTTTGGCCTGCGCGCAAAGAGGTATACTCCACAACATAATACATAATATGATGAGCCACTTCTTCATCGCAAAAACTCCTCAAGTATTCGAAGAAGAGCTTCCAAAATTGGCATACTGAAGGTAAGGATAGTGAGCTTTGCAAAAATTTCCACTTGATTTGCAATGGTAGAATATCCGGCGTCTTTACTGATTGCGGATGCAAATTCTGCAATGTATGTAATACCAATAATTTTCAAAAGAATTTGCATATATTCTGCGTGAATCGTAAGAAAACCACCAATCGTTCCAATTGTTTCACTGATGATTGCCAGGCGATCTTTCATGCTGTAAAATAATACTAAACTTACTGCAATAACGGTATAGATTCCATATTCATTTTTTCCATTTTTAAATTGAAGTGCAAGCAAAGTTCCGATTACACCCATTCCTGCTACCTGCATCATACTCATCTTGGTTCTCCTCCTATTCTTATAGCGTAAATAAACGCCTGATATCTTCAAACAGTTCATATACATAAGGCAAGATCCAAAACAAAACTAAAAGTAAACCTGCAAAACTGGTCAAAAAAGCCTGTTCTTCCCTTCCACTGTGCTTCAAAATCTGGCTCAATACAGACACCAAAATTCCAACTGCTGCTATTTTAAAAATCAGATTGACACTCATGTTATTTCCTCTTTCTATATCAGTAAAATCACAAGAAAAATTCCGACAAAAATTCCAAAAGATTGGCACAATCGTTGCTTTTCGGAAATTCTTTCTACCAAAGTTTTCTTGTGTTCTTCTAAATATTTTGCATACCTTTGAAAAGCTTGTTCCTGCATTTCAATATTATAATGTCCTAGTTGTCCACCTAGCTTCTTAAGTTCTATTTGTTCCTCCATAGATAACAACAAACTGTGTGAAACAGAAACTGCTTCTCGCTCCCATATATCAGCAAGCAATTGAAAAGATTGCCCATCCAAAGATTCGACCAAACTGTGCAGCCACCCTTTGTAAGGTTCTTTCACTCTTTTAGAAATTCTTTCCGCAATTTCTGCAATTGGTAATCGACTGTACCTCGTTTCTGTCGCAAACATTTCTGCGATTTTTTGCAATTCCTCTAATTCTTTGACATGTTTTTTTAATTCAAAGGATTTTGAAAATCCGTAGCCACTGCACGCTGTAATTACACATACACTTCCAATTATCTTTAAGAACATAATGCATTTCCCCACTGATCATATATTTGACTCATTTTGCCAATTTTTTGATCTGTTCCGATAAAAATATAACGTTCAAAACATTTTGTCTCATACAGTTCTTTTAAACCATTTTTTTGAATTAATTCCGCTAGTGAATCTGCATGTGCAGTCGCCAGCACACTGATTCCGCTTCTGATTGCACAGCTGATTGCAAAGATATCTTCTTTTGTTCCGATTTCATCAACCGCAAGAATTTTCGGAGACATCGAACGTATCATCATAAGCATTCCTTCTGCCTTAGGACAATTATCCAGTAAATCCGTTCTTCTTCCTATATCATTCTGAGGAATCCCCTGATATGCACCTCCTATTTCCGAGCGTTCATCTACAACACAGACTGACTGTCCCGAAAAGAAACTGCTTCCATCAGACAATTGTCTCACTAAATCTCGCAAAATCGTTGTTTTTCCGCGTCCTGGAGCTGACAATAAGAGACTATGTAACACTCTATCATTGAGTTAGAGTATCTAATGAATACTCTATCTCTTAAATACCTACGG
>CAZYCT010000112.1:0-5519 GCA_964646135.1 uncultured Coprococcus sp. | reverse complement strand
TCCCTCCATCAGCCAGTGATGTATTTTTGAACTGCTGATTCCGTATCGGTTAGGCATCCTGTCTGCCATCTATCCCAGAACGGTATTGTTTTTGACTGCGGTCTTTCATCTGCTAATTCCACATGGATTTTCAATGGGATAGGAACGGCGTCGCCAATCACAAATACATCACCCGGCGAAAACATAGATGTTTCATCAATCACGCTCTCGCTTCCTTCTGGCATCATTCCCTTTATCATGGATTTGTCATTTTCATTGTTCAGTTTTCCTACAATAAAATTCGCACACTGCGCCATGATTGTCTTGTTAAGCTCTGATGGTCTCTGGCTTGCTGGAAATAATGTTACGCCAAATTTTCTACCTTCCTTCGCTATATCCTCGAAGATCTCCACCATTCGCCGTTGAGAAGCAGATAACGCATATCCATCCGGAATATATACATGAGCTTCGTCACATACCAGTGTTACCGGATTTACGTCCTCGCTTCTATATGTACGCTGAATCTCATATACCAATTTTGTAATTACTCCAATAATCGGAATTGCAACATCATGCGGCACGCTGGACAGATCAATGTTTTTCACCGGCATATCATTACTCAGCACATCTTTCATAAAATCATATAAATACTGCTGCCCCATATCCTTGAATAAGAATCGGTATTTGCTGTCCTGCGCCTTATCTATAAGGAGATTCACAACATTTGTAAGTTTGCCATTGTAATCCCCCTTGACGATTTTTTCTTTTCCTGCTTGCGCTCCGGATTTGTAACATTCCCCAGTTCCAACCATCTCCATGTCAAGAAACTTCATCAGCTTCACAAACTCCACGTAGTCGAAATATACCGGCTTATTTTCTTTTCCATTTGGACAAACCTTGTAATAGCATTTGCGGAGCGCTGTCATTGCGACCGTAGATGATTCTTCTTTGATTTTTAAAATGTTGGAAATCATATCTGTAAAACCAAACATCCAGATTGGAAATGGTCTGCCATCACCAATTTCGATATTTCTTGCATATGACAAGTCCTTATATTCACCGTGGATGTCGAATACGATTACATTTGCCCCTGGCAACCTGCTTGTCTGTTCCAGAATCTTTGCTACGGTTTCAGACTTACCTGCACCGGTATTTCCCACGATACAAGCATGTCTTTGGAAGAACTTATTTCCATCTACATATGCTGGAAACTTATACGCCGTATACTCTCCAATTCGGAAACCCTGCGTGTATTTACTAAGCATTGAAGCAAACTCTTCTCGTGAAATCCGATGCGCATTTACTTTCATTGTCGGATATTTGTCTATTGCTTTCTGGAACGAACCATTTTTCACTGTTCCAAGAATGGAACATTCCAACATCTTCATGCTGCTTTTCTCAAGAATATAGTCGTTTTCTCCAATATCAGTATCATCTTCTGTATCTGTATCGGTCAATGCATTGACCATTGTTACAAGCTCAACATCTCCATCTGACACAGACACAAGATCATTGATTCTGATATCATCAAATTCTTTATAATCAGAACGAATCTGAACTTTGTCGCTCATTATTTTTATCAGTTTCATGCCCTACCCCTCCAATAATTCATTGTAATTTCGCACAGAAGCTCGTTTTATGCTTTTACAATAATCGCATATTCCGCAGTAATGCGGTTCTTCTTCTCCAGCTTTTACCGCCGCATATCTTCCGATATTCTGTTCCACCTGTCCTAATGCAAAATCAAGGGTTGACTGTGGTATCTGCCAGATGTCACGGTCCATAACCTTTTCTTTTGTGACAACCGCAAGATAAAACGGAAGTCTTTCACCTGTGCATAATTCCACACCTCTTTGATATATGCCGCCCTGGATGTCGTATCTCCACTGTGGCAACTGGAACATTTTGGCAACAACCTTTAGATCTGTAATCGCTTTCCCAGGATTATAGCTATCAAGCTTTGCCTTCCAGCGCACTCCAAACAATTCAAATGTAAAAATACGCTGTTTTTCTCCACTCATAGCATCCATGAATTTAGGGTCAGTTTTTACAGTCTCAATGATCTGATTTGCTTTCCGGAATTCAGCTCTTAACTTGTTCTGCCGTGTAAATATTGCAGGATTTTCTTTCATGAATTCATCAAGTGTTCCTTCGAAATATCGGTCTACAAAAGAACCTACTAATAATGCTCTTGTCACTGGTCTTTCATATTCTCCACGAATCTCGGCCATAGTTCTTGCTTCACAACTCATGAACCCTTTGTACTGCGACACGGAAAAATATTCCTGATTTGCTTCCGGACTATAATAATTATTCTGATTTAGTTCCATCTGCTACGCCTTCTTTCTTCTCTGTTAGCTGACTTCCTCCGCTAAACGGATCCGAGATTTCACTTTCATTGACCGGCAATGCTATTTCGAAGAAGTCTTCTCTTTTTGCCATATTGTCTCTCAGGGAAATGTATACTCTTTTCAAGCGAACAAAATCATTTTCAGAAAAAGCATCACTCTTACACCCCAGATATTTTTCAAGCATTGGCAATGTCACGGAAAATTCATTTTCAAATGCTCTGGCCATTTTTCTGACACGATCCACCAAAGGTTCTTTGTATCCATTTTTCAGTGTACAAATACACTGTTCTACCGCAGCTTCTACAACGTCTCCTGGAATAATTCCAAGAATGCATGCTCTTACTCTTCGTGCTGCCTGATTCGCAACAGCTTCATAGATATCTCGTGGATCAGTAAGTGGATAATCACCTTTTCGAGTATGTCTGATATGCGGCACACTAAATAATTTTGTCTGTCTGGAATTCGTCTCAAGATCCCACGCATATGCCATAACCTGGCTGGCTCCGTTTCTCTGCTCAAGTTCCATGAAACCAAAATCAATATTGCCCCAGTTCTGAGCAATGGCTTCTGCGAGTCTGATTGACGGTCCTGTGACTTTTTCGGTTCCTCGTGGAAACTCATACATGGAACTTTCGGCGAGTTTTTTTCTCTGACAAGCTCTCATAATGTTGTTGTATGCAATCACCTGATCTCTCGGAAATTTTTTTGCTGCCAGCATAGCAACCTGAACTTCCTGCGCTTGTCTACTAATCATCATTTCTGTTTGCGATGTCCGCTGTGTTGGTGCCTGCATCTGCTGCGGCTGGCTTGTAAAATCTGTTGCTTGAATTTCATGCATTGTGTTGTCCTCCTCTTAATTTCTCATTTATACTGTTGTTCTCATTACTTCCATCGCTAATGTGGTAATGCTGAAAAAATATTCGTGTACAACATCATCAAATAACAATGGAATATAATCTTCTCCTTTTCCTATGATCTCTGTCTTTCTTACGGTATGCCCATATAACCGTTCGAACTCCTGATCTGTTAACGCATATCCGTTTTCTTCTGCGCTTTTACGCAATTCCTGTTTGAATTTCTGCATACTCCGATCACCTCTCTCTTGATAGTTCGAATCATATACTCCATCATAAACATGAACGGAATTATGAACCATTCTCCGCCGAAGCTCATACGACCACGAACAGAATACTGAGTTCGTAAGGCAACGCCCATCAATACACATCCTGCGCATAATGCAATCCAATGTCTTGCAATCCATCTTTCGAGCATCTTCCACACCTCCTATCCATTTAAAAACATGAGTGATTCAGCACAAATGTTAATTGTGTTGCCAAGAAAATCATGGCAATATCTACCGCAAATACTTTCAATTTTCTTTTTGTACTCCTACGCACTTCTTTTTTCCTCCTTTTGCGGATTTACAAAAATGCCAAGGTCAATGTCCTGCATTTCTTCCAGAGCCTTCATAAGATCCGCATCATTTTCGATTCCATATTTTGTTTTCAGAATGTTTTGCAGTTTCTCCTTCAGCTCCATATTGTCCGCCTTTCTATTTCTGGTATTTTTCTGCTAATATCCTTAACTCAGAAATCGCACGTTCTAACGTTTCTAAACTCTTTACGATGCCATCAAATTCCTGCTGTTCATCTGGTGTGATTTCACCATCTGCTGCAATGGACAACAGACTTTTTTTCATTCCTTTTATTTCTTCGTCATCAAGACTGTTCAATATTTTTACCGTAATACCCTGCAGCCCGCTTTCCTTAATTGCTATCGGAAAATTCTTTCCAATCGGACATTCGTGTTTGCAATAATAATTACGAAGTTCTGGTGCTTTGTATAAATCACTCATCATTACCACGCTTTCAGGTGGCACATTCTTTGTGATACCTAATTCATAATTTGCAAGAGTTGATACAGAGACGCCGAGCAATTCTGCTGCCATTTCCCGGCTGCTTAGTTTGTCGTTGTATTCTGATGCCTTTTTTCTACAGTCAAGATATATATTCTTTAGTTCTTTCATACAATCACATGCCATGTTCTTTTATCCTTCCTCACCGTATAATGTAATCAGCATCATTCCTCATCTTCATCTGAATCCGATATATTTAAAAAATCACTGATTCTTTTGCGGGCTGGAGGGCTAATCACTTTACCATTCAGTACGGCTGTTGTATGTTGGCGACTATATCCTAATTCTTTAGAAATATCGCTCACTTTCATGTCATTCTGAATGATCGCAATCTTCGCTCTCTTGCACCACGGAGATAATCTCTCTGCCATATTTTTTCCGCTCCTTTCCTTTACAAGTCAGTGATTTTGCTTTAAAATAAAGATGGTTTGTAACTTTATTTTCAGCTTTAAATCACTCATTAAAATCATCTTACATTTGCAATATAACTCAATTTATTGAGTAGGTCAATACCTTTAACTCAATTTATCGAGTTTTATGGAGGAATTTTTATGTTTTACGACAATGTAAAAGAAATTTGTGAACTGAGAGGGACTACTATATCTACGGTCCTTCATGAAATTGGACGTGCCAGCGGTAATACAGGTAGCTGGAAAATCGGAAAATACCCAAGAATTGATATCATTATGGAACTTGCTGAGCACTTGCAGGTCACTACAGACGACTTGCTTTATGGCCCAGGAAAGTCTCCATTTCACGAAAAGTCTCTGTCGCATGCAATTGATCCAGAATGGATTGAAATTATAGATCATATACCATCTGATCGGCAGAAGCTTTGCAAAGATTTCTTACGGACTCATATGGTTCTACCGGACAAATACGAAGATAAGAAAAATGCATAATCACGTTTCAATATTTTGAGTATTTTCGTGATTATAAAAAAGAATAGGAGGGCTCTTATGTCAGACGCAATTACTATTACTCCGCAAGAATCTGTGATTCCAAAACAAGATGCTTTTGTCTTGGAACTCCAGCGGCTACTTGCTTGTTACCAACTTGCTACCATCGAGGACAGGAAAATTGTTTGGTCTGCCCTCAATAAATATGTACAGCAAATTCTTTAAGTATAGCCCCATGCAGGGGCTTTCTTTTTGTAAATGAGGAAAATTACAATGGCTAGAAAAAATGCTTCAAAAGCAATTCTGAACGTCCCAAGAGAAACTAAGGTGGCAATCTATGTTCGTGTATCAACTTCATACCAGGTTGATAAAGAT
>CAZYCT010000111.1:0-5522 GCA_964646135.1 uncultured Coprococcus sp. | reverse complement strand
TGGTATTACACAGCATATCGGTGCTTCTGTTGTACAGAAAAATGGAGAAACAATTACATTTTTGGATACACCAGGGCATGAAGCATTTACTGCAATGCGTATGCGTGGAGCAAGCTCTACAGATATTGCAATCTTGGTAGTTGCAGCGGATGACGGTGTTATGCCACAGACTATTGAAGCAATTAACCATGCAAAGGCTGCAGGAATTGAAATTATCGTTGCTGTCAATAAGATTGATAAGCCAACAGCAAATGTAGAACGTGTAAAACAGGAACTCACTGAGTTTGGTTTAATTGCAGAAGATTGGGGCGGAAGTACTATTTTTGTTCCAGTTTCAGCCAAGACAGGAGAAGGAATTGAAGATCTTTTAGAAATGCTTCTTCTTACAGCGGAAGTGCTTGAATTGAAAGCAAATCCAAATCGTCGTGCACGAGGTCTGGTTATTGAAGCAGAACTTGATAAAGGGAAAGGTCCTGTTGCTACAGTATTGGTACAAAAGGGAACTCTTCGTGTAGGTGACCCAATTGCGGCTGGAGCAGCATATGGTAAAGTTCGTGCTATGATGGATGATAAGGGACGACGTGTAAAAGAAGCAGGTCCATCTACACCGGTAGAAATCCTTGGTCTTAGCGATGTTCCAAATGCAGGCGAAGTGTTTATGGGATGCGGAAATGAAAAAGAAGCAAGATCAATCTCTGAAACATTTATTAGCCAGAGCAGAGTGAAGATGTTAGAAGAAACGAAGTCAAAAATGTCTCTGGATGATCTCTTCAGCCAGATTCAGGAAGGCAATTTGAAGGAACTTGGTATCATTGTCAAAGCTGATGTACAAGGTTCTGTAGAAGCTGTAAAACAGAGTCTTGTGAAGCTGTCTAACGATGAAGTAGTTGTAAAAGTAATTCATGGCGGAGTTGGTGCAATCAACGAGTCAGACGTAATCCTCGCAGCAGCTTCTAACGCTATTATCATTGGATTTAATGTACGACCAGATGCTTCTGCTAAAGAGACAGCAGAGCGAGAAGGCGTTGATGTAAGATTATATCGCGTTATCTACAATGCAATTGAAGATGTTGAAGCAGCTATGAAAGGTATGCTGGAACCAGTATTTGAAGAAAAAGTACTCGGTCACGCTGAAGTACGTCAGACATTTAAAGCGTCAGGTGTTGGTACAATTGCTGGTTCTTATGTAACAGACGGTATTATCGAACGTGATTGTAGTGTACGTATTGTACGCGATGGAATTGTTGTGTATGATGGCAAGTTGGCATCGTTGAAACGTTTTAAAGATGACGTTAAAGAAGCAAAGACAGGTTATGAATGTGGATGTGTATTTGAAAAATTTAATGACGTTAAAGAAGGCGATATCATAGAAGCATTCAAGATGGTAGAAATTCCTAGATAAGGGAGAAAAAAATGAGAAAAAACAGTATTAAGAATACAAGAGTAAACACAGAGGTGCAGCGAGAACTTAGCAATATTATTCGTGGTGGCATCAAAGATCCGCGTGTTGCACCAATGACTTCTGTTGTATCTGTGGAAGTTGCTCCAGATTTGAAGACATGCAAAGCATATATTAGCGTGTTGGGAGATGAACAGGCACAAGCAGATACTGTGAAAGGTCTGCAAAGTGCAGAAGGCTACATCAGAAGAGAACTAGCTCGCAGTATCAATATGCGTAACACACCTGAGATCAAATTTGTCTTAGATCAGTCTATTGAATATGGAGTTATGATGTCTAAGAAAATCGCAGATGTAACGAAAGATCTTCCACCTGAAGAGCTTGAAGAAGAGGAAGAGTAAAAAATATGTTGATAAAAGCAATCAAAGCAGCACAAAATATTGCAATCGGAGGTCATATTAGGCCCGATGGCGATTGTACAGGTGCCTGTCTTGCTGTGTATTTGTATATAAAAGAAAAGTTTCCAGATAAGCAAGCGCATGTTTATCTGGAAACAATTCCAGAATCTTTTCACTTTTTAAAAGGAGCAGACCAAATTCAAAGTGAAATATCAGAAACAGATAAGCCAGATTTATTTATTGCACTGGATTGCGGGGACAAGGGACGTTTAGGGTTTTCAGCAGCGTTGTTTGAGCGCGCTGAAAACACTTTATGTATAGACCACCATGTGAGCAATCAGTCCTTTGCCAAGCAAAATCATATCTTGCCAGATGCAAGCTCTACTTCTGAACTGATATATGATCTGTTGGGAACTGAAAATATATCGAAATATATCGCAGAGTGTCTGTATCTAGGAATTGTTCATGATACAGGGGTTTTTCGACATTCTTGTACACAGCCGTCCACGATGGAAGCAGCCGCAAAACTGATGGAGAAAGGAATTAATTTCACCAAAATCATCACAGAAACATTTGATGAAAAAACATATGTACAGAATAAAATTCTAGGGTATGCATTGATGAAAAGTGAGTTACTCTTAGATGGACGTTGTATCGCTTCATCTGTCGATCAAAATGCAATGCGAGAGTTTCAGATTCTGCCGCGGCAACTGGATGGAGTTGTGAATCAATTAAAACTGACTCATGGAACCGATGTGGCAATATTTATGTATGAATTGGAAGATGGCAGCTATAAAATCAGCCTACGATCAAATGAATCTGTCGATGTAAGTAGGGTTGCAGGGACATTTGGCGGAGGAGGTCATGCCCGTGCATCAGGCGCTAACATGAAAGGAACTGCTGAAGAAATATTGCAAATACTTCTTCCTGTCATCGAGCAGCAATTGAAAAAGAGGAACTAAAAATGATTCATGGTGTTGTAAATGTTTATAAAGAAAAGGGCTTTACTTCTCATGATGTAGTTGCAAAACTGCGCGGAATCGTAAAACAAAAGAAAATTGGTCATACAGGAACGCTTGATCCAGATGCGGAAGGCGTTCTTCCTGTATGTTTTGGTAAAGCAACAAAACTTTGTGATATGCTCACAGATAAAGATAAGACATATGAAACGGTGCTTTTACTTGGCAGAACCACTGATACGCAGGATGTTTCCGGCAAGATTCTCAGCGAGAGAAGTACAGAGAATCTTTCTGAAGAAAAGGTAAAAGAGATAGTCTTATCTTTTGTTGGAACATATGAGCAGATACCGCCTATGTATTCTGCTTTGAAAGTAAATGGAAAGAAGCTCTACGAACTTGCCCGTGAAGGAAAGGAGATAGAGCGAAAGTCCAGAACCGTACAAATTTATCAGATTGTAATCAAAGAAATGAAATTGCCACGAGTACGAATGGAAGTAAAGTGTTCGAAAGGGACATACATTCGAACACTCTGTCATGATATAGGAGAAATGTTGAATTGTGGCGGCTGTATGGAAACACTTCTTCGAACTCAAGTTGAACGTTTTGAACTAAAAGATAGTCTCTCCCTTGGTGAAATTGAAAAACTTTGGAAGTGTGGCGAATTAAATACACAAATTGTCAAAATTGATGAAATGTTTTCTGGTTATAAAAAGATAGTGTTAACTGCCAAAGGAGAGCAAATGGTCTGCTGTGGAAATGTTTTCTTTAAAAAAGACATCGCAAACGCCGCAGACAATATTCATTTTGCAGATCAAGAGCGAGTTCGTGTGTATGGTGGAGAAGACAATTTTATTGCGATTTATGAATATCAAAATGATTTGCACGGATTTAAGATTGTCAAAATGTTTTTTGATGGAAAAGAAAATTAGTGACGTAAAGAGGAAAAAAGATGGACTATGTAACAGATTTTGAGTCCTATCAAAGCCAAGTGCCATGTGCAATTACGCTCGGAAAATTTGACGGACTGCATAGAGGACATCAAAAGTTGATTCAAAAAATATGTGAATGTCAACGAGAATCTAATGTTCGAACGGTTGTATTTGCATTTGATATGCTTCCTTTTTTTAAAGGACAGGGAATTGTCCATAGGGGAATCATGACGAATGAGGAACGAAAAGAATATTTAAAAGATATTGTAGATGTTCTGGTTGAATGTCCATTTGATGAAAAAATCAGTTCGGTTTCAGCAGAAGATTTTATCGAAAAGATTCTTGTAGGAAAGTTCCATGCAAAATATATCGTAGTAGGGACAGACTTTCGTTTTGGATATCAAAAACAAGGAGATATCCATTTGTTGGCAGAAAATGCACACAAATATGGATATGAACTTCTTGTTGTCGAAAAAGAAAAATATGGTGACCGCGAGATTAGCAGCACATATATCAAAGAAGAATTGATAAAAGGTAATATGGAAAATGTTAATCATATGTTAGGGTATTCCTACATGCTTCACGGTAATGTAGAGTATGGAAAGCAGCTCGGGAGAAAATTAGGATTTCCGACCATTAATGTACACCCTTCAGATGAAAAACTGCTGCCGCCTAAAGGTGTCTATATGACCAGTATTTTCATAGATGGGATATGTTACCATGGAGTTGGTAATGTGGGGACAAAGCCGACTGTGACGGATGAAAAACGTATGCTGGTTGAAACATATTTGTTTGATTACAATGATAATGCGTATGACAAATATGTTCAGGTGAATTTACACAAATTCAAGCGACCAGAGCAAAAGTTTTCGTCAGTAGAAGAAATGAAAGTACAGGTAGAACGTGATATTTCATTTGCAAAAGAATATTTTAGCAATGTAAGTAAAGGAGAAAAATGATGAATTTTTTAGAAGAGAAAATTGTCAGGGACGGAATTGTAAAAGAAGGTAATGTTTTAAAGGTAGACAGTTTTTTGAACCATCAGATGGATATTGCACTGTTTAACGAGATGGGAAAAGAGTGGAAGAAACGCTTTGAAGGAAAAAACATCAATAAAATTCTTACAATCGAGGCGTCTGGAATAGGAATTGCTTGTATTGCAGCTCAACACTTTGGAGTTCCAGTTGTTTTTGCCAAAAAGACACAGAGTATCAATCTGGAAGGTGAAATGTATACAGCTGAAGTAGAATCATTCACTCATAAGAATAAGAACCAAGTCATCGTAGCAAAAAAATTCTTAAACGAAAATGATCATGTTTTGATTATCGATGACTTCCTTGCAAATGGATGTGCCCTTCAAGGGTTGATTCAGATTGTTCAGTCTTCTGGAGCAACAGTGGAAGGTATTGGTATCGCGATTGAAAAAGGATTCCAGACTGGCGGAAGAATTATTCGCAATTTTGGCTTTCAGTTGGAGTCTTTGGCAATTGTTGATGCAATGGATGCGACGACAGGAAAAATTACTTTTAGAGAGCAACAAAAACTTGACATATAACTATTAGTTGTGATATTATATGCAAGTATGTGAAACCAGTGTTCGGCAGATGGATTCTCCAACCACTGCTTAATACTTGGCAATTATTAAGTATTAGGAGGTAGTCAAAATGATTACAAAAGAAATGAAAGAAGAAATCGTAAAAAATTATGGAAGAACAGAAGGAGATACAGGATCTCCAGAAGTACAGATCGCACTTCTTACAGCAAGAATTAACGATCTTACAGATCACTTCAAAGCAAATCCAAAGGATCACCACTCAAGAAGAGGACTTCTTAAGAT
>CAZYCT010000110.1:0-5542 GCA_964646135.1 uncultured Coprococcus sp. | reverse complement strand
ATGTTTTGCACAGTTTCCTGTGATTCTTCTTGGAAGGATTTTTCCTCTTTCAGATACATATTTCTTTAATTTTGCTACATCTTTGTAATCGATTTCGTTGTTTTCTTTACCACAGAATACACAAACTTTTTTTCTTCTGCGTCCGCCTCTTCTCTTCATTGGAGAATCAGCTTTATTTCCTTTTTCGAATGCCATGTCTGCACATCTCCTTTCAAAGCCTAAATAAATGGTAATTCTTCATCGATTCCATCTGGAATGTTCATGAAGCCGTCACCTGCGTCCGCGCTCGGTGTCGGAGCTGGGCTTGTCTGATAAGACTGTGCGCTGCTTGCATTCTTGCTTTCTGCAAATTCCTGTTCCTCAACAACAACTTCTGTTGTGTAGACCTTCACGCCATCTTTGTTCGTATAGCTTCCAGTCTGGATACGACCGCTTACAGTAACCTTAGTTCCCTGACGGAAATAACGCTCTGTAAATTCCGCGCTCTTACCGAACACAACACAGTTAATAAAATCTGCGCTTGCTTCGCCTTCACGCTTAAATCTACGGTCTACAGCTAGTGTATATCTTGCAATAGCGAGAGAATTCTCACCTTGTGAATATCTAACTTCAGGATCTCTTGTCAGACGTCCCATTAAAACTACTTTATTCATACGTTGCCTCTTTCTAAGCTTCCTGTTTCACGCATAAATATCTAATTACACCATCCATGATACGAATTCTCTGTTCGATTTCGCCTGGAACTGTTGCATCAGATTCAAATTTAACGAAGTAGTAGAAACCTTCTTTCATTTTCTGAATTTCGTAAGCTAATTTTTTCTTACCCCATTCTTCAACTTCAGTTACGTTACCGCCGAAACGTGCTACGAGTGCGTTTACTTTTTCGATAACTTCTGCTCTAGCTTCATCTTCGAGTTTTGCGCTGACAACAACTGCTAATTCATATTTGTTCATGTCCTGCACCTCCTTATGGTCTCTGGCTCCCGATTTCATACCGGGAACAAGGAATAAATAGTATATCACAATTTCATACTATAACATAGCATTTTTCTAATTGCAAGCTTTTTTTGTTATTTCTCTTGTATTTTTTTCAACCAATTTTCTCGTCACCATAACCTGATGCCCACATCCTTGGCACTTTAATCTAAAATCTGCGCCCACGCGTAGAATCTCCCACTCATGGCTCCCACACGGATGTGATTTCTTCATTTTTATAACATCCCCAACTTCAAAATTCTTAATTGGATTCATTTTTCACCTCTCGCTCAGCCGCTTTCACTGCATGAATCACAAACCGATCGTCATTGTTATCTTTCGTACAAGTAGAAAGTGTAATAACCTGTGCGTCTAGTCCTACTTCCACGCCTGTGTCATAATTGCTAACGCTCTTCGTCAATTCTATAAATTTCGCAAAAGACGTTTCATCTGCGAACTGATATGTATAACTTCCAGAAGTATCCTTCACAATCCCTGCACTATAAATGTCATAGCGAAGTTCCTTTCCATCTGGTGTATAAATATAGAAGAATGGGTAGCGTTCCCAAAATTCCTGATCCTTATACTTATCTAAATCGTTAAACATGGTTCCGTTGTACATGTAGTGTCCGTAAATAATCGTATTCTGATCATTGAAATCTGCGTTATTATATGCATTTACAAAAATAGAACCTACTGTATTGTCATAACCCTTAAATGTCTTATGCAAATATTTGTCATTATCCCTCCCTTGAACCACCGGGTAATTGATAATGGACGGCTCTATGAAACGAATCCATCCTACCACATCCGAATTCACTTCCTTCAGCGCATCGAAATTCACTTCAAATTCATCTCCAGTTTCATTTTCAATCACTGCCATACCAACTATGTCTTCGTATTCTTTCTCCCCTTCATGATATCCATAAAATATCTGATACAACTGGAATGCCGAAAAGCAGAATACACCGATCGCAACAATCAGAACCAATGTGGAAACTGCGCGTCTCACCAACTGGCCTTTTGTCTTTTTCTTTCTTCTTCCTCTATGATATTTTTTCTTTTTTTCCATTTTTACTCCTCCAAACATGCTCACATTGCACGCCTCTACCTTATTAAAAAAACGCATTCATGTCAAGCTATGGGAATTTTATATTTTTTTATAAAGTCTTAATTGACTCTGACAGGGAAAGTCGTAAAATGATTTTATCACTCACAACACACTTGAAAGGAATACTTATGAAAGAAAAATTTTTACGCTTTATGTCAGGGCGCAACGGGATGGATGAATTCAGCCGTGCACTTTTTATAGCTGCCATCGTGTTGTACGTCTTATCTAATTTGGCAAATTGGGGGCTCATCTACTGGTTATCCCTCATCCTTTTATTTTATTGTTATTATCGAATGCTTTCCCGGAACCTCTACAAACGTTCTGAGGAAAATCGCATGTATTTGAATAAAACAGCGAACATACGCTACAAAGCGCGTGCAAAATGGGCACAGTTAAAACAAATGCGTACCCATCACATCTATAAATGTCCAACCTGCAAGCAGAAAATCCGCATTCCGCGCGGAAAGGGACGCATCGAAATCCGCTGTCCAAAGTGCCGCAGTACTTTTATCAAAAACAGTTAACCTCGCAACCCTGCGATGATTCTTGCTGGATAAATCAATAGTTCCAGTGCTTCTTCCATTGAGCGGACGCACATATCCGCAGATCGGAACACACCAGCACACATTCCCTCTCTGTCCATCACACCGATGGACAGAGCTGCTTCACGCAGCATTAGTTCATCATTTCGTCCGTTTCCAATCGCAATACAATGTTTACTTCCCATTGATTTAAGGATTTCTTTTTTGTAATCTCTTGCGCTTCCCGTTGGAAAAGTGTGTAAGATTACCGGAATATCCTCACATTGTTCTTTCGCATTTCCATGAGTGTCTGCCGTCAGCACATAGATTCGGAAATCATTAGCGAGAATCCGCAAGCGTTCTTTCACAGATTCCGGCACTACTCCATCAACTGCAATCGTTCCGTTAAAATCTAGGAAAATAGTGTCTAAATTTAGCGTTTTATACTCTGGAATTACTATCTTCATCTTATTCTACCTCTTTTTATAATCTCCACGTCCTATCACCACATTGTATCCGATTTCTTTCATTTCTTGATAGACGATTTCGATTCCTTCCTTGGCTGTCAAATTTGTCCCTGCTTTGTTGTCATAAAGCATATAATTTTCTCGCACATCATCCGGAGATAGGTTAGGCATTATAACATTACATCCATGCAGTACCCCCAGCTTTCTTCCATCATTACTTGCTGTTCCGAGAGCAGTTGTCGATGGAAGAAGTACGGATGGAAGCATAATTCGGCACAGAGCAAGCAAAAACAAGGTAAGCGTCACACTTCCTTTATTCTCTGCTCGGAAAGGGGTGTCCTTGTGCGGAAGGAATGGTCCCATTCCAATCATTTCCGGCTGAAATTCTTCTATAAATAACATATCCTTCGCAAGTGTCGCAGGGGTCTGCCCTGGCGAACCCACCATGAGTCCGCAGCCAGTCTGATAACCAATCTCTTTCAAATTCCAGAGACACTCGATTCTATTAGACAGCTTCATTTCCGCTGGATGCAACGACATGTAGTGTTTCTCATCTGCAGTTTCATGGCGAAGAAGATATCTATCTGCCCCTGCCTCAAACATCTTCTGATAAGATTCTCTACTCCGTTCTCCAAGCGACAATGTCACCGCACAATCTGGATAAACATCTTTTATCGCACGAATAATCTCACACATGCGTTCATCCGTAAACCATGCATCTTCTCCACCTTGCAGTACAAATGTGCGGAATCCATTTTCATATCCCGCAGCACAGCAAGCCATAATCTGTTCCAGATTCAAACGATATCTGTCCACATTACAATTTGATTTTCGTATTCCACAGTATAGACAATCATTTTTGCAAATGTTTGTAAATTCTACAATGCCACGAAAATATATATCTTTTCCAAAATTCTCTCTGGCAATTTCCCGCGCCTTCTCTGCAGCAACTTCTCGGTCTTCTTCTGTAAACGTCGCAAAAAGCTGCACCCATTCTTGTTCATCCAAATGATGGTTGTGATGCAATTTCTCAATCAATTCTTTATTATTCAAAACGATTCCTCCACCTATTTCTTATCTTTTCCAGCATTCGAATACGCAACTTTTGAGCTGACGCCTTTTAATTTTCCGATTTTTCCAGACAAACTGCTGATGATATCCTGCGGTGCATCGATTGCAATACTAATGATATTAATTCCTTTTGCCCGATACGGAATCCCCATTCGCCCAATCACATATTCACTATATTGATGCAAGCAGGCATTCATTTCCTGAATAGAATCTGAATCTTCTATAATAATGCTGATTACTGCAACTCTTGTTTCCATACGATTCCTCCTTCTCTTTCCAATACACATCTATTTACGATTTGCATCGATCCATTCCCAAATATCTTGATAAACATTTTCCCGGTCAAACTCATTTAGAATCTCATGGCGATCTCCTTCGTAAAGTTTCAATCTCACTTGTTTTATGCCCATCTCTACATAGCGTTGGTACACTTGCTTCACTCCTACACCGCAAGCACCTACTGGATCTTCGCTGCCCGCCACGAAAAATACCGGAAGTGTTTTCGGCATCTTTCCTGCTTTTTCCGCAGCATTCATCTTCCCGATTCCATCGAGCATATGATAAAATGCGTTCAATGTGAAAACGAATCCACACAGCGGATCCTTCTCATATTGTATGACATTGTCTTGATTCTTAGACAACCATGCTTTTCCATACTTTCTTTCATAACTTCCAATAATCAACGCATTTACAATATTGCTTCTATATTTCCAGCCTTTAAATGCGGCAAACAATTTGCATATCATCTTTCCGGCTACCACTGCTATTTTCGGCTGATCACCTGTCCCCATGACGATAGCTCCAGAAAGTCCTTCTCCATATATTCCTACATACTGACGTACAAGAAAAGAGCCCATACTATGTCCCAATATGAAATATGGCACATTTTGAAATTGCTCTTCCGTCTTTCGTCTCAACGTATCAATGTCTCCAAGCACACATTCATTTCCATTCGGAGAATGAAAATACCCCAAATTTTCATCTGTCGTAACGGATTTTCCATGTCCAAGGTGAGAATGCCCTACCACATAGAAGCCTTTACTTGCTATATATGATGCAAACGCATCATAGCGTTCTATATGTTCTGCCATTCCATGCACGATCTGCAATACCCCAACGACTTCTCCTTCTGGAAACCACTCTATAGCATGAATCTGTGTATCGCCATCCTTCGATGGAAAATAAAATTCTTTTCTCATATTCGGGCTTTCTCCTTTATGTCATTTGCAAAATCTGATTGTTACTCATTATAACATCATATCCCGGCGCGGAAAATACTTTTCCGGTTAAAACTTCATGGTGAATTCGGAGATAAACAAAAAAAGCCGGGAACACATTGTTCTCGACTTTCCGCAAGGCGCAGACCGGATTTGAACCGGTGGATACTGGTGTTGCAG
>CAZYCT010000109.1:0-5759 GCA_964646135.1 uncultured Coprococcus sp. | reverse complement strand
TTTCAGACAATTCACACAATTCTGTCTTTTCCCTGGATACCTGTCGCAGCTCACCGGGGTTCCTCACATCACAATTCTTCTCCCCCAGCTACCCTCCACGACTCACCGGGGTTTCTCACGTAACAATTCTTCTCCTCAGCTACCCGCTATGACTCGCCGGAGTTCCTCACGTAACATTTCTTCCTCCTCAGATACCCGCTATGACTCACCGGGGTTTCCCACGCAACATTTCTTCTTCCCCAGCTACCCTCCACGCTCCCAAGGGGTTTCCCACGTAACAATTCTCCTTCCTCAGCTACCCTCCACGACTCACCGGGGTTTCTCACATAACATTTCTTCTCCCCAGCTACCCTCCACGGCTCACCGGGGTTTCTCACAACACAATTCCCCTTCCTCAGATACCCGCTATGACTCACCGGGGTTCCTCACATCACATTTCTTCCTCCTCAGCTACCCACCAAGATCCCGAGGGGTTTCCCACAACACAATTCTTCCTTACCAACTACCCGCCAAAACTCACTGGGGTTTCTTGCGTAATGCTTTTGTTCTGTAGAAACTTATTTGCAAAATCGTTTTCACTGTTTTTTTCTTCTCCAAAGTCTCACTACTACGGACAACAATTTTTACAGGCAGTATATCCTGCGGTTTCCAATTTTTTCTTATTCCCTTTATATACTTGCCTATTATTTTCTGCCATTTTTCCCACACTTTCACAAGTCGGTCGATGATACTTAAATGTATTTGTATTGAGAACATACTCTGCACTCGATTCTGCGTTTTCTATATCAGAAACGAAAGTTGCTTTACTGCTTTCCCCATTGCTATAATCAATTTCTACTCCCGGCTGAATATTGTAACAGAAAACATGAAATGATACACCCTCACCGCCATCTTCCACAGAATAAGCTTCCATTTCCACACCAGTTGCCAGAAGATCATTTCCTTCAAATACTGGTGTCACACGATACATAACATGATTCCTGGTTTCTTTCACATACTCTGCCACCATATTTTCGAAGGGCAGCATCCCCTCTACGTTTAAATATCTAGTTCCTGTGATAAGATTTCTATCATTTGCATTTTCACCAGTAAGTTGATATCCAATCAAATGGCAACGATTGTATAAATAATTTCCATCGATAAAATCGTACTTCACGGTATGCCATCCTGAGGGCTTCACCCCACCTATACTGCCTCTTTCTTCCGTCGGCATAAGTTCTTGTCCCACACACGCTTCTGCTACGCCACACCTTCCCAGCGAATCCAGAGAGCTATATAGCTCATATGCCTCATCTGTAATTTCATCATCAGTAAATGTCGGAATACCGTCATTTAATACCTCAAATGTATTTCCACTATATTCGGGGATTTCCGCTACTATATAACTTTCCCCGAAGGATGTATCACTTAATAGTTCTATGCCACATCCATTACTGGCAGCAATAAGTCCCATCAAAAGAAACAATAATATTCTTTTCATATCTTATACCTTTCCTCCTGTATTTTCAATCATTTGCATGTGCAACTTAATATTCACTCTTTTATTATACAACAACATCCCGTCACCACACATAAACAAAAATACAATTCATCACATTTATTATACTCTAAAAAAAATTAGTTGAAAGACCCAACGAATAAATATATTTTTTCATTGTAAAAAAGCCTCCTTATGATAATCTAATTTATCATAAGGAGACCTCCATATCCTCATTTAGAGAGAATATATCATATGCATTCTTTCCTCAAGAGTTAATATAAAATATAAAACACATGACGCTTCGCTAAAACTAATACTTTTATGATACATTTTTACACGTATTGTTTCAAATCGTCCATCGCTTTTTCATCCATCTTCGACTTGTCAATTTTTGCATACTTCAAATATTGCTGCCAAATTAAAGTCAGCACAAGACCAACTCCTATAACAACAGCCAGGAAACAGAAGAAATAGCGAAAACCTATTACTCCTGGGTGCTTATCAATCAAATTTCCCGCAAGAACAGAAACAAAGGTCTCTGGTATTGCACCAGCTGTACAAATCAATCCCGCTGCTGTTCCACAATATTCAACCGGCACAGCCCCTTCACTCATCATCGTCCAAGCCATAGCATAGTTCATATGGAAAAAAGTAAGCATAAGAACAAATAAAACAGCTACAATAACAACACTCGAATTCCTTGCTGGTGTAAGCAACATTAAAATCTGGCCAACAAACATCACAACAAACGCCAAAAGCATCAAACGTCCTGTTCCAAATTTATCAACCAGATAACCGCCAATAACATTTCCACCAATAGACCCAACTTTTCTTGCAACCCCAAGCATCGCACCAAAGGCTACTGCTGCACCTAAGATATCCGTCACATACGGAATATAGTAAAAAATGGACAAGCAAAATACATGATTGCAAAATGATACCATACAAATTATCCACACTGCTGGATTTTTAATAACCTTCGCAACTCCTTTGAATGAAACCTTTTCTGAGTTAAGTACCATCTTATCATCTTCAACCGCAAATAAAGCAAATAATCCCATTGCAATATTTACTAGCGAATAAAACAGAATTACGCACTTCATCGCCAACACTTGATTCGACATTCCTGATGCTCCCCAATTAAAAAAGGCAACTGCAATCAATGCCACCACTGCGCCTCCTACACTTTGTATACCCTCAAAAAATCCATAAGCCTTTCCTTGACTATCCTCATCTGACATCACACGCACCGCTTTTACACAAGCAGGCCAGAATGCAAACGTCGTAGAAACACCCCAGAGCGAATACACACACAATAATCCATAAAATCCCAATGGTAATAAATGAAGAAGACCACCAATTCCTGTTCCAAATAATGAAAAAACAATAATCTTCCTAACTGACATTCCATCCGCTACAATACCGCCGAAAAGATATGATATAATTCCAAACACGCCAATCACTGTTCCAAATATTCCCATCTGCGTATTTGTTAGATGATATGTAGTGATATATACATCGTAATAATCAAATCTAAAAAAAGGAAGGGCAAAAATCACAGATCCACTCAGAGCTAGAATCACAATTGCTCCAAAATTCTTTTTAAGTTTTCCTCTAATTCCAATTTTTTCAAAAAAATTGTTCATAATATTCATCCCTTTCTATTACTCATTTACCGATACAACGTTAAATGTCTGTCCCTTGTCATAGGTTCTTGAAAAAATTGTAAATTTATCAAAATAAAATCTCCCAGCATAAACACCACGTTCACACCCTTCGTTACTCATATCAAATTTCACACATTTTCCAAGTGCAGCTTCAATTTCCTCTCTTGTAAGAGTCTTCCCAATCAACGCTTCTGCATCTTCCACGCTTGAAGCACCAATTTCTTTTTCACCGTCCGCTACGCTTTCTGTTACAGTGGTTTCATTCAGCGTTGTCTTCACGACACCATACACTAGTATTACCGCAAAGACTATATAAACTACAGAAACTAATAATATTACTTTTTTATTCTTCTTCATCCATTTTCTCCTGCTCTATATAGTGACAAATGTGCTCTTAAAAAAAGAGCACATTCTGTCATTTCCTTATTTTCCAGTTGCAGTGTCAAGAATATTTATTCCATCCCTCATATCATTCCCATTTTCATCAACAACCGTGTCTAAATACTTGTCATAGTGAACTTTGTTTCCATTATGGTCAATGAACTCATTACCTTCGTTAGACCATGGAATCCAACCATTTCCCCACTGTTTTATATTGTTAAGATCTACAGACTGACACCAGTAGGCAATCTGCGCTGCCCCCCAACTATCTCCACAGAAGAATGCAACCGTCTTTGACATATCAAGTCCACACTCTTCCATATATTTTTTATACTCTGCTTGTGTTCTAGGTGTACCATCTACGTTGTTAAAAGTAGCGCCATTTTCTGTATGCGATGCACACCAAATTGTGCCATCAATATGCCCTGCAAGGTCATGGTAGTAATATCCCGAAGACTCTCCTTCCCATTCTTCTTTTCCTCGATTATCTGCAACCTGACCTTCACGCTCACCACTTAAAATTGCCTTAATATCGTCCATCCATAAAATTTCATCTGGATTTGCAATTTCATCAGAACCAAAACTTTCTACTGCTGTTGGAATAACAAGTGAATTCTTGTCTGTATCAAGGTCATACCCATTGTAAATCCATGCTGTCAATCCACCACTCATTGCATAATACTGAACTCCTAATGATCTCAGCATAAATCCCAGACGTCCTTGTGGTGACAAGGATGTACCACTTGCGATTACAATAGAATCTTTCGTTATTCCATACTGTGTGCACACCTCATCACGGAACTCTTCCAGCGAAATCAATCTCCATTCCTTCGCATATTCTGCACGCTTCTCTGCGATATACACACGAGGTCTTTCATACGAATCTGTATTGATATGTACTGCGCCTGGCACATGTCCTTTTGAGAAGTACGATGACACTTCTGAATTTCCCCAACCAACGTCTACAAGTATAACTTTATCCAAATCATCACCAATAACTGCTTTTGCTTCATCACTCAGTGTTTCTGCTTTACCTGTCTTTACATCAGAAATACTTTTTACAATCTCTGTTGGAAGAAATCTATCATAATTCTCATAAAACTCAAGATCATTTCCTCCATCAATCAGTTCATTCGCCTGAAATACTGTTACGTTCTCAATGCCTTGTCCAATGAAGTATTTTGCCACATTGATAGCCTGTTCGCCAGAATAATCATAAACGATGATGTTCTTGTCTTCAGTAATATTCTGCGATTCCATAGCTCTTTCAAGATATGCTGTTCTTGGCGCTTCTTCTGCATATTCACAATCAAGCCAACGCGCAGAGAACAGAACTGCGTTTTTCAAATGTCCTCCATTTTTTGCTCCTTCCAATGCCCAGCCAGAATATGCCTCCTGAGAACGAGCATCAACAAGCACTGTACTATCATCAGAATCATTCATAAAATCTGCTACTTGGTCTGCTGTTGCCGACTCAACTGTAATAGTAGCATCCACCAAAATTTCCTCATTATCCGATTCGTCTTCTCCGTCAGTTTCTGTCTTCACTTCATTTTCCAGCTCTCCGGCATCACTTGATCCATTCCCACACCCAATCACTAACGATGCAGATAATGTTACCATCAACAATACTGAAATTACTCTCTTTTTCATTATTGTTCCTCCTTTGTAAATTTTATAACTGTACGGAGTATTATACCCCCCCCCCGGTAATTTTTTTCAAATATATTATGTCTATATAGACATTTGAATCATCTATATATTATTTCACTACAATATAAAATAATATTTTTTTCAAATCGAGCATGAAGGAGTAACTAACTCCCGTCATCTTCCACGAAAATTTTATATTTACACCACTGCACACTTTACATTTCTTCTTTCAATACCTTGTAATTTTTCCAAAATCGTAGATATTCCCATTCTCCCTGTTCCACCAGCTTTCTTTGGTATTTCTACCACCAATACTGGCGAAGGAAAATAGCTATCGAAACTCTTTCGATTCCATACCAGTGGTGAAAGAGCGGTTTTGCAGAAGTTTTACGCTTTCGGCACTTAATCAATTATCCGGCTATATCATTCCCACTACCGGACGAATTCGAGACTTTCACTCGTTGGAAACATGCGCTGTTAGGTGCACGCAAAAAAAATCCTGCAGAATATTCTACAGGACTCAAACTCCCCGAGTTGGGTTCGAACCAACGACCCTTCGGTTAACAGCCGAATGCTCT
>CAZYCT010000108.1:0-5974 GCA_964646135.1 uncultured Coprococcus sp. | reverse complement strand
CATATACCATCTGAGGTTAAAATGCGTTCGTACCAGCTAGAAGCAATCAATAGCTGGGCTGAAAAAGGATATCGCGGTATCTTTGATATGGCGACGGGAACAGGTAAAACTTACACTGCGCTCGCTGCAATAGTAACCTTATATAAAGCCACAAATCAGAATCTTGCGGTATTTATTGTTTGCCCTTATCAACATCTAGTCGAACAATGGAAAGATGATATAGTCGCATTTGGTATGAAACCAATTGTTTGCTATTCTGCATCTACACAAAGGAACTGGAAAGAACGTCTAAAGACCGCTGCGACAAGTTTCAATATAGGAGTACAGAATCACTTCTGTGCTGTTGCTACAAATGCAACCTTCTCAAGTGATTATGTTCAGACTGTTGTAAAAAAGATGCGTGGCAATGTGGTTCTTGTGGTTGACGAAGCACATAACTTTGGCGCAGAGAATCTAAGCACAACGCTTGTGGACAATATGATGTATAGGCTTGCATTGTCTGCGACCATTGACAGGCATGGGGATCCAGAGGGTACAAGAAAATTATATGAATACTTCGGAGAAAAGTGTATTGAATACACGCTTAAGGATGCTATCGATAATAAAATGCTGACTCCGTATTACTACCACCCTGTTGTTGTTTCTCTTAGCGAGCCTGAAATTGGGGAATACTTGGACCTTACAGCTAAAATTAGAATGAATATTCACCAGGATAAGCATGGTAATGTAGTACTTAGTGAATATGCCAAAATGCTTCTTATTAGGCGTGCTCGTGTTGTCGCTGGAGCAACTGAAAAAATAAAAGTTTTGCGTGAATTGATGCAAGACTATAAAGACGATAATCATATGTTGGTTTACTGCGGAGCAACCACGATGCATGATGTAGACTATAAAGAGGGCCAAGCTCACGCCGAAGACATACGCCAGATTGATTTTGTTGCAGACATGCTCGGAAACGAGCTTGGAATGAGAGTATCTAAATTTACATCTGAGGAGGATGCTGCTGAGCGCGAACGAATTAAAGCGGACTTTGATGAAGGTGAACACTTGCAAGCAGTTGTTGCGATTCGATGCCTTGATGAAGGTGTAAATATCCCCAGTATTAAGACTGCTTTTATTATGGCAAGTAGTACAAATCCAAAGGAATATGTTCAGCGGCGTGGCAGAGTGCTCCGATTGTTTAAAGGAAAAAGCTATGCGGTAATATATGATTTTATAACGCTACCATTTGCATTTGACGGTGTGGATCAAATTGATAAGGATGTTTTGGAAAGCGGGAAATCATTGGCAATGCGTGAAATCTTACGGATGAAAGATTTCGCCGCTATATCAGAGAATCCGTTTGACTCTGATGACCTGATTTCAAAAATTCAAAGTGCTTATGGAATAGAACCTGAAATGGACGATTTGGAGGATGCAGATTATGTCTAATGAATGCGGAATCGATTCGAGAAAGTTAAATGAAATGAAGCTTAAGATTCTGAAGGCGGAGCAGGATAATCTTAAGACTAGAGAAAAGACCACAGATGAAATGGTTGACTGTATTCGCAGAATTATTGCTTCTGTGGCAAAAAAAGGATTCTGAGGGGGGCGAAGCAATGCTAATTAAATCTCTAAAAATGCAGAATTTCAGACAGTTCAAAGGGAATACTGCTATCGAATTCTCCTGCGATCCGGAACAAAATGTTACAATTATTTTGGGCGATAATACCTTTGGCAAAACAACATTGTTGCAGGCATTTAACTGGTGCTTTTATGAAACAGTTATGTTTGACAATAACCCGGATTTTTTGTTGAATTTGGAAATAGCTAATAGTATGAATAATGGAGACATAGAAAGGGTTTCTGTTGAAATCTGTGTTATTCATAATGGCATGGATTATGTGATTAGCAGATCGCAGGTTTATACTTGCACAAATGGAAGAGTTAGCGGAGCAAAAAAAGCACAAATTAAGGTTTCCTACAAGGAAAAAGATGGACAAATTGAATCTGTTCGTGCAACTGAGGTGCAAAAGGTAATCGAGAATATTCTTCCGAAAGATTTGTCTACCTATTTTTTCTTCGATACAGAGCGTGTTAGGAGCATAAGCACACGCAAAGATGTGGCGGATGCTGTAAAGGGATTGCTTGGTTTATCCATTATGGAAACTACAATTAAGCATATTGGAACAAAAGGCAATAAGAAAACTGTTCTCGGAAAGCTATATGGAGCGATGGATTTGGACGGTGACGAAAAAGCTCGTGGTGCGCTCGAAATGATTCACAGCTCAGACGAAAAACGAGAAGCACTCAAGGTGCAGATTGATACCTGTGGATCCCAGATAAAGCAGTACGAAGTACGTAAGGGACAACTTGATAGCATTTTGAGAGATAATCAGACAACTGCAACTCTTCAAAAAAAGAAGGAGGATTTGGAACGTCGTATTAAAGTGGAAAAAATCTCGCTTGAGAATATGACATCACTGTTCTTTAAGGAGTTCAATATAGGTTCGTTGCAACTCTATGCTCAACCTTTGCTGGGTAGGGCGAGTGATTTCTTGGCGGCTATCAAAATAGACGATAAGGGTGTCAGGGATCTTACTGCGCCTACTATATTGGAGTTGCTAAAGAGAGGTCGTTGTATTTGTGGAGCGGAGCTTTGTGAAGGAAATGATGCCTACAAACATTTAGTGGAAGAACTGAATTATGTTCCACCTGAATCTATTGGTAACACAGTTCGCCATTACCGTGAAAAGTTGGCATCTTTCTCGAGAAACGCTGATAATACTTTTGATAGCTTGACTTCTCGTTATCAAGAAATATATCGTTCAAAGTTGAGAATCCAAGAATGGGAAGATGAACTGGATGATATTAGCATGCAGATTAAGGGCAAAGATAACATGAAGCAGTATGAAAATGAGCTACTTGATGTAAAGAAACGGTTACGTGATCTTAATGCCAAAAAGGAACAGTTAATTCGTGATGATGCGGGATTGCAAAGCAATATTGAACGATATAAAAAAGTCTATGATAGTCTCGTTGCTGTTTCTGGAAAGAACAAGGAAACCATGCTTTTTATCCAGTATGCAGAGGAAATCCTTGCGTGGCTCTCTGTTACGTACAAGGAGAAAGAATCTTTTATTAGAGAAGCTCTTGAAACGAAAGTTAATGATATCTTTGAACAGATGTATCATGGTCATAGAAGGGTTTCTATCGATTCTAAATATCAAGTGACACTTCTCACGACAATTGAAGATAAGGAAGTTGCTGCGGGTGAATCTGAGGGCTCCAATAGAGTTAAGAGCTTTGCGTTTATCGCAGGACTCGTAGCTTTAGCAAAAGAAAAAATTATTGCAGATGCAGGTGAAGAGGGGTTTAATCTTTCTTCTGAACCTTATCCACTTGTAATGGATGCTCCGTTCTCTAATGCAGATGAGATTCATACGGCAAATATCTCAAAGGTTCTTCCGGAAATTGCTGAGCAGGTTATTATGTTTGTGATGCAGAAGGACTGGCGTTACGCAGAACCCGTTATGGAATCTCGTGTTGGAAAACAGTATCAGCTGAAGAAGCACAGCGAAACGTATACGGTATTAGAGTAAGGGGGATTTCGATGTTTGAAAATGACTATGCAATTACCGGAAAGCATGCTACATATTTAAAATTCCTGGCATCGAAAAACTCTAATTCTCGAGATGGAGATGAATCTTCTTCGGTTACAGCACGGATTTTTGAGCGGTATATTGATGTATATATGAATGCAGCAATTTGGGGATTGTTGTATAAACGCACTGCTCCTAAAGATACTAGCTCGGATAATCGAGCAAGAATCTATGCTGACGCATATGCGACAGAACGTGAGAACTGTGTGTTTATTTATAGAATGGTGATGCTTTTAGAAGATAGCACTGAGTTGGAGCCAAGCGTTCGCATAGACCGCGCATTCCGATATGATGTCCAAGAGGATAAAAAAGATGAATTTGCAAAGAATATGGAACTTTTTCATGCTTATGTTCGTGGCGGTATAGAAGAAATGTATGAGCAATTTACAGACGGGTGTTCGACACGAGAGGACTATTTGAACAAGACATATGAGGTTCTGTCGACATTTCGCCGAGAAATTAACGGACTGTCCTACGAGGATGAGCTTGCAAAATTGCTAGGCTAAAATAACACGGGAAGGAGCGATTATATGGTAGATGAGCAGTTTTTTGAATATGTAATAACACTGCTTAAAGAAGCGGGTCATATAATCGCTCCTGATCCTGTTTATGTGAATCACAGTATTAACGACGTAATTTACTTTGATTCGGAAAAATACGTTGTGATGTCGGAAAACGATAGAAGGCTGTTGGCATTAGTTGACAACATCTCATTGATTATGGAATTGAAGTGGCCGAGAACTAATGAGAAAATACAGTTTTTTGCGTTGGTGACGCATACATCAGAACGTTCGCGCAGCCAAGATATTGGAGAGATACATTTCTTGCTCCAGCAGACTTGGGCGAGTAACTATAGTATTATATTTGTGAAAAATAATAATCAGTTTGTAGTATCGTTCGCAGATGGTGCGAAATCGCAGGTGTTTTCGGATTGGTATGATATTTATGAGGATTTCGATAGTGTGGCGGAACGCTTATCTGTTGGAAATATATCGTTTAATACTTGTTCTGATTGCTTCAGAGATTATAGATATGCAATTGAAAGAGCTTACTATACTTGTCCTATTTCGATTGAGGAAGCATCCTACGATATGTTGCCCAGAGATTTATTTGCATTGAAAATTGAAGAAAACGGCTCTTTTCTGCAGGATGTCGAAGTTACAAAAGAAGACATTAGAGAAATGGTTCATGCAAATGTATCGTATTACAGGCAACTGTATGGATATGACTATATAGAAGCTTGTAATAGAACTGCACTCAATGAGGTTTTGAATTATAATTTAATTGATGAAATAGATAGGATAAGTTTCGAGCTGGATTTTTCGGATGAATATAGCGAAAAAAACGTGAGTTTCCACGAGAGCGATTACGCTGAAGATGTGGCTACAGATGAGATGGATTTCCTTGAGGACATCGATGATGCGTTTGCTGATTTGACTATACTAGAAGATCCTGTAATGCTAGTAAAATGGCTGGAGCGGAATTACGGAGACTAATTGTAAGTAGCTAGAAGGTAAACCTAGAGGTTGCGAGCTTTCAATGATGGTTTCATCATGTATATAAGGATTAAAATGGATGTGGCAAGCAATGAACGAGTCTGATATTGTGAATATTCAAGATGACTACTCGGAGACGGAGTCCTTTTCAGGGCTCAAGGTGATAGATGGAAGTATCATAGAATGGAAAAATCAAAAATATAAAAATGCTCCTATAGGAAGGCTTAAACTTTCTGGTGGAGCAGAATCGCTGTTAGAGGACATCTATGTTTCAGATATTATTGATCTGATTATAAAGGGATTGTATAATGGCGAATTATATGATTCAATGGAATATATATATATTGATGAAATTCGAAATGCTCTTTTTTCTTTTTTAGAATGTGACGATAACATTGAAAACAGTGCGATAGAACCGAGGAAAGAAGGTGCAATACTTGGTTTACGTAAGGCACGCTGGAAAAAGATTCGTGAGGACTATCTTTCAGACGAGCTGGACCGGATTGCTTTTGAGCTTGAAATTTCAGGTTCTGAAAAAAGAAGGACGGGTTCGGAAAGTTGGGAAAGCTTTGATGGTGTAACAGACGAAGAATTAGAGTTGGATTTGGATATGATGGATGATCCGATATTAGTACTTGAGTGGATAAAGAAACTCCAGAGAAAATAAGTTGTTGATGCGGGATGAAAGTGCCAGTATAATGAATCTACCTGCTTTTCAATCCTCATCTGAAGTGCGAAAATTACTCCATGAAAAATCTGTGCTTTTGAGTGTAAAGGGGGTGCGGTCATAATGGCCGCTGCGGTAGCCCTGACGGGCCTCACTGCGCTCATAGCGGG
>CAZYCT010000107.1:0-5992 GCA_964646135.1 uncultured Coprococcus sp. | reverse complement strand
AAACTACATAAAGCATATGTGTATATTACAACTATTATTTAGAAATTGCAAGCATAAAATTGACATTTTTTCTTAAGTTTGGTAAAATTAGGCGTTGCATTCCACTCTTTGTCTGTTTATGTAGACAAAGAGTGTTTTTAAAAGAAGGAGTAAAGATGGAAACGGTTAAATTTGAAGATATGGGGCTTTCAAATGATATTTTGAAAGCTGTCAAATACATGGGATTTGAGGAGGCTTCGCCGATTCAGGCAAAGGCAATCCCGCTCATGAAAGAAGGATATGATGTTATTGGGCAGGCGCAGACAGGGACTGGAAAGACAGCGGCATTTGGAATTCCGTTGCTTGAAAAGATAGATCCGAAGAATAAGAAACTTCAAGCGATTATTCTTTGTCCGACAAGAGAACTTGCGATTCAGGTGGCAGATGAAATTAGAAATTTAGCAAAGTTTATGCATGGTATTAAGCTAGTGCCAATCTACGGTGGACAGGAGATTGTAAAACAGATTCGTTCATTGAAAAGTGGTACACAGATTATTGTGGGAACACCTGGACGTGTGATGGATCACATGCGCAGAAAGACCATCAAGATGGATCATGTACACACGGTAGTTTTAGATGAAGCAGATGAAATGCTGAATATGGGATTCTTAGAAGATATGGAAACAATTTTGAGCAGTGTTCCAGAAGAGAGACAGACATTATTGTTTTCTGCTACCATGTCAAAGCCAATCATGGAAATCACAAAGAAATTCCAGAAAGATGCACAGATTGTAAAGGTTACAAAGAAGGAGCTTACGGTTCCAAATATTGAACAATATTACTTTGAGGTAAAGCCGAAGAATAAGGAAGAAGTACTTGCGAGACTTTTGGATATTTATGATCCGAAGTTGTCAGTTGTTTTCTGTAACACAAAGAAAGAGGTAGATTTGTTAGTGCAGGCACTTCTGGGACGAGGATATTTTGCGGCAGCACTCCATGGGGATCTGAAGCAAGAACAGCGCGACAGGGTAATGCAGGGATTCCGTAGTGGAAAGACAGATATTTTGGTTGCAACAGATGTGGCAGCGCGAGGTATCGATGTAGATGATGTAGAGGCAGTCTTCAATTATGACCTTCCGCAGGATGATGAATATTATGTTCACCGAATTGGAAGAACAGGTCGCGCAGGAAAAGAAGGAAAAGCATTTTCATTTGTCTCTGGAAAAGAAGTTTACAAATTAAAAGAAATCCAGAGATATTGTAAGACAAAGATTTATGCACAGAAGGTTCCATCTCTGAATGATGTTGCGAACACAAAGATGGAGAAGCTGTTAGATGAAGTGGAACATATGATTGAGAATGAGGATCTTTCAGGCATGGTAAATGTGATTGAAAATCGTATCAATCATTCAGATTACACGGCAATGGATATGGCAGCAGCATTTTTGAAAATGTGTTGTGGTCTCAATGAACAGGAACAAGATGAGGATGATATGGAGTTTGAGGATACCAGTGCAACAGAGTCAGGTATGGTTCGACTTTTCATCAACATTGGTAAGAAGAATAAAGCAAAACCGGGAGATATTCTCGGTGCAATTGCAGGCGAGAGTGGGCTTGATGGAAGAGTTGTAGGAACGATAGATATGTATGACAAGTATACATTTGTAGAGGTTCCAAGAGAGTACGCTAAAAAGGTCCTCAAAGCTATGAAGAATGCGAAAATTAAAGGAAAATCAGTTGCAGTAGAACCTGCAAATCGAAAATAAAAGTAAAGGAGCAAAATCGGATTGATTTTGCTCCTTTGCTTTTATTAGTTCAATTCATCAAAAGCTTTTTTTACTTTTCTCATAATATCTTTACGAGAGATTCCTGGTTCTGTCATATGTACTGGATCAAGAATACCATCTAATTCTTCTTCTGAGAGAAGACCTTCTTTCAAGATCAGTGTGCGGACAGACTCTCCTGTTGCAAGAGCTTGTTTCGCAATCTCTGCTGATTTCTGGTATCCAACATGTGGGCAGATTGCTGTAATAATACCGATGCTGTTCTCTACGAGCTGGCGGCATCTGTCTTCATTTGCAGTAATTCCTGATACACAGTTATCGATAAATGTCTGTACTGCATAAGTAAGAGTGTTGATTGACTGGAACATGCAGTAGAAAATGATTGGTTCGAAGGCATTCAATTCTAACTGTCCTGCTTCAGCAGCCATTGTGATTGTAACGTCATTTCCAATAATGTTGAAAGCAACCTGGTTCACAACTTCTGGAATAACTGGGTTTACCTTACCTGGCATGATAGAAGAACCATTCTGTTTTGCTGGAAGGTTGATTTCTCCAAAGCCTGCTCTTGGACCTGATGACATAAGACGAAGGTCGTTGGCAATCTTTGAAAGTGTAACGGCACATGCCTTGATTGCACCAGATACAGCTACGAAAGAGTCAAGATTCTGTGTAGAATCGATTAAGTCAAATGCCTGAACGAAGTCCATATTTGAAACTTCAGAAAGGTTAGGCACGATACGTTTTAAATATGTTTCGTCAGCATTGATACCTGTACCAACTGCTGTACCACCCATGTTTACAACCTGCATTTCTTCCATAGACTTGTCCATACGACGGATGTCGCGGAGGATAGCTACAGAATATGCGCGGAATTCCTGTCCAAGACGAATCGGAACAGCGTCCTGCATCTGTGTTCTTCCCATTTTGATTACATGATCGAATTCGTCTGCTTTTGCAACAAGTGTTTCATGAAGACGAAGTAATTCTTTTTTCAAATTCTGTAACAGGCGGAGAGTGGTCATCTTACCGGCTGTTGGGATTACGTCGTTTGTTGACTGACCACAGTTTACATGGTCGTTAGGATTGACGATTTCGTAGTCACCTTTTTCACCGCCAAGAATCTCGATTGCACGGTTGGCGATAACTTCGTTGGCATTCATGTTGAGAGAAGTTCCGGCACCACCCTGGATTGGATCAACGATAAAGTCATCGTGAAGATTTCCGTCAATAATCTCGTCACAGGCCTGAACAATTGCACTTGCAATCTTCTTATCTAAGACGCCAACTTCGCAGTTTGTGATGGCACAAGCTTTTTTGATATAAGCAAGGCTGTTGATGATCTCTGGATGCATGGTAAGTCCAGTGATCGGGAAGTTTTCAGCAGCTCTTAAAGTCTGTACTCCATAGTATACGTTTTCTGGAACATCTTTTGTTCCAATTGAGTCGGCTTCGATACGAAAGTCTTTCTTTGTTTCCATATTAATATACGCTCCTTTTAGACAGCATGTTTTATAAATTTTTTATCGCTGACTTCATTATAGGAAACGATTGTGCTATAATCAAATATATATATAATTATAAATACTATAGTTAAAAAATTATACTACTAGGGATGGTGTTTTATGTTTCAGGGAATGGAATATGTATACGCAGTGTATAAGGCAAAAAGCTTTTCAAAGGCAGCGAAAGAGTTGTTTATTTCTCAGCCTTCACTTAGCGCATCGATAAAGAGAATAGAAAAAAAGATAGGTTATCCAATTTTTGACAGAAGTACGAAGCCACTTAGGCTCACTGAATATGGGGAATCTTATATCAAGGCTGTGGAGCAGATGATACAGGTGAAAAATGAATTTTCTAATTACATCAATGACCTTGGCGCACTGAAAAGCGGAAGTTTGACAATCGGTGGAACAAGTCTGTTTGCATCGTTTGTGCTTCCTGAATTTTTGGCAGAATTTGGCAAGAGGTTTCCGATGATTAAAGTAGACCTTATCGAGGAAACAACGGCTACGTTAGAAGAAATGGTGCGAAATGGAGAAGTGGATCTGGTGCTCGATAATTGTCTTCTGGATGAAGAAATCTTTGAGTGGAAACCGCTTAGAGAGGAACACTTGCTTCTTGCAGTTCCAGAGTCGTTTCCAATCAACGAGCAGCTAGAAGAATATCAAATCAAATCTTCTACAATAGGAGCAGGGGAATATTTGATGGATACGACAAAAGAGATTGATTTGAAAGTATTTTGTGGGCAGCCATTTATTTTGCAGAAAAAGGAGAATGACACCAGACTTCGAACAAATCAGATTTGCCAAAGACAAAGATTTTCACCGAAAGTCTTGTTGGAGGTGGATCAGCAGTTGACTGCATATAATATTGCAAACTCGGGAATGGGGATTTCCTTTGTCAGCGATACGTTGGCGCAGAAAGTATCGCGACATTCAGAGATGGTTTACTATCGACTGCACAAAGAAAGCAGCACGAGAGAAGTGCATTTTTACTGGAAAAAGGGAAGATATCTTAGCAGAGCAATGGAAGAGTTTTTAAAGATTGTAAAATAATTTCAAGGAGGCAAATAGAAATGTACAGATACACAGTCTCACAGTGGATTTTATTTTTCTTTTGGTATTGCTTTTTGGGATGGATTTGGGAGAGCTGCTATGTCTCTATAAAAAAAGCAGTGGATAACAGAAAATGGAAATGGGTTAATCGAGGGTTTTTGAATGGTCCAGCGCTTCCAATCTATGGTTTTGCTGCTATCAGCATACTGATTGTGACCATTAATATTCGAGGAAATGTAGGATTAGTCTTTCTTATGGGTGGTCTAGCAGCAACCGGAATGGAACTGGTGACAGGAAGTACGATGGAAAAATTGTTTCATGTAAAATACTGGGATTATAGTAATATTCCATTAAATTACAAGGGGCATATCTGTTTCTTTGTCTCACTCTTTTGGGGTGTACTTTCGATATTTTTGGTAGAAGTAATTCATGTCCCTGTGGAAGAAATTTTGCTGCAGTGTCCGAAAGCTGGGACAGAAGTGGCTGCATTCGTACTGATTGGTGCGTTCATGTATGATTTTAATGATTCTCTGAGAGCTGCTCTTGATATGAAAGAGTTACTCGAGAAACTTACAGAGAGTCGCATTGTGATTGAGCGTTTGGAAAATCGAGTGGATGCTGTGTTGGCATTTGCGGGAATTCCTGATATTACAGAAATAAAAGAGTTGCCAAAGAATCGAAAAGAGCAGATTATGTATCGTCTTGAGAAGCGAAGAGAGAGACGAGTGGCAAGACTTGAACAATTAAAAGCTCATATTGCTTCTATGAATGCAGAAGAATTGAAGGATAAAGAAGAAATCATGGAACAGCTTGAGAAACAGATTCGAGAAGTATTCAAAAGAACAAACCAGCAGTTCTATCGCGCTGCAAAGCATGTGAAACATAATCCGACGGCAATTTCGAAGAAATACAAAGAAGCATTTGAAGAATTGAAAGAATTGTTGGAAGAGAAACGATAGCGGATAAACAGACATATATTGCTTAGACAGTAAATGGACATGGCGCCGTATAATAAGCCAGTAAAGCTACGCCGAGCCAGCTCGATTTCACTGCGTTACATCTCGCTGGAGGGCTGTCGCCCAATAAAAATGCGATAATAAACGCCCCTGCAAGTAAACTTGCGGAGCGTTATTATCACATTTTTACTCGGCTTGTAGCTTAGCCAAAGTATCTCTTCAGGAGACCTTCGAATGCTTTGCCGTGTCTAGCTTCGTCACGAGCCATTTCGTGAACTGTATCATGGATTGCGTCAAGACCTTGTTCTTTTGCGCGTTTTGCGAGGTCATATTTTCCAGCTGTTGCGCCGTTTTCTGCATCTACTCTCATTACAAGATTTTTCTTTGTGCTGTCAGTGATTACTTCGCCTAATAATTCAGCAAATTTTGCAGCGTGTTCAGCTTCTTCCCAAGCAGCTTTTTCCCAATACAGACCAATTTCAGGATAACCTTCTCTATGAGCAACTCTTGCCATTGCAAGGTACATACCAACTTCGGAACATTCGCCTTCGAAGTTTGCTCTTAAATCTGCAAGAATATCTTCGCTAACACCCTGTGCAACTCCTACTACATGTTCTGCAGCCCAAACTTTTTCGCCAGCCTGTTCTTTAAACTTTTCTGCTGGAATACCACATACTGGACATTTCTCTGGTGCAGAATCTCCTTCGTGAACATAACC
>CAZYCT010000106.1:0-5997 GCA_964646135.1 uncultured Coprococcus sp. | reverse complement strand
ATTTCCAATCACTTCGTTCTTGCGTGTCAGCATACATACTTTCCACTCATAGACGCCATCGTGAAATGGAATTAGTACCATATTACTTTTCCCCATATCGTCAGAGATGAAATCGACAGTGACCGAAATGCCTTTGTTCTCTCTGACCATCTTGTGACAGAGACTAAATCCACTGGTCTCAAATATAATATTCGGTTCAAATCCTGCCTTGCGGCATCTGTTCACGACTAAGTCATGAATCTTAAATTCCCTGCTTTCAATATACAATGGTTCATTCCTTAAATCTTCGATGCTGACGGACTTTTTCTCACTCAAATGGTGCTCTTTATTTACCAAAAGTTTGATTGGAAATGCACCAAACTCCAGTACATCGTATAATTCTTCATTGCACGGAGCAAGGGTGAACGCCACATTGCCCTCCCCCGCCTGAAACCATCGTTCAATCTGTTTATCTGGGGCTTCTCTGTAATGGAATTCGATTTCCGGATATTCCTTTTTGAAATCCAACAGACACTCCGGGGTTACATAACGAAGGATGCCAAATGCAGAAACCAGATCTACGACGCCTCGCTCTTCCTGCTTGATTCGCAAGATATCATGTCGCATAGCATCATACTCTGCCTTTGCCTT
This sequence comes from uncultured Coprococcus sp., assembly GCA_964646135.1. Classification (GTDB taxonomy): domain Bacteria; phylum Bacillota; class Clostridia; order Lachnospirales; family Lachnospiraceae; genus Allocoprococcus. The sequence goes on along the minus strand of CAZYCT010000106.1, from coordinate 5,367 downwards.
CTTGGCATATTCATAGAAGCATTTTCCAGCCTCAGAAAGTTCCATGCCATTTCCAGTGCGCAAAAATAGTTCACAGTCACATTCCTGCTCAAGATTCTTGATTACTTTACTCACACCTTGCGGTGTCATATAAAGCATTTTAGAAGCTTTGGTCAAATGTTTGATTTCTGCAACTGTAAGAAACACGTTATAGTCCTTGCTATTCATCTCTTTGACGCACCTCGATTCTTTCCTTCAAAAGTTTGTGTAGACGATGCTTTCCTATCTCGAACATCTGAACTTTAGATCTTCCCATCTGCGATCTACTTCTCTTTGGAACTCTGCAATCAGCTCTTCATTGCCTGCCTTGAACAGATGTTTAAATCTTCCCTGTGGGCGCAAGAATTCCTCAATTGGAAGCTTCTTCTTTGGTTCATAATTTAAAATCCATTTACCGTCAATCACTTCAAAAAGTGGCCAATAACAAGTCTCCACCGCCAGCTTACATATCTCTATAATATCTGGTGTGTTGTATCTCCAGCCGCGCGGACATGGTGCCATTACATTAAGGAAGGCTGCTCCTGGTGTGTAGATTGCTTTTTCTGCCTTCACATGTAAATCTTTGAAATTCTGCACAAACGTTGTCTGTGCAACATAAGGAATGTCATGTGCGGCAATGATTGCAGCTAAATCTTTGCGATTCTGCATCTTTCCACTACTTTTTGAACCAACTGGTGTCGTCGTCGTATCTGCAAACATTGGTGTAGCAGAAGAGCGCTGAATACCAGTATTCATATACGCACCATTGTCATAGCAGACATAAACCATGTCATGATTGCGTTCCATTGCTCCGGAAAGTGACTGGAACCCAATGTCATATGTACCTCCATCACCACCGAAAGTAATGAATTTATATGTTTCGTCAATTTTTCCTTTTCTTTTCAGTGCCTTATACGCACCTTCCACACCACTAAGTGTAGCACCTGCATTTTCAAATGCATTGTGGATATAGCTGTCTTCCCATGCTGTATATGGATAAGTGAATGTTGATACTTCCAGACATCCTGTCGCATTTCCAATTACCGCTTTGTCTCCTTCGTGTAGTCCTCTCAGTACATTTCTTACTGCGATCGTTCCGCCGCAGCCTGCACACATTCTGTGTCCCGGCGCAAGACGTTCTGGTTTATTCATCGTTTCTTTAAAATTGTATGCCATGTCGAATTCCCCCTATCCTCTAAGTCCAAGATAACGATAGGTCTCACCGGCATCGCCATCTTCCACAATCTGTTTCAAGGCTTCGAATACGGTTTCCATATCTTCCACACGGACATCACGACCGCCAAGACCATAGATATAATTTACTGCCAAAGTCTGTCCATGTGCCCGGTAAAGTGCTGACATCACATCCGCTCCAAGAGGTCCTCCACAGTTCGAATATCCTTCCGCTCTGTCCATGATTGCAACCGCCTTTACGCCAGAAAGTGCCTTTGCAATTTCCTCTGCCGGGAATGGGCGATACAGACGAATCTTAATCAGACCCACTTTTTCTCCCTTCGCGCGCAACTGATCAATTGCATCTTTGGTAGTTCCTGCCGCTGAGCCAATCATCACCACTGCACGTTCTGCATCTTCCATACAGTATTCTTCTATCAATCCATAAGATCTTCCAGACAACTTTTCAAATTCTTCCGCAACTTCTTTAACCACTTTAGAAACATTTTTCATTCCTTCCGCCTGGTTACGTTTTGCCTCCATATAGTAGTCTGTGATTGCATATGGTCCAACTGCCATCGGTTGCTTCGCATTGAGCAGATAATTTTCCGGTTCATATTCCCCGACAAAATTCTTCACTTCTTCGTCTTCTAAAAGGACAATATTTTCCACCGCATGGCTGGTAATAAATCCATCTTGGCAGATCATAATTGGAAGTCTGACATCCTTATGTTCTGAAATGCGAAATGCCTGTACCATGTTATCGTAGGCTTCCTGATTGTTCTCTGCATAAATCTGAATCCACCCTGCGTCTCTTGCACCCATACTGTCTGAGTGGTCGCAGTTGATATTGATTGGTCCAGAAAGTGCACGGTTGACAAGAGCCAGCGCCAATGGAAGTCTGTTCGATGCTGCAATATATAACTCTTCCCACATATATGCAAGTCCACAAGAAGAAGTCGCCGTAAGGCTTCGCGCTCCTGCTGCTGAAGCCCCAATTGCAGCTGACATAGAACTGTGTTCACTTTCTACCGTAATAAACTCTGTATCCACCTGACCATTTGCCACAAAGGAAGCAAAATACTGTGGAATCTCCGTAGACGGTGTAATCGGGAAAGCTGGAAAAACATCTGGGTTGATCTGTCTAAGGGCGATTGCTACTGCTTCATTCCCTGAAATTCTATCTCTTTTTGCCATCTTACTTCACCCCTTCCATTGTAATCGCGCCAAACGGACACGCCTTCACGCAAATGCCACATCCTTTGCAGTGATCATAATCAAATGCCAAGCGCTTCATATCCTTGACTGGAATGGAGCTGTCTGGACAGACTGGCACGCAGAGCAGACACTGCTTGCACTTATCTTCCACAAATACTGGCTTTACTGTCGACCACTCTCCTGTGTTAAATTCCTTGGAAGTTCCAGCGCCGGCAACGATCATCCCTTCTGTCAAATCCTGCCATTTTGTTTTTACTCCTAATTTCGTGATATCTGTTGCCATCTAGCACACCTCCTTAAGGGCCATTTCTAGTGCCGCCATATTTCCATCGATCACTTCTGGCTTACTGGCAAATTTGTGAGAAAATGAAGTTCTCATCTCTCTCAAAAATGTCTCTTCTTCCATGATTCCTGCCACTTTCACTATCGCTGCAAGAAGTGGTGTATTTGGGAAATATTTTCCCATCGTTTCCATAGAAACTTTATATGCATCAATAATGTAAATGTTTCCTTCGTAACCTTTCAAAAGTGGACGGATTTCTTCTTTCGTCTTCTGTGTGTTTACAAGAATTGCTCCCTCTTTTTTCAGTCCTTTTGTTACATCCACGGATTCTAACAAGGATTCATCTACCACAACCACATACTTTGGATCATATATGTTGGAATGTACACGAATCTCCTGATCGCTGATGCGATTGTACGCTGTGATTGGCGCTCCCATTCGTTCCGGACCATACTCTGGAAATCCTTGCACATATTTACCTGTCTGGAATGCTACATCAGCTAACAAAAGTGCTGCTGTCTTTGCACCTTGTCCGCCTCGTCCATGCCATCTGATTTCTGTGACATTGCTCATATTCTCAATTCCTTCCTTTCGCCATTGTAATATTCATTATTTTACTGTATCCACCGTAAAATGTCTAGTCGAAATAGAGCGAACTCTATTTCCGTTCATTCAAAATATTAATACAGATTGCTCCTAAGATTACCACAGATCCTAAAAGCGCAAACTTTCCTATCGTCTCTCCGTATACCAAGAATACCCAGATTGGATTCAAAACAATTTCCAGAAGTCCGATCAAAGATGCACTGACTGGACTTGTTAATTTCACACCCTTTGCATATATAACATAGGCCAGTCCAACCTGAAAGATTCCAAGTGCCAGAAGTGCGACTACTGCTGGCATATCCAGACTTCCCGCATCCTTTAAAAAAGGAATGGAAATCAAAAAGGACAACAGAAACGCAATCATGCTTGAATCTTCACTGCTGGCATCCGGAAGTGTATTCACAAAAAACACACCAGAAAAGCAGACGCCTGCACCTATGGCAACTAGATTTCCAAGCAGCTGCCCTCCATCAAGTCGATCAAAGAAGAACAATATCATTCCTGAAAACGCCAGAAGTACCACCGCACACTTTTTCTTTGACGGCACTTTTTTCTGGTAAATACTATCCCAGAGCAGTACAAATATCGGCGCAGTATACTGTAAGACAATCGCATTTGCCGCTGTTGTGAGCTTATTGGCAACTACAAATAATAAATTCGTAAAAGTAATACAGATTGCAGCCATAAGGATTGTCTTGTTTATTTTTACTTTCCTGTTCTTTCGATAAATACAGAAAAATAGAAACGCAATCACATTGCGCATTCCATTAATCATAATTGGATTTCCCGGCACATACTTAAGAAGTACGCCTCCTGTTGACCACAATAATACGGTCATCAATATATACAGATTTCCCTTGTTCCTTTCACTCATAAAGCTTAGCTCCTTTAAAAAGAAAATCCCTCTTGGCAAATTTCCTCGAGAGATTTTCCGATCTTAGTTTTTCAAATTTTCATAGAATTCATTTGCCAGTGACTGAATCTTCATATATGGATCTTCGTAATCAAAGCTGATCATGCGCCCTTTTGCTGCCTGTACGCCAAGAGCGATAGGTCCCGCAATGTCGTCGTTGATACGTTCATCCAGCATTCCTCGGATAAATCCTCCTGCAAAAGAATCTCCTGCACCGGTATCATTATTCATTTGATAATTCGACAATTTCATATGACGCACTGTGCGAATCTTTGATTTTCCATTTTCAAAGGAAAGTAATTCATGCTTATCTTCATATTTCACAATCAATACTCGTCCCGGTGCCATATCAAATTCGGTAAAATAATCACACAGATTCTGATACAAAGTCGTCACGTCCTCTGCATTCAGTCCCAGATTATTTTTCTCTGATTTATTTAAGAACACATAATCCACATAGCAAATCAACCCTTGCAGGCGCTCCCTCCACTTAGATGTGTATTCAAATCCTGGATCCATGCTGATCTTCAGTGCTGGATTTATTTTCTTCGCCTCGATCACATAAAACATCACAGCTTCAAACTGTGTAAAATCTGAAAGAGATGATAAATGAATCCACCTTGCACTGGCCAAATACTCTGCAAATGACTTTCCTGTTCTCTGCTCGTGCTCTTTGATTCGGCCAAGAAGTGTATTATTGGCACACGGCGCTATCTTAATACAATTTCTCGAATGATTGTGCAGTCGGACAACGGATTTGGCAATGGCCTTGTAATATGGCTCTTCGAATCGTTCTCTCGTGGTAAAAAGCCACTCCTTATCGTCTAAGTGCCGCAGTTCGATATCAATATTGTTACTCTTTCCATACCGCATATCGAAATCATTCGGTGTTCCGCACACACCCACGTATGCAACTTTCAGTTCTGGAAGGATATGTTTCACCACTTTCAGTGATATAAACGCCGAACCACCAATCTGAGTGGTGTAACTTTTTCCTTTACATACCAACTCAAAAATATCGTTTTCAACGTCCGATATCGGGTTGCTCAGATTTTCATCCCCTTCTATTCCTTCCGCAACACTCAAATCTTCTTTCGAGCAATGGAACATATAATCATAGTTGATTGCTCCAATGCAGATTACATCTAAATTCGCC
>CAZYCT010000105.1:0-6131 GCA_964646135.1 uncultured Coprococcus sp. | reverse complement strand
TTGTTGCAGAATCCATAGCCTGCATACGGGCTCCATTTTCACTTGCAACCGCTTCTACAAAAGCGCCATACAGAATACTGCTCACATATTTTGGAACAAGAAGTTTGATTGCCTCTTCTTCGCTTGGTTCGAAGTTCATTGGCGTAATCTTATCAATTGCTGATACTTCTTCTTCCTCACCTGCTGCTGCGTCACTGGCTTCAACTGGAAGCACTTTGAGCATTGTAGGGATGTGACTTACCGTGTTTTTAAAGAATGTATAGGCAAGGTAAATCTCTCCGATTTCTCCATTAATGTAATCTGCGAGGAGTCTGTCAGTAATTCTCTTCACATCATCATATGCTGGAGCATCGATCGCTTCTGAGTAGTCTTCCACGATATTGTATCCTCTATGTTTCAAGAGTTCGAGACCTTTACTTCCTACCGCATAAATGCGTGTTGTTTCTTTATCAAAATCTCCACTAGTAATTAACTTTACGATATTTGAATTGTATCCACCAGCCAAACCTCTGTTAGATGTCACAACAACAACAGCTTTGGTTGTACAGCCATTTGACTGTACATATGGGTGATTGACATTTCCTGCCTTTGCAAGCAGAGATGTCATTGTCTTATACATACAATTGAAATATGCTTTTGAATCCTCGGCATGGCTTCTTGCTTTCTGTAACTTTGCAGTAGAAACAAGTTTCATGGCTTTTGTAATCTGCTGCGTACTTTGAACACTGATTCGACGACGCTTGATATCTTTCATAGATGCCATGATTTGTCACCTCTTCCTAGAATTCTTTTTTGTATTCGTCAATTGCTTTCTTGAGCAGTTCTTCGTTTGCTTCTGAGATCACTTTCTCAGCTTTGATAGCTGCTGGAAGTTCAGGATATTTTGTATCGATGAAATCGAATAATCCCTGTTCGAAGCGTAAGATATCCTCTGTTGGAATATCAAGGATCAACTTCTTAACAGCTGCATAAATAATGATTACCTGGTATTCAACCGGCATTGGCTGATACTGTGGCTGTTTCAGCATTTCTTTAATTCTTTCACCCTGTGCAAGACGTTCTTTTGTATCTGCATCGAGATCTGAACCAAACTGAGCAAATGATGCCAACTCACGGTACTGAGCAAGGTCTGTACGGATTGTACCAGCGATTTTCTTCATCGCTTTAATCTGAGCAGAACCACCTACACGTGATACAGAAAGACCAGCGTTGATAGCTGGACGGAATCCGGCATTGAACATTTCTGTTTCAAGGAAGATCTGACCATCCGTGATTGAAATTACGTTTGTTGGGATGTACGCAGATACGTCACCTGCCTGTGTCTCGATAATTGGAAGGGCTGTAAGTGATCCGCCGCCGAGTTCGTCTGAGAGACGAGCTGCTCTTTCCAAAAGTCTTGAATGCAGGTAGAATACGTCACCTGGGTACGCTTCACGTCCTGGTGGACGACGAAGAAGCAATGAAAGTGTACGGTATGCAGTAGCATGTTTCGACAAGTCATCATACACGATGAGTACGTCTTCACCATTCTCCATCCATTCTTCACCGATCGCACATCCAGAATATGGTGCGATATACTGTAATGGTGCTAATTCAGATGCTGTAGATGCAACTACAGTTGTGTAATCCATAGCGCCATGTTTTTCAAGTGTTTTCACGATTGATGCTACTGTAGAAGCTTTCTGACCAATCGCAACGTAAATACATTTTACGCCCTGACCCTTCTGGTTGATGATTGTATCGATGGCAATAGCAGTTTTACCTGTCTGTCTGTCACCGATGATAAGTTCACGCTGTCCGCGTCCGATTGGAACCATGGCGTCAATAGCTTTAATACCTGTCTGAAGAGGAGTGTCTACAGACTTACGAGTGATAACACCAGGAGCCACACGTTCGATCTGACGGAACTTATCTGCCTGGATAGGTCCTTTTCCATCGATTGGCTGTCCTAATGCATTTACTACACGACCCAGCATGCAGTCGCCAACTGGTACTTCTACTACTCGTCCAGTTGTCTTAACTGTATCACCTTCATTGATATTCTTGTGGTCTCCAAGAAGAACGGCACCTACGTTGTCTTCTTCTAAGTTAAGAACCATTCCGTATACTTCTGAAGGGAACTCTAAAAGTTCTCCCTGCATAGCATTTTCAAGGCCGTGGACACGTGCAATACCATCTGATACCTGAATTACAGTACCAACGTCAGATACGTTCAGTTCAGATGCATATCTTTGAATCTGTTCTTTAATCACAGAACTAATTTCTTCTGGTCTTAAATTCATGGAACGAATCCACCTACTTTCTTGTCATTCTACACCTGAATCTTCTTCAGGTCTTTTGATAATTCATATAATTTTGTCTTGATACTTGAGTCAACCACACGGTCACCGATTCTGATAACCACACCGCCGATCAAAGATCTGTCGACTGTATAATTCATCTCAATCTCTTCATATTTCGTTGTATCAAGAAGTCGCTTTATAATATTTGCTTTCTGCCCACCTGTAAGCGGCAATGCCGATGTCACATGAGCAACTCCGATTTTCTTTTCTTCTTTCACGAGTCCGATAAAATATGTGCATACGGATTCGATCTGGCTGTAACGCCCTTTGGCAATCATCAGTTTCATCAATTCCACGATCTCATCGGAAATACGACCGCGGAAGATATTTTCGATAACATTTTCCTTCTCTTCGCGGATAACTTTTGGATTGTCAAGAAGTTTCTGCAGTTCTGTGTTCTCTTCTACGATCTTGAGAAGTTCACACACTTCATCATACATCTCATCCATGCGTCCAGCTTCTGAGGCGGCTGCGAACAGGGCATCACCGTAAACCTTTGCTACTAACTTAGCCATGTCTGCTCACCTATTTCTTTTAATGTTTCGTCAATCAGACTATCCTGAATATTTACATCAACAGAAGCTGCAACAACTTTTCCTGCCATCATTGATGCGATTGTAATCATTTCCTGCTTCATATCGTCAAGTGCACGTTTCTTTTCGAGTTCGATTTCATTCTTTGCACGATCGACGATTCTTGCTGCTTCTTCTTTAGCTTCAGCAATGATCTTGTCTTCATTCTTCATTGCTTTCTTGCGGGCTTCGCTTAAAATCTCCTGAGCTTCTTTGTCAACAGCTTTTAACTTCTGCTCATATTCTTCTTTGTATGCGATTGCTTCTTTATGTTCAGCTTTAGCTGCATCCTGCTCATCTGCAACGCGCTGTTTACGCTTTTCCAACATATCACGAACTGGATTGAAGAAAAGGTACGACATCGCTGTGAACAGCAAGAGCATAGAACATGCCATAACAACTGTATCAAAAAGGAGCTGCGCATCTATGTTAAATAAACGCTCCAAGGCTTAGCCTCCTTTCTCTTATTTTCTAAGGCGTACCTCTATCTTAGAGTTTTCCAAGAAGTGGGTTAGCGAATAAGAGGATAAGAGCAACAACGAGACCATAAAGACCTGTTGTTTCTGCTACGGCCTGTCCTAAAAGCATTGTAGATGTTACGTCTGATTTTGCTCCTGGGTTACGTCCTACTGCTGATGCACCGTGACCTGCTGCAATACCCTGACCAACACCAGGTCCGATACCTGCGATCATTGCAAGACCTGCACCAACTGCTGAACACGCTAAAATTAAACCTTCGTTTGTAATATTCATAACTAATTTCCTCCTGTTTAGGTTTTTTTGTTTTGTTTTTTTGTTTTGGACATTACTCTGGCATCTTGTCTGTGATCCATACCATTGTCAACATACAGAATACGTACGTCTGAATTGCTCCTGAGAACAAGTCAAAATATACGTGGAGAATACCTGGCCAGAACCAAGTAACCTTGTACAGCAAACCGTAAATAAGACCCATAATAACGGTTCCTGACAATACATTACCAAAAAGACGCAACGAAATTGAAAATGGTGTTGCGATTTCACCGATCAAGTTGATCGGGAACAAGAATGGCAATGGTTTAAATAAGTTTGTCAATGCCTCGATCTTATTCCACTTAATGTTGTTGTACTGAATCAACGTGAATGTAATAATACCGAGCGGAAATGTTACGCCGTAATCGGCTGTAGGCGGTCTTAGTCCCAAGAGCCCGGAAATATTCGCTACCAAAAGGAAGATAAATAAAGTTCCTATGTAGTTGCGGTATTTCACTGCATGCCGTCCCATCGTACCCTTGACCATGTTGTCAAGCATCTCGACGATCAGCTCTGCAACATTCTGCAGGCTTCCTGGTCTGCCTTCTGAATCACTTAGCTTAGAACGGACAACCAGCGCAAATATCAGCAATCCTGCAATTACGATCAAGATACTGACATGGGTGGTGGTTACCCATAACTTTTGTCCAAACAATTCAAATGGAACAAGACCATGAATCTGAAAATCTGGCTCTTTCGCCGCCAGCATTCCTAAGCTAGTTCCCACTGCTTCCACCTCCTTTTCTTATTTTGTTTTTGTGCATAATCGGCTGTAAGTATGCCGATACTTTTAATCCCATTACTCCAGCAAGCAATGTGAGTACATTCGCAATTCCCAAAGCTGAAACGATCAGAAATACAATGACCACCGCTAAATATCGTTTCGCATATGACTTCTGAATGTACTTTTGTGCCCCTGCTTCCCCTAAATCCAACGCTTCGATTAAAGAATCTCTCATATCTCTGAGCATCAGAATCGCAGCGACTACGCCAATCCACAATCCGGCTGTAGCTTTCAGCAGATCACCCGCTAAAAAAAAGCAAATAACCTGAAGTACTGCTCCATACACGATTATGCACCGCGTCATGTCTCTCACCACTTCATCTGGCTTACCCATTCAAACTCTCCTCTCGCTAGTATCGTTTCTTTTTGTCATCTGGATCCTCATTTGCGTGTGCCGCCAGCATGTAAGCATTGCGAAAACCGGCCAACACGCCCATGATCACCAATGGGATAAACACTGGAATATTATATTTTTCTTCCAGCCAAGATCCGAGAAAAGCACATAATAAAATAGGGACAATCATACTAATACCAAGCTGCGATATCAATGAAAATGTTCTCATTACACTACGCTTATAATTCATATCTTCATCCCCATTTCCTGAAATTTCTCTAAGTTATATTATACTCAAATTGTTGTGACATGTCCAGCTTTTTTCGCGACTCGTCTCTTTTTTTTGGCATTTTCAGAGGGTCGTCATGCAAATTATTTCCATTTAAGAGTTTTTTGCGAAAAGTATCAGAATTTTCTTGCAATTCCCGTCTATTCCTTGTTCCACACCGATATATACTGGAAAATCTTTTGCACTTCAACGCAGCAATATCCGCCACTAAAAAAAGCCCTGGCAAACTTGCCAGGACTTTTCTGCTATCATTATTCATTCCATTCTAATCGGTGCAAATGGCCTTCCGTATTCATACCAGCGAATCCATTTTGTCTAAGTGCCTCATAAAGCACAACCGCCACGGAATTTCCCAAGTTCAGCGAACGAATATCTCCCACCATCGGTATACGCAGTGTATCTTCTTTGTGATCTGCAAGGATTTCTTCCGGTATTCCGGCGCTTTCCTTTCCAAACATGATATAGCAGTCCTCTTCAAAATGTACATCTGTGTATAGATTCGGTGATTTTGTCGTCGCCATATAAATCTTCGCATTCGGATTTTTCTCAAGGAAATCTTGATAGTCAATATAAGTAGTGACATCTAGATCATTCCAGTAATCCATGCCTGCGCGTTTGAGGTTCTTCTCTGTCAATCGAAAACCCAGCGGCTCAATCAAGTGAAGTCTTGTGTTTGTAGCTACACAAGTTCTCCCTATATTCCCAGTGTTTGCCGGTATTTCCGGCTCAAAAAGTACAATATTCAACATCTTCTTATCCCTTTGTCGCCCGCAAACGTGTGATAAAGTTCTCCAATCTGCCAAGCGCTACTTTCAAATCTTCCAATGAGTACGCGTAAGAGATTCGCAAGAATCCTTCTCCGCAATCTCCAAATGCTGTTCCAGGAACAACTGCAACTCGTTCTTCTTCCAGGAAGCGCGTTGCAAATTCTTCCGACGTCATTCCAAATTCCTTAATAGAAGGGAATACATAGAATGCTCCATATGGTTCAAAGCACTCCAATCCCATTCGTTTAAAC
>CAZYCT010000104.1:0-6201 GCA_964646135.1 uncultured Coprococcus sp. | reverse complement strand
TGTAATATACACATATGCTTTATGTAGTTTTGATTACTACTTATCAAAGTTTGGAGGTGTTTTATGTCTGAACATAATATTAAAGATCCAGGAAGTGCAATTACACATTTTATCGGAATGTTGATGGCAATATTTGCTTCCATTCCCCTTTTGATTCAAGCCGCACAAGAACCTGAGCCAATCTATTTAATTTCACTCAGTATCTATGCAGTCAGCATGATTCTTCTTTATGCTGCAAGTACAACATACCACACATTTGATATTTCGAAGAAAATCAATACAATATTGAAAAAATTTGACCATATGATGATCTTCATACTCATTGCAGGAAGCTATACACCGATTTGTCTTCTTGGACTTCCAACTCATATCGGTATTCCACTCTTGATTTTAGTGTGGTCCATCGCCATCGTCGGTATTTTTATCAAAGCATTTTGGGTATACTGTCCAAAATGGGTATCTTCTGTTCTCTACATTGGAATGGGATGGGTCTGTGTTCTTGCATTTGGACATTTGCTGAATGAACTTACCAAAGCAGAGTTCATCTGGCTTTTGATTGGCGGTATTATCTACACGATTGGCGGAATCATTTACGCTTTAAAACTTCCTATCTTTAACAAAATTCATCAAAATTTCGGCAGCCACGAGATTTTTCACTTATTTGTTATGGGCGGAAGTGCCTGCCATTTTGTAGTCATGTATCTACTAGTCTAAAATTTCAACAGGAGACATTACTTATGAAAGTTCTGTCTCCTGTATATTTTCTTTTATTAAATTCAATTTTTCTTTCCGGCTGAGCTTTTTGATTGCAAATTCTCGACTCATCGCCGCTTCCTTTGTCTCAAATATTTCTTGATATACAATCCGAACTGGGCGTCTGGACTTTGTATATTTTGCACCTTTTCCTGCATTATGTGCTTCCAATCGCTTCTCTAGATTATTCGTCCATCCTGTATACAATGTCCCGTCACTACACTCTACTATATATGTATAATTCATATTATGTACTCAGGATTGCTCATGCAATCCCGCCTTCCTATTCTTCACTCATATAGTTCAATGGGTTTACTGGCTGCCCATCTTTGCGCATTTCAAAATACAAATTAGAACCTTCTACACTGTAATATTTGGTCGGTTCACATACATATCCTATCACATCTTTTGCTTCAATGTAATCTCCAACTTTCACTTTTACATCTGCAATCTGCCCATAGAAACATTCGTATCCATTTCCCATATCCACATTGACCGTCGTCCCAGTCTCACGAAGATTATCGATGGACTTCACCACACCAGGAGCTGCCGCAATCACATTGTCATTTACCGCCCCTGCGATAATCAACGCCGGATTATACTTATACTGATCTAGCGTCTGAAAATAAACAGATTTATCCATGCTGAAACTCATCAGCACATTTCCATTTACCGGCCACAGGAGCTTACTCTCTTCTGAAAAATTCAACTGGGGTTCTGCCACTGTATTGCCAACATCAGCTATCACTTCGGGAGTCTCTTCCTCTTCTTGATGCACGCGATTCTCAACTTCACTCTTCTTGACATCTCCAGCAGTTTCTTGATAATCTGCTGACTGCTCTAGCAGAAGGTTCCGATCATACTCCGCCTGATTCTCCTCATTGATTGTTTTTTGATAATTTTGCCATGTATAAGTACCTGTCAGCGCAATCGTTGCAATAAAACAAACTACTATACCTGCTGCCGCCCGCTTCTTTCCTTTTTCTGTAAGCTGCAATTTATTCATATTCATCACCTCTGACTCTATTTTTGCCAGAAAATGATTCCTCTATTCTGGGTTCACCAATATTTCTGCAACTTCTTCAAAAGTTGTGCCTTCAAAAAAATAATTCAAAATTTCTTTATAATTTTTTCCTTCTTCTGCCATGTAATTGGCAGTATACTGGCTCAGCCCCAAGCCATGACCTATTCCCTGCGCGGTGATACGAGTTTTCCCATCAAAATCTTCCAACACAAAACTAGAGGATGCCAAATGATAGGTACTGCGAAATTCTTCTCCGTTCACTTCCTCTGTCCCACATTTAATCTTTGTCACATATCCTGCACTGTCCGTCTCCAACACCTGAAATCCTGACTCTTGGATAACTGAGACTGTTTTCGCACCCTCTGCGTTCATGTCTTCCGGACATTCTCTCACCTGAAGATAAGCATAAGCATCTATGCCGAGTGCTTCTTTCCCAGATCTTGTTTTTCCATTACTAAGTTTATGATACGGCGTCAGCGCAAGATTTCCTTCATAAATTAATACCTGTCGATCCGTATGCTCCCAGGCATTCCTCATTTTGGCATAATTTTCTTCAAACAAATCTTGTCCCCAATTTGTCAACATCTGACGCTTTGTCCAATAATTTTTCTGCAAAACTGTGCTCGTTCCCTCTTCCTGCAAAGTCTTATAAATACTTGTCCGAATCAAAACAGCCTGCGCTTTTAAAGCTTCTAATTCTGTATTCGCATCCATTTCTTTTGCCAAAACCCCTATCCCATATGTATCCAGTGAGATTTCTTTTACTTTTCCCTCCCGTTCTACCTTCACATAAGGGCTGTCTGTCCTTTCTATCCTCAGTACCTCTTCGCCATTTATAAATATCGTTACTACATACGGCAGAAGCAACATGATCACGAGTAAATATCCCACTTTTCTTATAAATTTCTTCATAAAAAACCTCCCATATCATGATATGAGAGGTTGTAGCTATTTATACATTATACAAATGGTTCTACTTGTACTTTATCCAGCTTCCAGATTTCATTTACATAATCCTGAATCGTTCGATCCGATGTAAATTTTCCACAAGAAGCAACATTTAAGATTGCCATTTTCGCCCATCGCTCTTTGTCACGATAAGCTTCTTCCACCCGCTTCTGCGCTTCCACATACGAACGAAAATCTTTCAAAATAAAATACGTATCTGGTCTTGGCGCACCTTGACCTGTCAAAAGGGAATTGTAAATATCTTTGAACATTTCTCGATCACCATTTGAATACGTTCCATCCACCAGCTGATCGATAACGCGCTTCAAATCCCAATCATTGAAATAAATTTCTTGTGGATTATACCCACCATTGATTTCATAGTTGATGACTTCATCAGAACTAAGTCCAAAAATAAATGCATTTTCCTCCCCTACTTCTTCTACAATTTCCACATTCGCTCCGTCCATCGTGCCGAGCGTAGGCGCTCCATTCAGCATGAACTTCATGTTTCCTGTTCCAGACGCCTCCTTCGATGCAGTCGAAATCTGTTCACTGACATCTGCCGCTGCAAAAATGATTTCTGCATTCGACACGCGATAATCCTCAATGAACACAATCTTCAATTTTCCATTAATTGATAGATCATTATTTACAACATCAGCCACCGAATTGATCAGCTTAATCGTCTGTTTTGCGCGTGCATACCCTGCTGCCGCCTTCGCTCCGAAGATAAATGTTTTTGGATAAAATGTGATTTCTGGGTGCTCTTTAATCTGATTATACAGGTACATTACATGAAGAATATTCAACAACTGTCGCTTATACTCATGGAGACGTTTTACCTGTACATCAAATATGGATCTCGGATCTACTTCCACTTTGTTATGCTCCAAAATGTATCTTGCCAGCCGCTCTTTATTCTTGTATTTAATCTCCATAAATTCAGCTCTGGCATTCGGATCATCTGCCAACACCTTCAACTTTTCCATCTGAGACAAATCGGTGATCCAACCATCTCCGATGT
The DNA here is from genome assembly GCA_964646135.1 of uncultured Coprococcus sp. Taxonomy (GTDB): domain Bacteria; phylum Bacillota; class Clostridia; order Lachnospirales; family Lachnospiraceae; genus Allocoprococcus. The sequence goes on along the minus strand of CAZYCT010000104.1, from coordinate 2,449 downwards.
ACTTTGTAACCCATTCGGCTAACAGAGGATTCCCATGAAGCAAAAATCTTCTCTGCGTGATACCGTTCGTCTTGTTGTTAAACTTCTCAGGCATCATCTCATAGAAATCTTTTAACTCCTGCTTTTTCAAAATTTCTGTATGAAGTCTTGCCACGCCATTGACTGAAAATCCTGCAACAATCGCAAGATGTGCCATCCTCACCTGGCCGTCGCGCAAAATTGCCATACGCGCAACCTTGCCTTCATCACCTGGATACTGGGCTCTGACCTGCTCCACAAAACGTCTGTCAATCTCCTGAATGATTTGATAAACACGTGGAAGTAATCTTGAAAATAAATCAATCGGCCATTTTTCTAGTGCTTCTGCCATTATCGTATGATTCGTGTATGCTACGGTCTTCGTTGTAATATCCCACGCTTCATCCCACTCTAATGCATACTCGTCAATTAAGAGTCTCATAAGCTCTGCTACAGCCACCGTCGGATGTGTATCATTCATTTGAATAACCACTTTATCATACAGATTATTCACTGTTCCATGCTTCTTTACATGCTTTTTCAAAATCGTCTGCAGACTGGCCGATACAAAGAAATACTGTTGCTTCAACCGCAATTCTTTTCCTGCATAGTGATTATCGTTCGGGTACAATACTTCTACAATATTTTTCGCAAGATTCTCCTGCTCGATCGCTTTGTGGTATTCCCCTCGATCAAACGCATCTAACTTAAATTCTGTAATCGCCTGTGCATCCCAAATACGCAGTGTATTTACGAGATGATTTCCATACCCAACGATTGGCATATCGTATGGAATTGCAAGAACGGATTCAAAATTTTCTTGTATATAAAAATTTCTCTTTTCCTTTTCATTATATTCCACACGAATTGTTCCGCCGAATCGCACTTCTGTCGCATATTCATCCCGGCGCAGTTCAAATGGATTCCCGTTTTTCAGCCAATTATCTGGCACTTCTACTTGATACCCATCTTTGATTTTCTGTTTAAACATTCCATAATGATAGCGAATTCCGCATCCATATGCAGCATATCCAAGTGTTGCAAGCGAATCTAGAAAACATGCGGCAAGGCGGCCAAGACCGCCATTGCCAAGAGCTGCATCCGGCTCTTCGTCTTCCAGCACATTCAAATCAATCCCCAATTCATTCAGTGCCTCTTTCACTTCATCATACGCTGTCATATTGATCAAATTATTCCCCAGAGCGCGCCCCATCAAGAATTCCATTGACATATAATAGACCGTCTTAGGGTCTTCTTTTTCATATGTTTTTTGCGTCGCAAGCCAATCGTCTATAATCGCTTCCTTCACTGCATACGAAACAGCCTGAAACAACTGCTGCGGTGTGGCCTCTTCTATATCTCGCCGATACAAAATACGGACGTTATTTTTCACTTCTGTTTTAAAAGATTCTTTTTCAAATCTTTTGCTAAACATCTTCTAAGCCCCCTACAAGAATCTATCTCTCAACACCGAGAATGACATCTTCGCCGTTGATCTTCCATTCTTTTACATAACCTGCTGGAACAGCTTTTTCTACACTCACTGCAAGTGTATCGCTGCCAATCTCATCTACAAATTTTGCAAATACTGCCTCAGCTTTTTCGCTTCCTTCATAAGTAACCTTGATCTTATCTGTTACTTCAAAATCAGCTTCCTTACGCATTGTCTGGATCTTACTGATGATTTCTCTTACAAATCCTTCTTCCAAAAGCTCTTCTGTAAGATTTGTATCAAGAACAACTGTGATACCATAATCATTTTCAGAAACATAGCCTTCCATCTGAGCCATATCAATCAAGAGATCTTCTTTCAAAAGAACTACTTCCTGACCATTGACTTCAAATGTAAGTGAGCATTTCTCATTCAGCTCGTCCATTGCAGCATTTCCATCAAGTTCTGCAAGAACGTTCTTGATGCCGCCTAATAATTTTCCATATTTTGGACCAACTGTTTTAAGCTGTGGCTTAAATGTGTAAGAAGTAAATGAACGCACATCGTCTGTGATTTCCATTGCCTTCACATTCAACTCATCTGTAATAATATCCTGGTAAAATCCTGGAAGTTCAGATATTCCTTTTACAAACATCTTTCCAATTGGCTGACGGTTCTTAATGTTCGCTGTATTACGGCAAGCACGACCCATAACAACCACTTTCAAAACTTCATCCATACGCTCTTCCAACTTGGCGTCAATGAAGGCTTCATTTACTTCTGGGAAATCACATAAATGGATACTTTCTGGCGCATCTGCTACGATACTTCTAACAAGGTTCTGATAAATTTCTTCTGTCATAAATGGCACCATTGGCGCAGCAACTTTTGAAATATTCACAAGTGCTGTATAAAGTGTCATATAGGCATTGATCTTATCCTGTTCCATTCCCTTTGCCCAGAAACGTTCACGGCTTCTTCTTACATACCAGTTACTCA
>CAZYCT010000103.1:0-6223 GCA_964646135.1 uncultured Coprococcus sp. | reverse complement strand
GATGGTTTACGATACTTTTAATCTCTATTTCATTCATGAGTATTTCCTTTCTGAAAATAAATAATAAATTCAGTATATAGGAAAGAAATTCGTAAGACAAGTAAACATTGAATAAAAAAAGGGAATGGAGTACAATAAAACAAGTAAAACATAAGTAAGGAGGAATTTCTTATGCGCGTAGTAAATGTAGAAGAAATTACCAAGAATATAAAAGAAATGTGCATAGAAGCAAATCATTTCTTATCCAAAGATATGGATCAGGCCTTAAAGAATGCTGTAGAGACAGAAAAATCACCATTGGGCAAGCAGATATTGAATCAGCTTCAAGAAAATCTTCAAATCGCAGGAAATGACAGAATACCGATATGTCAAGACACTGGGATGGCAGTTGTATTCTTAGAAGTAGGACAGGATGTTCATTTTGAAGGTGGTCTTATTGAGGATGCCATCAATGAAGGAATCAGACAAGGATACACAGAAGGATTTTTAAGAAAATCTGTTGTAAATGATCCAATTCTCAGAGTGAATACAAAAGATAATACACCTGGTATCATTCATTACAAAATTGTAGAAGGAGAGAACGTGAAAATCAAAGTTGCTCCAAAAGGATTCGGAAGCGAAAATATGAGTCGTGTATTCATGTTAAAACCAGCCGATGGAATTGAAGGAGTGAAAGAAGCAGTTCTTACGGCAGTGAAAGATGCAGGTCCAAATGCCTGTCCTCCGATGGTAGTAGGAGTAGGAATCGGTGGTACATTTGAAAAATGTGCGATCATGGCAAAAGAGGCACTGACACGTGAAGTTGGAGTGCATTCAGAAATTCCATATGTAGAAGAATTAGAAAAAGAGCTTTTGGAAAGAATCAATAAATCGGGAATCGGCCCAGGAGGTCTTGGAGGAACAACGACAGCACTTGCGGTTAATGTAAATACATATCCAACTCATATTGCAGGACTTCCGGTGGGAGTAAATATTTGCTGTCATGTAAACAGACATATTATAAGAACGATTTAAGAGAGGAACCAAAGATATGGAAAAACATATTACAACTCCTATAACCGCTGAGGTAGCACAAACACTGCACTCAGGAGATTATGTGTATATCAGTGGTGTAATTTATTCAGCAAGAGATGCTGCACATAAGCGAATGACAGAAGCACTTGCAGAAGGGAAAGAACTTCCATTTGATATCAAGAATCAGACGATTTATTATATGGGGCCATCTCCGGCAAGAGAAGGAAGACCAATCGGTTCGGCAGGCCCGACAACAGCAAGCCGCATGGACAAATATACTCCAGAGCTTCTGGATCTTGGTCTCGGTGCAATGATTGGTAAAGGAAAGAGAACGCAGGAAGTAAAAGATGCAGTAATTAGAAATCATGCAGTTTATTTTGCGGCTGTAGGTGGTGCAGGAGCGTTGCTTTCTAAATGTATAAAAAAAGCAGAAGTTATTGCTTATGATGATCTTGGGACAGAGGCAATTCGCAGACTGGAAGTAGAGAATCTTCCTGTAATCGTAGTAATAGACAGTGACGGTAATAACCTGTATGAAACAGCAATCAAAGAGTACTGCGAGGAATAATTCATGAAGAGAATCGCATACATGGTTATGAGAAACATATTACTCATACCATATTTTTTGATAAAATTATATTATTTTGCATCACATGTGGATAAAGTTCCAGAAGAAAAAAGGTATGGTCTATTAAGAAAGATTGTAGAACATGCAAATAAGGGTGGCAATGTCAGAGTAGTGACATACGGAACAGAGAACTTGCCAAATGAAGATGGATTTATCATGTATCCCAATCACCAAGGGCTTTATGATGTCCTTGCTATCATACAATCCTGTGAGCGTCCCGTGTCAGCAGTAGCAAAGATAGAAGTGAAAAAAGTTCCTGTTTTGAATAAAGTACTGGCCTGTATGCAGGCATTTTATATGGATCGGGAAGATATCCGCCAATCTCTGCAGGTAATCAACGATGTTACCAAAGAAGTAAAGAATAAGAGAAATTACATCATATTTGCAGAAGGAACAAGATCAAAAAACGGAAATACACTTCTTGATTTTAAAGGTGGATCATTCAAAGCTGCAGTAAGAGCAAAATGTCCAATCATTCCAGTTGCATTAATCGATTCTTTCAAACCTTTTGATACAGGGACGATTGAAAAGGTAGATGTGCAGGTGCATTTTTTGAGTCCAATTCTTTATGAAGAATACCAGTCCATGAATACAAATGAGATTGCCGCAGAAGTGAAGAAACGTATTGAAGAAAGAATAGAACAATATCAAAATCATTAAAAAAAATAAAACTGTCATGAGTAGAAATACTTTTGACAGTTTTTTGATTTCATGGAATCTTGCAATCATAATTTATTCTTCGAATACGTTGAACATTTGGAATAGACCTGAAAATGTGAGTGTAATCATTTTTTGAGACATAAACTCAGCACTGTATTTGAAATCACTTTTTAAATAAAATTTAAGTAGACCGTAATGGGCACTGACAATGTAATAAATTAAAATATCCAGAGGTATAGTTTCCGTGAATTTATCATTGATTGGACGTAACATAGAATCATACCATTTGATTCCCTGTTCTAAGAGTATATAGTCAAATTCAGTTGAACCATTAGGACCTAATAACAAAGAAAATAATTCACCATGTTCTTTGACATGGGAGAACCACTTGTAGTAACAATTGTATGCTTCGCCTTTTTTGAGAAGTCTGTTCGGATCTTTGTTAGAATCAGAAACCGCTTCTGTCAGTCCTGAAGCAGTCTCCTGCATTAGCTGACGCAAAAATGTAGGAAAGTCTTCATAATGACTATAAAATGTAGAGCGATTAATCTGTGCTTGTGTGCAAAGATCTGTGATGGTAATGCAATGAATGCTTTTTGTTTTTAACAGCTCAATTAAAGCATTTTGAATTAAAGCTTTTGTTTTCATTTTTCTCAAATCTTTCATAAAAACACCCCACAATCTACCACGTATTATAGCACAAAAAAATATTAAAAAAAATCAACAGTATTTTGAAAAGTGTTGGTTTGAATATTGGTGAAAATGTATAGTGTAATCATTTTTTGAGACATAAACTCAGCACTGTATTTGAAATCACTTTTTAAATAAAATTTAAGTAGACCGTAATGGGCACTGACAATGTAATAAATTAAAATATCCAGAGGTATAGTTTCCGTGAATTTATCATTGATTGGACGTAACATAGAATCATACCATTTGATTCCCTGTTCTAAGAGTATATAGTCAAATTCAGTTGAACCATTAGGACCTAATAACAAAGAAAATAATTCACCATGTTCTTTGACATGGGAGAACCACTTGTAGTAACAATTGTATGCTTCGCCTTTTTTGAGAAGTCTGTTCGGATCTTTGTTAGAATCAGAAACCGCTTCTGTCAGTCCTGAAGCAGTCTCCTGCATTAGCTGACGCAAAAATGTAGGAAAGTCTTCATAATGACTATAAAATGTAGAGCGATTAATCTGTGCTTGTGTGCAAAGATCTGTGATGGTAATGCAATGAATGCTTTTTGTTTTTAACAGCTCAATTAAAGCATTTTGAATTAAAGCTTTTGTTTTCATTTTTCTCAAATCTTTCATAAAAACACCCCACAATCTACCACGTATTATAGCACAAAAAAATATTAAAAAAAATCAACAGTATTTTGAAAAGTGTTGGTTTGAATATTGGTGAAAATGTATAGTATTTTATTTTTGCTATATATTTTATTGTGAAAAACCATCAAAAAATAGGAATTTGATGGTTAAACTACAACCACTATTTTTTTGATGGTTGAATAGATTTTTTATGAGTATTAAAATTAAATCAAAGCAAAGGCCGATGCGAAAATGAGATGAGAATAGTTCTTGAAAGGAGTAGGGTATAAGATGATAGATATTTATGGACTTTTTAAGAAACTTCCAGGAGGATCATTACTTTTCCCAATGTTTACGGTAGCAATTATTAATACAATTTTTCCTAATTTGTTTACTGGACTTGGTGGTATGACAATGGCAATGTATAAGACAGGTACATTGACAGTTGCTGGTATTATTTTATTTGCAACAGGTGCTGGTATTAATGTAAAGACATTAGGTACAGTATTAAAAAGATGTGGAACACTTACAATAGCAAAATTTGCGCTTGCTTTTGGATTTGGGTATCTTTTTGTTGGTATGTTTGGTAAAGATGGTGTGCTTGGTATCAATGCGGTAGCATTTGTTGTGTGTATGTGCAGCTGTAACCCAGGCGTATTTATGGGATTGGCATCTGACTATGGTGAACAGGCCGATTTAGGAAACTTTGCTGTAATGAATCTTGTGTCAATGCCATGTTGGCCAATTTTGATTTTGGCAACAGCAACAGGTGGAGCATTTAATGTAATGGATATTATTACAGTATTAGTTCCATTTTTCTTAGGTATGCTTCTTGGTAATATTGATCCTAACTTTGGTAAGATGATGGCACCAGCATCTCCGATTTTGATTCCATTTATGGGTGCTTGTTTCGGTGCATCAATCAACCTTGTTAATGCAGCCAAAGCAGGTGTTGCTGGTATTATTTTAGCAGCATTATTCTTAGTACTTAATGTGCCAATTATGCTTTTCACAGATAAGGTAGTTAACCGTCGTCCAGGATATTGTGCAGTGGCTTGGTGCAGCGTAGCTGGTATTGCAATGTCAGTACCTGCCATGTTGGCAACAGATGAAGCATTTGCAAGTTATGTAGCGGATGCATCTGCACAGATTGCATTATGTCTGATTATCACAAGTCTTGTGAGTCCATTAATTACGAAATGGGTTGTTGATAAATGGGGATCTCCAAAGGTGCCTGCTAAAAAGGATAGAGCAGCAGCTTAGTATTATTTATCTTATCAGCATAAAATTTGATAAAAAAATTGGATTTGTATAATCCAGTTTCAATAAAGAAAGGGGTACGATTTATGAAAGTTATCGCAGTAGAAGAACATTTTGCCATGCCGCCTAAACCAGGTGCATCTGCACCAAAAGGATTACCACCGCTTGAGCAGGGGACTATGATAGGGGCACCATGGTTAACAAATCCACCATGTGCATCTGATTTTGATGATGTGCGTATTGGAATTATGGATGAGACTGGTGTGACAATGCAGGTAATTTCAACACCGTTTGGTCAAGTGTGGCCAGCTGCAACAGCAGTACAGCAGTGCAAGGAAGCAAATGATTATCTTGCAGAAGCTATTAAACGTCATCCAGACCGCTATGCAGGATTTGCTGCAATACCAACAGCTGTTCCAGAAGCATGTGCATCAGAGATTGAACGTGCAGTTAAAGAATTAGGATTTGTTGGATGTCTGATTGGAAATCGTATTGACGGAACTAAATTTTTAGATGATCCGGCATTTGAAGATTTTCTTGCAAAATGTGAAGAATTAGATGTACCAATTTATCTTCATCCAGGTGCACCACCGGCACAAGTAACAGAAATGTGCTATTCAGGATTTGATGATAAAATGATATCAGTATTGTCACGCTATGGTATGGGATGGCATGTAGACTCTGGTCTTCATATGTTACATATGATCATGAGTGGTGTATTTGATCGTTATCCAAAACTTCAGGTTATTCTTGGCCACTGGGGTGAATTGTTGCCATACTACATTGATCGTTTTGATACAACTATGCCAGCAGAATTTGCAGGACTTAAGCATGCACCAAGCTATTACCTGCGCAACAACATGTATGTAACATCCAGCGGCGTTCAGACTCCAGAATGCTTGGAATTCTGTATTAAGGTTCTCGGATCAGATCGTGTAATGTATTCAGCAGACTATCCATTTGCTTCAACAGAAGGATCGGAGAAACTTTTGAATTGTCCAAGTCTTACTAGAGATGAAAAAGAAAAATTTGCCTATGCGAATGCAGCACGCTTAATGAAACTCTCAGTATAAAACTAAGGTTTATAGTATACAAGCAGTTCAGTATAATAAGACTGGGCTGCTTGTGTTTTAAATAAAATAAGAGCGTTAAGTAACATAGAAATAAATACTATTGAATTAAATTTAGTAAAAAATAAAAAAAGCATTGACAGAAAGTATTTCTATGTGTATAATTACATATGCGTTCTCGCAAAAGAACAAAATTAAAGAAAGAATATAAAGTTCTGTCTTTGGAGAAATACTCAAGAGGCCGAAGAGGCGCCCCTGCTAAGGGTGTAGGTCGGGCA
>CAZYCT010000102.1:0-6505 GCA_964646135.1 uncultured Coprococcus sp. | reverse complement strand
CTGGCACTGGTAAAACTGGATAAAACAGGTGGAAAATTAAATATTCAGAGTCAGAATATTAATGCGTTGGTTGAACGAATCTTGAAGCGTATTCGCCCACTGGCACAAAAACAGAATATCGAGCTGATTTTCGAAAGCTATCGTTCAGTGACCGCAGAAGTAGATGAGGTGAAGATGGCACTAGTCATCACGAATTTGGTAGAAAATGCGATTAAATATAATAAAGAAAATGGCTGGGTTCAGGTTTCGCTGAATGCGGATCATAAATACTTTTATCTAAAAGTTATGGATTCGGGAATTGGTATTCCCAAGGAAGAGACGGAGCATATTTTTGAAAGATTTTACCGAGTGGATAAGTCTCATTCCAGAGAAATCGGTGGAACTGGTCTGGGTCTTGCAATCGTGAGAAATGCAGTCATCCTGCATCGTGGTGCGATCAAAGTTTACAGTAAATTAGGAGAAGGAACCACCTTCAATGTCCGAATTCCACTTAGCTATATTGCAAAAGGGGGAATCATATGAGAAAAATAAGAAAAGCAGGAATTCTGTCCCTTTGCATGATACTGTTGCTTTTGTCAGCCTGTATGAAGGAAGAGGTCATGGTAGCTCCTTATAAGATTTATTATTTGAATACAGAACAGAACGGCTTAGTGGAGAAGGCATATACAGGAGAAGTGAGTGATACGGGGAAAGCTGTAGGAGAAATGTTAGATTGTCTAAAAAAGGGCACCAGTCAGATTGAAGAGCAGCCGGTTATTCCCGAGAGCGTGAAAATAGAAAAGTATAAATTAGAGCAAGGAAGATTGGCACTTTTCTTTAGTGAAGAATATTTGCAGATGGATGTTGTGCATGAAGTGCTGCTAAGAGCAGCGGTGGTGCGTTCTATGACACAGCTTGACGGAGTGAAGCTGGTTGCTTTCTATGTGAATGGCGAGCCGCTTAAAAATCGAGATGGAAAGGAATATGGTTATTTCCAGTCCGATGATTTTGTGCAGAATACAGGAGCTTCTATTAATTCTTATGAAGAGACGACCATGAAACTCTATTTTTCCAGTGAAGAAGGAGATGCATTGGCAGCACAGAGTGTTAAGGTGAAGCACAATAGTAATGCAGCGCTGGAGAAAGCAATCGTGGAGCAGCTGATGCGTGGACCATCAGGAGGAAAACTGCAGCGCACAATTCCAAAAGGGACAAGACTTTTAGGGGTGTCCATTAAGGAAGGTATTTGTTACCTGAATTTTGACGAAGGATTGAATACCATTGTCCCAGGAATCACGCCGGAAGTGACAATCTATTCAATTGTAAATTCAGTTTTGGAATGTGGATCCGTAGGTCAGGTACAGATTGCAATCAACGGAGAAAGTAATTTGAAATTCCAGGAAAGTATTGACCTTAGCAGTGCATTTAGTAAAAACTATGAGTTAATAAAGGAGTGATGTTTTGAAATACAGGTATTGCTGTTATCTAGCGGTTGCAGTAGCGGCAGGACTTTTTCTGACATACTATTTCATTGGAGCGCAGAGTTTCTCGGCGCTCCGTGTTTCTAAATTAGAGAATGCTGTGTCAGAAGGGGAACAAGTAACAATAGAAGGAACGATTACGAGAAAGTTCCGAAAAGAAAAAGGAATCGATTTTCTATTGCAGCCACTTAATCAAAAAGAATTGGTCTATGTCAGCTTGTCTGAGGAACAGGCGACAGATGATTTAGAAATCGGTCAGAAGGTCAAAGTTTCTGGCAAAGTCATATTATTTAACAAATCCCCGAATCTGGGAAATTTTAATCAAAAATTTTATTATCAAAAACAAAACATTTATGTAAAATTGCAAGATGCCCGTGCTGAGATACAGAGCAGAAAATTAGGTCAGTTTGCATATCTAAAGGAGCAAATGTGGAAATTGCAGCAGGGATTGTCAAAACAGGTCATTGCATACGCAGGGGAACATTATGGAGGCATTTTAAGTGCAATGGTTCTTGGAGAAGATTTCTATGTAGATGCAGAACTGAAGGAACTTATGCAAAAAAGTGGCATTGGACATCTGCTTGCAATCTCAGGACTTCATGTGTCTTTTCTAGGAACAGGGACGTATAAAATACAGCGCAAAGTTGGAATTCCTATCGTTGTCGCAGCTACTTGTAGTGGGATTTTTTTGTCATTTTATATGTTGATGATAGGAAATAGTGTGTCCGCATGCCGTGCATGGTTGATGTTTCTTCTTCAGATGGGAGCGAACGTCACAGGGCGAGAGTACGATGGAAAGACGGCACTTGCTTTTGCAGCACTGTATGAACTTCTACAAGAACCGGTGAGGCTTTTTGATGCCAGTTTTCTTTTATCCTTTGGAGCGGTAGCAGGCATATATGTAGTGGCACCGGCACTGAAGATGAAGATTCCGCTTGCAATTCAGTGCGTGCTATTTCCAGTGCAGCTTTACTACTATTATGAAATATGTATCTATTCTCTGATTTGGAATTTAATTGCGATTCCATTATCTAGTATTGCAATGGGAAGTGGAATTCTAGGGATTATTTGTGCCAAGATTCCCTTTTTTTCGGCGATTTTTGTTGAGAAGATTTTTGCGGTTGGAAAAGGCGTTGTCTGGTTTTACGAGATGGGTGGTAAGATTGTGCTGAATTTTCCATTTTCCAGATGGATTACGGGACAACCACCATTTCTGTGCTTGGTGATGTATTACACGATAGTATTCGTTGTCATCCTATTTTGGAAGAAAAAATGGCCGATATTGATAGCTGGGATACTGCTTATAATTGGAACCAAGTATTCGCCTGATGCGTGTACGATTACAATGTTGGATGTGGGGCAAGGGGACTGTTTTATTATCAACAGTCCAGATGGAAGTACGTTTCTGATTGATGGGGGTAGTAGCAGTGTGGCAAAAGTAGGACAATACCGAATAGAACCATATTTGAAACATGAAGGAATTGGAAGTGTGGATTATGTGTGGGTAACTCACGGAGATTCGGATCACATGAATGGTATTTTGGAACTGCTAGAAAGAAAGCAGGTCGGCATTAGGATTAAACATTTAATTCTGCCCCCACAGATATATTGGAATGAAAATATTGAAGAATTAGTAGAAGTAGCGCAGTGTGCAAAGACCAAAATTCATGTCATGAAACAAGGGCAAGTATTAAAAGAAGGAACGGTGAAGGTAAAGTGCATTTGGCCACCAGAGGAGGATAGTACGCTGGATGAAAATCAGTCCTCTCTGGTACTAGGTTTCACATGGAATACTTTCGATTTGTTGTTTACAGGAGATTTGGAAAAAGATGCTGAAAAAAGGGTGGCAGAATATATTCTGGCGGGACAGAAGAAACAGCGATTACCGGAGAAATACGAAGTGTTGAAAGTGGGACATCACGGCTCAAAAAATTCCACATCAGAGGCATTTCTAGAGTTGGTAAGACCGGAGATTTCGCTCGTTTCAGCCGGAGACAACAATCGATATGGGCATCCTCATGAAGAGACGGTAGAAAGAATAGAAAAAGCTGGAAGTAAAGTGATAAGTACGATAAAGAATGGAATGATTCGATTAAAAATGTGCAAAGATGGACGAGTGTATTTACAAAGAATGCCATAAAATCCTGTGATTTCAGATTGCAAAAAGTTGTACAAATCGATATAATACATAAGATAGGGGTATTAGGCCATGAAAAGTTTGAATGAAGATTTAAAGACAGGACAGTTAAAACAAATCTACCTTTTCTACGGAGAAGAGGTGTATTTAAAAAAACAATATAAAGAACGTTTGGTGAAAGCAATGTTTCCAGACGGGGATACGTTTAATTATTCTTATTATGAAGGAAAAGGTGTGAACCCGAAGGAAATCATAGACTTGGCGGAAACGCTCCCATTTTTTGCAGAACACAGGCTGATTGTATTGGAAAATACAGGTTTTCTAAAGAATGCATGTCCAGATTTGGCAGATTATGTAAAGCAGATGCCTGAAACCACAAGGATGCTTTTTGTGGAGGAAGAGCTGGATAAGCGCGGGAAGCTTTTTAAAGCAATCAAGGAAAAAGGCCGCATTGTAGAATTTGGACGGCAAGATGAAAGGACGCTCGTGCGTTGGATTCTTGGAATGGTCAAAAAAGAAGAAAAACAGATGTCTGAAGCGGCAGCGACCTATTTCCTCAGTAAAGTAGGAAATGACATGGAGAATATCCAAAGAGAGTTGGAAAAATTGTTTTGTTATACACTGGATCGTACCTCGGTGACGACCAAAGAAATCGATGAAATCTGTACCTCTCAGATTTCAAATCATATTTTTGATATGGTGGATGCAGTGGCAGGCAAACAACAGCGAAAGGCGCTGGATTATTATAATGATTTGCTGGCACTGAAAGAGCCGCCGATGAGAATCTTATTTCTTTTGACAAGACAATTTCGTATCTTGTTTCAGATTAAATCGATGGAGAAGGAAGGAATTCCGCCGAAAGAGATGGCAGCAAAAGCTGGAATTATGCCATTTCTGGTCGGTAAATACCGTGCCCAGGCAAAGCCATTTAGCACAAGAGAGCTGCAGGAAATTCTTGAGGCAGGTGCCCAGGCAGAAGAGGATGTGAAGACAGGAAAGATTGGAGACAGCTTGTCGGTTGAAATGTTTTTAATACGTTATAGTAGTAGATAAGGAGAACGAGATATTTATGCATATGGATCAGAAAAAAATTCGTAATTTTTGTATTATTGCGCATATTGATCACGGAAAGTCAACACTGGCTGACCGTATTATTGAGAAGACAGGACTTTTGACCAGCCGCGAAATGCAGGCTCAGGTTTTAGATAACATGGAACTTGAAAGGGAACGAGGGATTACGATTAAATCTCAGGCAGTTCGTACTGTTTATAAGGCAAAGGACGGGGAAGAGTATATTTTCAATCTGATCGATACGCCGGGGCACGTGGACTTTAATTATGAAGTTTCGCGAAGCTTGGCTGCGTGTGATGGAGCGATTCTTGTCGTAGATGCTGCCCAAGGTGTGGAAGCTCAGACGCTGGCGAATGTATATCTTGCTTTAGATCACGACTTGGATGTATTTCCGGTCATCAATAAGATCGATCTTCCAAGTGCTGATCCAGAGCGTGTAATCGAAGAAATTGAAGATATCATTGGAATTGAAGCACAGGATGCGCCGCGCATTTCAGCTAAGACAGGACTGAATGTGGAAGATGTATTGGAACAGATTGTGACAAAGATTCCATCACCATCAGGAGACCCAGAAGCACCACTTCAGGCATTGATTTTTGATTCCCTGTATGATCCATATAAAGGAGTTATTGTATTTTGTCGTCTGAAAGAAGGAAGTATCCGCAAGGGAACTCCAGTTCAGATGATGGCGACTGGTGCGAAGGCAGATGTAGTGGAAGTTGGATATTTTGGGGCAGGACAGTTTATCCCTTGTGAAGAACTTTCAGCGGGGATGGTAGGCTATTTTACTGCGAGTCTGAAAAATGTAAAAGATACGCGCGTAGGTGATACCGTGACGGATGCATCAAGACCTGCAGCGGAACCGCTTCCAGGATATAAGAAAGTGAACCCTATGGTGTACTGTGGAATGTATCCAGCAGATAGTGCAAAATATCCAGAACTTCGAGATGCACTAGAAAAGCTTCAGCTGAATGATGCAGCACTTTTCTTTGAACCAGAGACATCACTTGCGCTCGGATTTGGTTTTCGCTGTGGCTTCTTGGGACTCTTACATTTGGAGATTATTCAGGAACGTTTAGAAAGAGAATATAACTTAGATCTTGTGACCACTGCGCCAAGTGTTATTTATAAGGTTCATAAGACGAATGGAGAAGTGATTGACTTGACGAATCCGTCCAATCTTCCAGACCCGGCAGAGATTGAGTACATGGAAGAACCGATGGTGAAGGCAGAGATTATGGTAACTTCTGAATTCATAGGCGCAATCATGGATCTTTGTCAGGAACGACGAGGTGAATACATCGGAATGGAATATATAGAAGGAACAAGAGCTGTTCTGACCTACCATTTGCCGTTGAATGAGATTATTTATGATTTCTTTGATGCACTGAAATCCCGTTCTCGTGGATACGCTTCCTTTGATTACGAGCTTCTTGGTTATGTAAGATCAGAGTTAGTGAAGCTGGACATCCTTGTAAATAAGGAAGCGGTGGATGCTCTTTCGTTCATCGTATTTTCGGGAAGTGCTTATGAAAGAGGACGTAAGATGTGCGAAAAGTTGAAAGATGAGATTCCACGTCAGTTGTTCGAAATTCCGATTCAGGCGGCAGTCGGCGGAAAAATTATTGCCAGAGAGACTGTGAGAGCTATGCGTAAAGACGTGCTGGCGAAATGTTATGGCGGTGATATTACGCGTAAGAAGAAGCTGTTAGAGAAGCAGAAGGAAGGAAAGAAACGTATGCGTCAGGTAGGAAGCGTGGAGATTCCGCAGAAGGCATTTATGAGTGTACTTAAGTTAGACGAAAAATAAAAATGTGACAAGAGGGCAGGTGTATAC
>CAZYCT010000101.1:0-6562 GCA_964646135.1 uncultured Coprococcus sp. | reverse complement strand
CAGCTTTCCATCACATTGAACAGCTGTGTTTTACAACACATACCATAGAAAATGCGAGACTTATGGATTCGAATACAATTTACAATTTATAAAGGAGGATTTTATTATGCACAAAGATGACCAAATGACCTCGAAGGAACGAATGGGTGCTTTTTTCGCTGGCAAAGAGGTAGACCGAATCCCAATTTTACCGTTTGTTACTGCAGTTTCCGGCAAAGTAATCGGCATGACGCACCGGGAAAAGAGGCAGAGCGCTAAGAACTTTTTCCTCTGTCAAAGTGCTTGCTATGAACGTTTTGGACATGAC
Organism: uncultured Coprococcus sp.; assembly: GCA_964646135.1. Lineage (GTDB taxonomy): Bacteria > Bacillota > Clostridia > Lachnospirales > Lachnospiraceae > Allocoprococcus. The sequence goes on along the minus strand of CAZYCT010000101.1, from coordinate 6,255 downwards.
AGTATTTCTGTTGAATATGGTCTCCACGGAATTGGAACTGCTCTGGGCAGCAAGACCAATGATCCTGCGGACAATGTTCCAGCCATCATCGATCATTATTTGAAAGATTTGAACGATTTGGATAAGAAACTGGATTTAGCTAAAGTAGAACGAAGAAATGATCCTTGGGCTCAGTTACATTATGAAATGGCACAAATGATCATTGAAAAGCATGGGGCTGAAGTTGGCGTTTCTCTAAGTACACCTGGACCAATCACTGCTGCATCCAGCTTGTACCCTATTGACAAGTTACTCCGTGCTTCACGAAAAGAACCTGAAAAAGTGCATGAGTTACTTCGTTTCTGTACCGATGCGCTCAAGATTCTTGCCAAGGAATTTATGGACGGCGGCGTTGGAATTTCGCTCTGTGACCCTGTTGCTTCGGGAACAATTCTCAGCGAGAAAGCCTACCGTGAATTTGTCCTTCCTTATACACAGGAAATCATTGATTTCATCCATGGCTATGGAAAATCTGTAACCTACCATGTCTGCGGCGACACTACCTTAATTACGGAAGCGATGGTGGAGACAGGCTGCAATGTCCTTAGTATTGACAACCGTGTCAGTCTGGAAGATACGAAGAAACGCGTGGGAGACAAGATTGTATTGATGGGTAATGTTGACCCTATCACAACCATGATGCAGGGAACTACCCACGATGTAGAGGAAAACGTAAAAGCATGTTTCCGCCAAGGATATGACAATCCGAAGAAATACATTTTGAGTACAGGCTGTGGAATCCCAATCGACAGTCCAGTAGAAAATATTGACGCATTTATGGCCGCTGGAAGAAAATACGGCAAATGGCCACTAAATCCTGATCTTTTCATGAATTAATTTTATGCAAAATGCAGGGGCATCTCACTCACGATTTGTCCCTGCACTTTTTAAATTCTTAATTTTAAACTATTCGATATATGCCAGCGGACACACACTGATGCACTTGCCACAAGTGTCAGCCACCCGAAGATGTGTTGTCTGCTGAATCAAGCGTTCATTTTTATTCAGTTCATCTTGGCATGCGAACTTGTCCATCTGTTCCGGCTTCAGTGCGCCGATCGGACAGGCTTTAAAGCAAAGTCCGCAGCTTCCATTTTTCTTATATAAACATTTTTCTTCCACTGGTTTCAGACTTGTATCAAGCTTCGCGGAAGTAATCACTGTACAGAAGCGGCCACCACTCCCCTTGTCTGTAATCGCCATTCTGTTTGCTCCAAATGTCGCAAGTCCAGCAATCACCGCTGCACTTCGATGTGACCAATAAGCCTTCAAATCCGCTGGATCATAGGTATGTGTCGCTCGAATCGTTTCCACAAGATAACCGTTCTCTTCCAAATACTGCCGTACCTTTTGATTAATCACTTCAAAATACGCATTGATTTCTTGGTAAGCCTCTGACCACAAAGCCGAACCATCTGGAACCTGTCTTGGATCCATCACTACCTCTTTTGTGAAAGGCACAAAATAGCTAATCACACTTTGCGCCTCTGGAAGTAATTCTTTCGGTGTGCAATGCCAGTCTCCAATTAATGTTTTCAACTCCTGATATCGCACATCGCTGGCATCTGAAAATGCCACCAAAGGATCTCGAAATAAGTCCGAGCGATTGAAATGTTCAATCATTTCTTCGATAATTCGCTTTATTTCCGTTTCCATTCCCCTACTCCTTCCATTCTTTCTTAATTCGCCAAAGACCTGCCTGCACACTATGAACCCCTGAGAAATCGCCCGCTTTTATTCGTTCATGGTGGCGAAACAAACGCTCCCAGCTCTGTAATATTTTCTGCTTCCACTCCGGATAAAAATTTGTGAGCATGACATCGTTCCAATTCAATCCACATTCCGCCATTTCCACAAAAAATGCTTTCTCCTCCGCCTCATTTTCGCCGATGTAGCTCAGGCGCATGATTTTATTCCAATCCATAACATCAAAGAAAACAGCTTCCTCTTTCGGCACTGAAAGGTGCAATACCTGTTCCGATTGGTCTACGCTGTATAGATCAGCAAATGCCCAATACGGATACTCCGCCTTTTCTGGTTTTTCCACATATTTTGGCATCTGGCTGACAAACCACGAATAAGCCGTCAGAAAAATGGGCGCGCTCTCCTGATATTTCTTTTTCACATACTCCGCCTTGGAATAACAGACGCCATCTCTCTCAATGACCCTTGCCACAACCTCTGTCTGCGCCGAGTATAATCTTATTGTATCACTTTCGTTACCCATTCTTTTCTGATCTCCCAAATCGTTCCATATTTCAAGTCATTTCCAAGTTTCACATTCTCATCAAATAGTCGATGCCAGCTTTCTAGAATCTCTTTCTTAATCATTGGATAAAACTGCGACATAAATGCCTTCGCATCATCCACACCGTAGGCTTCCAGAAGCTCTCTGTGGCGTTTCTTGTCAGCTTCATCTGCTGGAATATAAGAATAATTCAACATGGCACCCCACTTTGCGATATTGATTGGTGTAATCATATCTTCTTCTATGGTGAGCTCAAACACCACACCCTCATCCCCGGACATCATCGTCGCCGCTTCATCAAAGGACAGCCAGACAGGATATGTCACATCCGCTGGTTTGTTCACCGCATCCGGTCCATTTTTCACCAACCAATCATACACTTCCAAAACAAGTGGCGCATGTTCGTGCAGATCCATGAAAATATAATCTCGTTTCGCAACATAACGTCCTTCATTCATAACCTTATCTAGTACACTTATATGTTGTCTTGTCCATACTTTTATTTTCTTATCCACTCTTTTTTCAAGCACCATACTGCCCCCTGCAAATATTGTTCGTCCACGCCTTCTATGTCAAAAATCTTATCCCAGCTCTTTACCACCCTGCTTTTCAAAAGGGGATAAAATGGCTTTGCAAATATATCCATCGGATCTTTCACGCCTTGGCTCTCTAGTTCCCGCGCAAACTGTGCTACTTCTTGCTCTGTCCCTACCAGACTCAAATTCAACACTTGCGACCATTTCCGAAGATCAAAAAAAACAATCTCCTCTGCCGGAATTGCAAGTTTCAGAAAGACTGCCGATGGATCTCCCCCCGCCCATTTGGGATCACAATACAACCAGACCGGTGATTCTGCCTCCGCCGGGCGTGGTACTTTCTTCTCCATACGAGAGACAAAAAACTGGTACGCTGTCCGAAAAATCCAAGCAACCTCTCCGTACTTCTTCTCTATGTACTCCTTCTTCACATACGAAATGCCATCTCGTTCAATCACATCTGCCACAACCTTGGTCTGCGCTGCCCACATAATTTTCTCGTCATCATTCTTCATAGAATTGCACCTCTTTTACCCATTCTTTCCGCAGCTCCCAAATCGTTGCCACCGCCTCATTATTGTTTGCCGGCGGCATCGTAAACACGCGGCTCCAACTGGACAAAATTTTACGTTTCAATAATGGATAGAAATTCCCTTTCGATGTAGAAATCAACGTATCTTCTTCTGTCACTCCATGCAGCTTTAGTTCCTCTGCATGCTTCTTCGCATCGTCCTCATCAAGCGGTACATACCAATAATTTGCCACATAATCCCACGCTCTCATGTTCGCAAGCAGCACCTTTTCCCGAGGAACTTCTACTTTCAAAATCACTGTATTTTCCGCTGGCTGGAGCATCATTTCATTGGTCACCGAAAGCCAAATTGGGTATTCCAGCCCATCAGCTATCTCGATGTACTTCTTCGCCTCCCGCGTGTACCAGCGATAAAGTCCTAGATAATAATCCGCTATTGAAGTATTTTTTATCCGAATATACTCTTCCTTCACACGGTAAACTCCCGTTTGCTCTAGCTCATCCAACACTTGCGGCACTTGTCTGGTCCACAATGTAATCGTATCTTTTTCCTGTACTTCCACTGTAAAATACCTCCCACGTTCTATTATTCACTAGTATACCAAAAAAAGGGCAATCAAGTGTCGCTTTTTACACGACATTTAACTACCCTAAAATCTGCAGATGATATTGCTCTAACACAAAATTAATCTCATGGATATTAAAATTTTTATTCTTGATAAAATACTCTATCACCAAATCCCGTTTATTGCAGTTTGACAACGCATATCCGGCTTTCATCAACAGGTCTTTTGTTTCCTCCAGCGAAAGCTGCAATGCGATAGCCAATGCCAACACCGTTTTTTTGCTTGGTGTATAGTTCTCATCACTGCGAATCTTTGAAAATAAACGTCGATCCATATTCGCTCTATTATATACTTCTGAATCTTTCAGCCCCCTGTGGTCAATGAATTCAAACAAGGTTTGTGCAAAATTCTTTTCTTCCTGCTTCAGAAAGGCCGTAATATCTTCCGATTTTTCCGCCATATATGGTGGCAGTAACAATTCGTTGACATAGTCCACAAACACCGTATGTTCTGGATAAGACTCGTCATTTTTCCGCACATAGTGATCATCTATATATTGTTCAACTGATGAAAAAACCTTTCTGCTCATCTCCCACGATTCCCGATCGTATAAGACCAAATACACTTGCATATCATGGGACATCAAATATTCGTAAATAGACGATATCGCAATCTGCAGTGCCATTTGCTTTGGGAAGCCATTATTTCCGCTGGAAATCAGTGGAAACGCAATGGATTGTACACCCTGCTCTGTCGCCACTTCCATCGCTGAACGATATGTCTGTGCAAGTACTTGCCTTTCTTTATGTTCGCCATCAATCCATATGGGACCAGATGCATGAATAATATATTTGGCTGGCAGATCAAATCCGTCCGTAATCACTGCCTGCCCAAGTGTAAGCTGACCAATCGCCTCACAGGCAGCAGTCAGCTTCTCTTCCCCTGCTGCCAGAAAAATTGCCCGACTAGTTCCGCTGCCCTGTTTCAAATATATGTTAGTTGTATGCACAATAGCGTCTACTTCCATTTTGGTGATATCGTTTCGTACAATTGAAAACGGCATTTATCTTTCCATCCATTCTACTAATTCTTCAAAAGTCCCTTTTTTCCCGTTCCATGCATATCCATCTCTAAGAATTTGGGAATCAGAGACCATGTAACAGTCTATTCCCAGTCGGGAAGCCGTAGCCATATCTTCCAATTCATCATTTCCAACCATCAGGCATTTCTGTGGGTCCACATCCATTTTCTTGCATATTTCTTCGTAATATCTTGGATTTGGCTTACAAAAATATTGTTCTTCATAAGATGTGATGAAATCAAAATCTTCTTTTCCCAGCCCAACCCAGCTCAATCTCGCCAATTGTGCGACCATCGGAAAAATAGGATTGGTAGCCAGAATCACCTTCGGCGCACACTCGTGAGCCAAGGCAACTGCTTTCTTCGCAAGCGGATTTTCACCCATATAGTCCTTCACCAAGTGGAATTCATTTTCATAAAAATGAAGCATAATCTCTTCTAATGCTTCCCGTCCTCCTGGAATCTGCACTTTTGTCTCAAAAAAATCCCAAAAGCGCTCTTCGTTTTTCTTCGCACCATCATTTTTCACCATGGCTTCCACGCCGCCCCAGAGTGCCTCATTCAACTCCTGCGGCTTTACACCGTAGGGCTCAAGCACCTTCGCCAGCTCCCCGAAATAATATTTTACAAACACATGCTGATCCATAGGCAACAGCGTGCCATCCATATCAAATAAAATCGCCTCGTATTTCACTTTTAAGTCACTCCATTCTTCCGTTGTCTTTTTCGCAAATATCCTGTATCATATTTTACAAAAGAACCAACAAAGGAGTCAACACTATGTTTTTCATTATGGGCGGCGGAACCGACACCAAGCAACTGCATTTTGATCAAACAGTCATCTGCAAATGTTGCCAAAAATATGGACATATTCATATTTTTGTGACTTATTCTTATTTTTCTTTCTTTTTCATTCCCCTTTTCAAGTGGAATAAACACTACTATGCAAAAATGAGTTGCTGCAATTCCGTCAGCGAACTTTCCAAAGAGTTAGGTCACGAAATAGAAAAAGGAACTGTCACCTCGCTCGGCGATGATTTTCTTTCCTTCCACCAGGCACACAACCCTTGGAAGCATTGCACAAGCTGCGGCTACAGCACCGCTGAAGATTTTGAATTCTGCCCGAAATGCGGGAAATCTTTCCACTCGTAGAGTTGACAAAAAGTCGGGAAACAGATATCATAGTAACGTTAGTTCTCATAGTTAAACGGATATAACAATAGCCTCCTAAGGTGGCGTTACAACGCTCACCTC
>CAZYCT010000100.1:0-6579 GCA_964646135.1 uncultured Coprococcus sp. | reverse complement strand
GGTAGATATTGACAAGCACAGTCTGGAATTTGCTGAACTAATCTTGAAAAAATACACTATTCCCGACACCTGCACGATCAATTATATTCACGATGATTTTTTACTTCATAATTTTGAAGAAAAGTATGATTACATAATTGGAAATCCACCTTTTTTCAAAATGAAGTCTTCAAACAAACTACTCAACATTTATCGTAGTAATGCAATTAACAAAGCAACGACAAATATTTGCTCTTTCTTTTTAGACAAGGCAATCCATCTTGCTAATTATGTGGCTTTAGTCTTTCCAAAGTTCTTGCTAAATACCCCTGAATTTGCACCTACAAGAAACCATCTTTCAGAAAAAGCCATTGAGTGCATTATTGATTTTGGCGAAAAAGGCTTTCCGGGAGTTCTGGTAGAAACTTTAGCGATTTTTATTAACAACCTTGCTCGCCCGTCAAACACGCGAGTTGCATCCATTACGCACGGCAAATATTTGTCCCAATCTCAAAAGTATATTTTTGATGAGAAACTTCCGTATTGGATTATTTATCGTGATATGCAATTTGATTCGGTTTGTAAAAAGCTCGACTTCAATGTTTTCAAGGTTTTTAGGGATAGACAAATCACAAACAGTCAGCTTTCTGATTCAGGAGATATTCGTGTGTTGAAATCACGCAATATAAGTGATAACGGAAAAGAAATTATTGATTTAAGTGATTATGATTCTTATATTGATTACGATGCTTTAAAAGAATTAGCGGTGTTTGAATATTTGAACCGAGATGATGTGTATTTGACACCAAATATGACTTATAAGCCTCGTATGATGCAGAAACCGAAAAAATGTGTCGTAAATGGTTCTTTAGCAATATTGATACCCAAGAACAACATTACTCCTACTGAAAAGCAACTTGAATTTTTCTCTACTGAAGAATATCGTAAATTTTATCAGATTGCAAGAAACTACCAAACAAGATCGTTAAATGTTGACGCTTGTTCAGTCTTCTTCTATGGTTTATTAAGAGAAAAAGATAAAAAATTTCCTATTACCGAAAAGTTCAAAGAGGAAGATAATAATGTTCACCTAACACTTTTTAATATGAAATGAGGCAGCGAGATGTTAACGCAACAAGATATTATTGATTTTTGTAATCAATATGACTATGACATAAGAAAATCCGGCAACGGTAGATGGATAGACCAAAAGTGTGCAGCAGATGTGGTTACCGTAGTTGCCGACTGCATTTATAACTATGCACTACAAGATGAAGATGGTATTTTTACAACACCGGAAATATGGCACTATAACTATACTGTTGAAAATATTGAATCTATTTTCAAGAAACCCGGTGTGGAAAGCGATGCAGCGAAAAATGAATATGATAAATTCTTTCAACAGCCAATGGAGATGTTAGCAAACGCAAATGTCTTGAAGAAAACTAAAAAAGGAAATCGAAATTTTTATCAAGTGAACAACTTGGAAGTTCTTGAATACATTGCTTTACGTGAGCGTAATGCACTATTTTTCTTAAAGACCTATATTGAGAAAGTTTTGCGAGATAGCGGTATCTATTCGGACTTTGAGGCATTCTTCAAAACTCAAACCAAAGATGTTTATAAGCATGTCAAAGAGACGTTTTCAAGTTTCATTATCAGGAATACCAAAATCAATGGTATTGTAGAGTGCAATCGTATTTTTATTAAGGTGTTAAATCCGTTGGCATACTTCAATAATTCCTGCGGTACTGAAAAAGGCAGATTGTCCGAGCAGAACATCACATACGATATGTTGATGTATAATCGCAATAACTTTAGAGATGTATATGCCGATAAGCCAAAGGGCATTACACGAAAAGAATATGCTGCTGCACATCCGGTGGAAGTCAACGAAGCTTACTATCACTATCAGTCTGCAAAAGCAAAAAGATTTTTGCGTTTGTTCAACGATCAAAATCGTGGTGGACAAACCGAGCATCTTGAAACTGCTCATATGCAAGATAGGGCTATTCATATGCACCATATTTTCCCTGAAGCAATGTATCCCGAAATCTGCTATTACTTGGAGAATATTATTGCCCTCACTCCGACACAGCATTTGAATTATGCTCACCCGAACGGTCGAACACAGGAAATAGATGAACAATACCAGCACTTACTTCTGCTTTCTAAGGCAGATCGAATATATGAAAATCTGACAAATGTTGCAACAGAAAAGATTTATGAATTCTCTAATTTCTTATTTGTTCTCAATGTTGGTTTTGATAATGACGATGTATTGGAAATTGCAGATATGGATTTCTGCTCTGTTATTAATGCTATCAATTTGCATTATGCAGCATGATCGGTAGGAAAAGCTATTATGTAAATTTGTATAATGATATAATTGATGAATCCTTGAAGTGTTTTTGGTGATGGTTTTGACTTTTAGTTATTTTTTTGTGCATATCTAGAAAACAGGAAGGAAGAAACTTATGAAATTATATGAAAGAGGTTCTGAATGGCGAAGATGGGATTTGCATCTACATACTGCCAGTTCTTATGATTATGAGTATAAAGCCACAGACAGCGATGAAATATTAGTACAAAAACTGCAGGATAACAATATCGTTGCTGTCGCAATCACTGACCATTTCGTTATTGATAAGGATAGAATCGCAAATTTAAGAAGACTATCCCCTAATATTGTGTTTTTCCCTGGTGTTGAGTTACGCACGGATAAAGGAGATACCAATATTCATGTGATTTTGATTTTTTCGGACACTATTGATTTGAATGAGTTAGTCGAAGATTTCAATGTGTTTAAGCGTTCAGCTAAAAAACAGGATGATAACGAAAAGATATACTGGGATTACAATTCAATTGTTGCTTTTGCGAAACAACACGATGCTTTGATTTCCATACATGCAGGAAGAAAAGCGAATGGTGTTGATAATAGGATTTCGAACTCGTTGCCACATAATCAAGCTGTTAAAGAAGAGTATGCTACTACCATATCTATGTTTGAAATGGGACAGGTGCGAGATTTTGACGAATATAGAAAATATGTTTTTCCCGATATAGGGATTAAACCAATGGTAATGGGTTCTGATAATCACGATGCACGAAATTATGATATAGCTAATAAACTTTGGATTAAAGCGGATGTAACATTCAACGGATTGAAACAGATTATATACGAGCCTGAAGAACGTGTATGCATTTCAGATACAAGTCCCGAGTGTAAACCCGACTATTATGTAATTGATAAAGTCATCTTGAATGATGATGAGTTTTCAAGTGAGCCAATTTATTTCAACGATAAATTAACATGTATTATTGGCGGAAAATCTACAGGAAAATCGATTTTGCTCCATAATATGGCTAAAGCTATCGATGAACTACAAGTGCAAGAGAAAGAATCTATAGTTAAAACCTCAACAAAAGAATTAAGTAACACAATTGTTTGTTGGGCTGATGGTCAGAATGACGGTGATAGACATATAATATACATCCCACAATCGTACTTAAACTGTTTGAGTGATAAACGAGAGGTTACAACAGAAATAGATAATATGATTCAAAGTGTCATATTAAATAATGAAAACGCAAAATCAGCGTATCAAAAGATGCTAACCTCTATAAAAGAAAAACGTTCTGAAGCAAGTGTTAAAATTCTTAATTTGTTGGAAATTCACAAAGAAATAGTTGAGATAGACGAAGAAAAAAAGGAACTTGGGGATAGAAGCGGAATAGAGCGAGAAATTAAAAAGCTTCAAGAACAGAAAGAAGCCATTTCCAAAGACTTGAAAGTTTCTGATGAGGATATAACAAAATATGAAACTGCATTAGCTGAAAGTTCTAACAAATCAAAATTATTAGCTAAAGTAAATCAAGAGATATTGTCTCTTGAAGCTATAACAACAATTGTTACCCCTGTTAACATTGGCTTTGAAGATTTTTCTGGCGATACTTTAATAAAAATTGATGAAGTCAAAAAGCAAATAATCGAAGAAGCTGATAAAATTTGGATTTCTAAGAGAGAAACCCTTGTAAATGAATTGATCGATAGGCAAAAGCAACTGTACGAGGAAAAAGAACGATTCGATGCCGTTGTTAAAGAACTACAACCCAAGATTCAAAGTAGTAAAGCTATTGCTGATTTTTCTTCTAAAATACTAACAGAAAAGGATAAACTTGCAACATTTAATGCTTTGGATGAAAAACTAAAAACCAAAAAATCCGAAGAGCGAGCAATAATTAGTGAAATAACTTCTATAACTTTCCAAATAAAAGAGAGTCGAAACGAATATGCAAATGCTATCAATGGTGAGGAAACTTTTAAAGGACATGAAATAGAATTTAAAGTCGAAGTTCCTTTCAAGAAAGAAGAATTTTTGAAAAAAATAGAAACAGATCTCATTGTTAAAACTAAGAACTTTAAGAATACAATAGAACTTGATTCTTTCGATGAGAAGAGTTTTAATTTGGAAAAACTAGAAGAAATTGTTAATAAATTGTTATCAGAAACACTTGAGTCAAATAATGGGCACAATGTGGAAACTGTACTAAGAGATATTAATGATGACTGGTATAACATTAAATACAAAGTTGTTATGGATAATGACAATATTGATGTGATGTCTCCAGGTAAAAAAGCATTAGTATTGTTAAAACTTTTAATAGATTTAGCTGAAAGCAAATGTCCTATATTGATAGATCAACCCGAAGACGATCTTGATAATAGATCTGTATTTGATGAATTGATTCCATTTATACGTCGCAAGAAAAAAGAAAGACAAATTATTGTTGTGACGCATAATGCTAATGTTGTGCTTGGTGCAGATGCTGAAGAAATTATAATAGCAAATCAATCCGGAAGCAAATTGGAGAACAAAGAGAAACGGTTTGAATATCGCTCAGGTGCAATAGAAAATGACAATCCCGTTTATGCTACGGATGAAACATTAGAAAGTGGCATTCTTAATTCAAAAGGCATACAACAGCACATTTGCGATATTCTCGAAGGTGGCGAAATCGCATTTGAAAAAAGAAAAAATAAATATAGAATTTAGTCGAAAAAGGAGGAAATTATTAATGCAAGAAATAAAATGCCCGAAGTGTGGAGAAGTATTTCAGGTTGATGAATCCGGCTATGCTGCTATTGTTAAACAAGTTCGTGATAAAGAGTTTGAAAAAGAAATATTGGATCGACAAAGTGTTTATCAAACTGAAAAAGACTCGGCAGTTAAAATTGCAGTAACCAAGATTGAGTCAGAAAAAGATAAAGAAATATCCGAGTTGCGTGCAACACTTAAAACGGAGAAAGCTGAAAAACAATTAGAAATTGATAAAATTACATCAGCCAAAGATAAACAATTAGCAGAAAAAGAATTAGAAATCTCTAGACTGAAAGGTGAGCTTGAACTTAACAAAACGAGTACGGATTTAGCGGTTAAAAATGCGATACAACAAAAAGAAACAACTATCATAGAACTTGAAAGTCAGATCAAGATTAAGAATAACGAGTGGGAATTAAAAGAAAAGTCACTTTACGAAAAGCACGCAGATGAAATTAAACGCCGAGATGAGGAAATTGCATATTATAAAGATTTCAAGGCTAGACAATCCACAAAGATGATCGGCGAAAGTTTAGAACAACATTGTGAAACTGAATTCAACAAATTAAGGGCAACAGCCTTTCAAAATGCCTATTTTGAAAAAGACAATGACATAAAAACAGGAAGCAAAGGAGATTTCATTTATAGGGAATATTCAAACGATGGTATAGAATTCATTTCAATTATGTTTGAGATGAAGAATGAAATGGATACAACAGCAACAAAACATAAGAACGAGGATTTTTTCAAAGAGCTAGATAAAGATAGAAAAGAGAAAAACTGTGAGTATGCAGTTTTAGTTACGATGCTTGAAGGAGATAATGAGTATTATAATTCAGGGATTGTAGATGTTTCTTATAAATACCCTAAAATGTATGTTGTAAGACCTCAATTCTTTATTCCTATTATCACTGTTTTGCGAAATGCTGCATTGAACTCTTTACAATATAGGCATGAGCTTGAGTTGGTTCGCAATCAAAATATTGATATCACTCATTTTGAAGAGGATATAAACGACTTCAAGGATAAGTTTTCTAGGAACTTCAGATTGGCTAGCGAAAAATTCCAGAAAGCCATTGACGAAATTGATAAAACCATTGATCATCTTCAAAAAACAAAAGAAGCCTTACTTTCATCGGAAAACAATCTAAGATTGGCAAACAATAAAGCCGAAGATCTTACAATTAAGAAATTAACTAAAGGTAATCCAACAATGGCGGCTAAATTTGCTGAATTAGAAAGCGAGAAATAATTTCACAAATACACCTGAGTATATTCTGTAATCTACTCGGGCGTATTCCTTTACTTCATCGTAAAAATTGTGTTCGTTTTACAACAGAAAAGCCATTGACAAACATATGTTCTATCGTGTATAATAAACTTCCTCAATAGAGGACTACAACTGAATAGATGTAAGATTGAGATGTGGCAAAGCCACCTAAAGCCGGCGGTATGCTAAGAGAAAATACCGTCATCCAACACTCTATGCGTTTTGGTA
>CAZYCT010000099.1:0-6664 GCA_964646135.1 uncultured Coprococcus sp. | reverse complement strand
ATAGGAGGACCGTGAGATGGATTATGAAACACTGAAATTGGAAGCCGCGAAGTACCCAGATACGATGACGAATATGGAGCGTATGAAGGCGTATGCTATGGGAGAAAAGGTTGACCGAATCCCATTTTCTTTGGCAGGAGCAGATTCGTTAGTGGGGTTGTATGGATATACGGAGGCAGAATACAGGGATTCACTGGATGTTCAGTTCGACGTTGCGAACAAGGTGAAAGAAGAATTCTGCGGAAGTGGAATGTTTGCGACGACCAATTTGTCGCTGCATGGACTTGGAATTGCCATGGGATCGACACCAGTATATCCAGAAAATAATTTTGAATACATAAAAGATTTTGTGATCAAAGATTATTCAGATTTGGATGCGCTGGTATTTGATCCTGAAACAAATCCATATTTGCAGGAAAAAATAAAAAGAGCCCATGAAATTCGTGAGAGAATGGGTGGAAGATGTATGGTTGTAACTGGAGGAGCAGGACCGATGACAGCGGCGATTTCCCTTCGTGAACCAGAACTATTTTTGCGCGATTTGTCAAGAGATAAAGAGAATGCTCATCGCCTTTTGGACTTTTGCGTAAAGTCAACCTTGAAATGGATTGAATATAACTGTAAAGAATTTGGAAAGATTCCAGTGGCTTTAAGTGATCCAGGTACTTCTGCCAACCTGATTGGAAGAAAGGCATATTTAGAATTTTCAAAACCACACACGGCAGATTTGCTAAACGGAATCAAGGAAATTACGGGATCGATTCCAGGTATTCATATCTGTGGAAAGACAAAGCATATATGGAACGACTTAGTAGATCTTGGTTTCCCTTCATTTAGTGTGGACAATTGTGAAGATTTGGAAGAATTGAAACATACAATTGGGGATAAAATGAAGATTTCGGGAAATGTTCCGCCTACAGAAGTGCTGCGATTTGGTACGATTGATGACGTAATTGAGTCGGTGAAAACATGCTTGATTAAAGGAAGTGACAGCCCTTGTGGCTTCTCTCTTGCAGTGGGATGTCAGGTGCCGCTTGGAACGCCAAGAGAAAATCTGGAGGCATATATGTATGCTGCCAGACGATATGGACGCGGCGCACAAAAAGGAAAATTGTGTGACGGACTATATGAAGAGGGACTGGTTTCTTAATCCGCTTTTTGAAAATAAAATCAGCAGATAACTTTTATATCAACTAAAAGTTATCTGCTGATTTTTAGATTCCTGTAAAAAGCTCTACGATAAAGACAAGTGCACAGGAAGTCAAAGAAACTGTAATCAAGCTCTTCTTATAATAAGCAAGAATTAAAGCTGCTACAAATCCGGCTGCAGCAGACCACACGTTGGAAGTTGCTTCCAGGATTGCAGGAAAAGTCATAACAGAAAGTGTTACATAAGGCACATAGTATAAAAATGATTTTATATAAGTACTCTTGATTTCCCGACGAATCAGTGTAAGTGGCAAAAGTCGTATTAAATACGTAACACCTGCCATCACTAAAATGTAAAGATAAATATTATGTTCCATCGTCTATGAAGCCTCCTTCACGTTGTCTTCTTCTTGCACTGGGAAGAATGCAGCAGCAATTCCAGCAATAAGAAGTGTCAGGATGATAATGCGAAATCCTGATGAAATCTGGCAAAGCACTGGTGCGTATGTGAATCCCAAACTTGCAGCCATAGAAATCACAATAATTCCGGCAAGTACTTTATTCCCGCGGGCTGGTGGAATGATAATTGCAATGAACATCCCGTATAAAGCAACACTAAGTGCACTGATGACGCGTTCTGGTAAAATATTTCCTGAGACAATTCCAAGGAATGTTCCCAATACCCAGCCAGGGACAGCTACGCTGAATGCTCCGTAAGAGTAAAAAGGATGCAATTTGTCCTTCAAAGAAACGGAGATGCCGAAAATCTCATCTGTTACACCGTATGCAATAAAGAAACGATGAAAAAATGGTGTCTGCGAACTCAGCTTCTGTGAGAGTGCACAAGACATAAGACAGTAGCGCAAGTTTATAATAAGCTGTGTGAATGCCATTTCCATGTAAGATGCACCGGCTGTAATCAGTGATAATCCGGCAAATTGTCCGGCACTTGTCAAATTAGAAGCGGAGATAAGCACAGCCTCCCAAATGGAAAGATCAGCATTTTTTGCCATGATGCCGAAAGTAAAAGAGACAGCAAGATATCCAAGACAAATCGGAATGCCATCCTTTACACCGGCGATAAATGCGGTTCGTCGATTCAATTTTAACCCTTCTTTCGTTGTAAGATAACGAATCCTATTTTACATAAAAAAAGATAGAAGGACAAGTGATAGAGTTAACCTTTTTGATATTTCATGAAAAAATATTCAGAAAGGGTGGAAATATAGAAAAGGTTCAGTTATAATCTAAATGATAAATCGAACATATAAAATAAGTACAAGTTATAAAAGGAGAACCGATATGGAAATGTTGTCTATTGAAAAAGAATTACAGAATAATTCTTATCCAGGTAGAGGAATCATTATTGGAAAATCAGAAGATGGTGCAAAGGCTGTGACAGCTTATTTCATCATGGGAAGAAGTGAGAATAGCCGCAATCGCGTTTTTGTAGAAGATGGGGAAGGCATCCGCACACAGGCATTTGATGAATCCAAACTGGTAGACCCAAGTCTTATCATCTACGCACCAGTGCGTGTGCTCGGAAATAAGACGATTGTGACAAACGGTGATCAGACGGATACTATTTATGATGGAATGGATAAACAGATGACGTTTGAACAGTCGCTTAGATGCAGAGAATTTGAGCCGGATGGACCGAACTACACACCTAGAATTTCTGGAATTCTCAAAGTCAGCGGTGGAAAATATAATTATGCAATGTCAATTTTAAAGAGCAACAATGGCAATCCAGATGCTTGTAATCGTTATACATTTGCCTATGAGAATCCAGTGGCTGGAGAAGGACATTTCATTCACACTTACAAATGTGATGGAAATCCACTTCCAAGTTTTGAAGGTGAGCCAAAGTTGGTTGCTATTCCAAATGATATTGATGCATTTACAGATATGTTATGGAATAGTTTAAATGAAAACAATAAAGTGTCTTTGTTTGTGAGATATATTGATATTGAAACTGGAAAATATGACACAAGAATTGTGAATAAGAATAAATAGAATAGAGGAATCAGGGAAATGAATGAATTAGAATTGAAATACGGTTGTAACCCAAATCAGAAGCCTTCTCGCATTTACATGAAAAATGGGGGCGAGCTTCCGATTAAAGTTCTTTCAGGAAAACCAGGATATATTAATTTCTTGGATGCGTTTAATGGATGGCAGCTTGTCAAGGAACTGAAGAAAGCAACTGGACTTCCAGCAGCTACATCTTTCAAGCATGTATCACCAGCGGGAGCAGCAGTTGGACTTCCACTTAGCGATACACTTGCCAAGATTTACTGGGTAGATGATCTCGGGGACCTCTCTCCACTTGCTTGTGCATATGCGAGAGCGAGAGGAGCTGACAGAATGTCTTCTTTTGGCGATTTTATTTCATTGTCTGATGTGTGCGATGCAGACACAGCAAGATTGATCAAAAGAGAAGTATCAGACGGTGTGATTGCTCCGGGGTATACAGATGAAGCTCTTGAGATTTTGAAACAGAAGAAGAATGGAAATTATAATGTGATTCAGATCGATCCAGATTATGTGCCAGAACAGATTGAACGAAAAGATGTATTTGGCATTACATTCGAACAGGGAAGAAATGAATTAGAAATCACAGAAGATTTCTTTAGCAACGTAGTGACAGAGAATAAAGTAATTACAGATCAGGCTAAGATTGATCTTGCAATTGCGATGATTACATTGAAATATACACAGTCAAATTCTGTGTGCTATGTGAAAGATGGACAGGCAATTGGTATTGGGGCTGGTCAGCAGTCTCGTATTCACTGTACACGACTTGCAGGACAGAAGGCAGACAATTGGTGGCTGAGACAATCTCCACAAGTTATGGGCTTAAAGTTCAAAGAAGGAATCAAACGTGCAGATAGAGACAATGCAATCGATGTCTACATGGGCGATGAGTATATGGATGTTCTTGCGGACGGTGTTTGGGAAAATACGTTTGAAGAGAAACCACCAGTATTTACAAGAGAAGAGAAGCGCGCATGGTTGGATCAACTTACAGATGTGGCTTTAGGATCAGATGCCTTCTTCCCATTTGGCGACAATATTGAACGTGCTCATAAGAGCGGCGTGAAATATATCGCTGAACCAGGCGGTTCAGTCAGAGATGACAATGTAATTGCAACATGTAACAAATATGGTATGGCAATGGCATTTACAGGACTTCGCCTGTTCCACCATTAAGAGAATAAGATAAGAACCTCCAGAGAAATCAGTTCTTTGGAGGTTTTTCTGTAATTTTCGATTTCTTCATTCTGAAATTCTTATATAAAAAGATAAAAGCTTTGTGAAGAGGCTGGATTTCTTTCCTGGAAGATAGTAGAATGAAAGGGTCGGACGGGAGGAAAGGAATATGACTTTATCAAGAATCAGAGAAAAAATCGATCAAATAGATCCACAAATGAAGGAATTATTTCTACAAAGGATGGAAGCGGCCAAATGCGTGGCGGAGATTAAGTATGCCTCCGGGGATGAGGTTTATAAGGCAGAGCGCGAACTAGAAATTATCAAGCGTTTGACACGGGACATAGAGCCGGGATTAGAGAAAGAATACACGCTCTTTATAAAAAAACTTATGGAAATCGCAAGGATGTATGAATATGGATTGATTTATGAAAAAAATCCAGATGTGATGGAGGCTCTACTGCAGGACGTAAAGGAAAGTCAGGATGGGCAAGTGAAAATCCGATTTCAAGATGAGGAGCCAAGTGGTAGTGCCTTAAAAGTTCTTTCTGCAATTCGGGATTATGGATTTCAAGTGAAGCAGGTTACTTTTATGGAAGAATGTTCCGACAAGGGGAAAGTGGAAGTAAGTCTTTGTGGAAACATCGAAGATATAGAAATGAAAAAATTGCTTTATCAACTTTTAAAAGAAACGAAAGAATTTAAAGTATTGTAAAAAGGAGAGATAGTCGATATGAAAAAATCGGGTTTTATTGCAGAATTTAAAAAATTTATTGCGAGAGGAAATGTTATGGATCTTGCAGTTGGAGTTATCATAGGTGGAGCATTTCAATCTATTGTAAATTCCCTTGTGAACGACATCGTGATGCCAGTCATCAGTCTTATCACTGGAGGACTTGACTTTTCAGCGTGGAAGATTGTTCTTTCAGAAGGAGAAAATGCAGCATCTATCAATTATGGGAACTTTATTACAGCAGTGATCAATTTCCTTATTATGGCATTTGTTATTTTCTGCTTTGTAAAGGCAATGAATACTTTGAGCGAGAAGATGGTGAAAAAAGAGGAAGAAGCACCAGCTGCGCCGACTACAAAAGTTTGCCCGTTCTGTAAATCTGAAATCAAAATCGAGGCTACCAGATGTCCACATTGTACTTCTGAACTTGAATAGGAAGATACAAATTCAAGACAAAGGTGGAATAGAATGTACGAAATTAAAAAAGAAGAATTGTATCAGTTGATAAATGCATCATTTACGCAAGAAACTGCGTTGAAATTTCAAAAGCTGATGGCATATTATCGGTGTGCAATCATGGAGATTGAGACAAAATTTAAGGTGTTGAATGAAGAATTTTCACTCCAATATGATCGTAATCCGATTAATAGTATTAAGACTCGTTTAAAGAAAGTTCCGAGTATTTTAGAAAAGCTTGAACGAAAAAATCTGCCGATAGAAGTAGAAGCTATCGAAGAAAATCTGAATGATATTGCGGGAATTCGCGTGGTGTGTGCATTTCCAGAGGATGTGTATACACTGGCGGATGCTTTGTTAAAACAGGATGACATTACCTTGATCTGTAAGAAGGATTATATTGAGCATCCAAAGGAGAATGGTTATCGAAGCCTTCATTTGATCGTGGCGGTGCCGATTTTCTTGGAAAATGAAAAGAGAATTATGAAGGTGGAAATTCAACTTCGCACGATTGCAATGGATTGCTGGGCGAGCTTGGAGCATCAGCTCAGATATAAGAAGGACTATGATTTCACGAAAGAAATGGAACGAGAACTTTTTGCGTGTGCAAAGATGAGTACAGAATTGGACGCACGCATGGACAGATTGAGAAAAGAAGCCGGGGTATAGGAGAAGCCGGGGTTGACAAAGATGTCACAAGTTTTTAAAATAAATGGTAAGTTGTTTGAAAATAGAGAGGAACTATTTATTATGGAAAAGATTATTTTAACAGGTGACAGACCGACGGGAAAACTTCATGTGGGCCATTATGTCGGATCACTGAAACGGAGAGTAGAGTTACAAAATTCCGGTGAGTATGATAAGATTTTTATTATGATTGCAGATGCACAGGCGCTTACGGATAATGCGGATAATCCAGAAAAAGTGCGCCAGAATATTATCGAGGTTGCGTTGGATTATCTTTCTTGTGGTCTTGATCCTGAAAAGTCTGTGTTGTTTATTCAGTCACAGGTTCCACAGCTTACGGAATTATCATTCTATTATATGAACCTTGTGACAGTATCTAGACTTCAGAGAAATCCTACTGTGAAATCTGAGATTCAGATGCGTAAT
>CAZYCT010000098.1:0-6714 GCA_964646135.1 uncultured Coprococcus sp. | reverse complement strand
AAAAAATCGAATTGTTTATGAGAATGAGCGCGTACAGATTTTGACAAAGGTGTCGGTAGATATTGACATCAGGACAAGTGAAATAACCTTTTCGCTCCCTGATTTTGGGTTGACTTCGAAAGAAACCATTATTGAGCCTCATGTTTGGGAACAGTACAAGGATGAACTTGTAAATGGAAAAGAAACCTGGGGTGTAATCGAGCTTGGCTACAGATTTCCTGATGATACTGTGACGCCCAGAATATTAGGAAAAATCAAAATGACCGGCTTTACGAATTTTTGCCCATATACTGTTGATCTTGACTACTATAAAGATGCCCGTGCAGAGTTTACTATATCTGAATGGATTGATGTCCTTCTTGGCGCAATTGATTATAATGCGTCAGGGTATAAGGATGAGGATGAAAAGCTGTCCATGTTAACCCGTTTGCTTCCATTCATTGAAAAACGCCTTAATCTTATTGAATTAGCCCCCAAAGGAACAGGCAAGTCTTATGTGTTTGGAAATGTGAGCAAGTATGGAATGCTGACTGACGGCGGAAAAATTACTCGAGCCAAGATGTTCTACGACACAGGGAGAAGAACTCCCGGATTTATTTGTGGCAATGACTATGTAGCTATAGACGAAGTGAAGCTTGTGACATTTAATGATGTTAATGAGATGCGTTCAATTATGCAAGGCTATATGGAAAAGGGAACATTTAATATCGGCGGATATGAGGGAAAGTCCGATGCTGGTGTCATCTTCCTTGGGAATATTGCTCAGGAAAACATGGACGAATATGTGAGTATGTTTTCTGAGTTGCCAAGTTTATTCCAGGAGAGTGCGTTGGTGGATCGTATCCACGGTTTTATTAAGGGCTGGGATATTCCTCGCATGAACGATGATCTGAAAATCTCTGGTTGGGCATTAAACTCCGAGTATTTCTGTTCAATTATGCATTTGCTTCGTGATGATGCAAGTTACAGAGCAATTGTTGATAAGTTGGTTGAGGTGCCAGAAAAGGCAGACACTCGTGACACTGAGGCGGTTAAAAGGATCGCGACGGCATATTTGAAGCTTTTGTTTCCCAATGTTAGAAATGCTACCGATGTAAACCCAAAGCGTTTTTTAAGATATTGTTTGCGGCCAGCAAGAAATATGCGACAAATTATTAAAAGACAGATGGGCATTCTGGATACGGAATTCAGAGGAAAAGATGTACCAACTTATGGAGTGAAAGACCTAAATGAAAGCAATTGATTGCGTAATGTGTGGCAAAAGTCACCTTGATAAAGACACCGTGGGTATTAACAGAAAACTTCTTGGTACTGAAATTGAATCTTTCTATTGTATGGAATGCCTGGCAGAATATCTTGAGTGTACTGTTGATGATTTGATTGAAAAAATTGAAGAATTCAAAGAAGAAGGATGTAAACTTTTTGGTTGAGGTGTAAATATGATTGATTACATATACGCAGACAATGCTGCGACTACACAACTTGATAAGGGTGCGTTGGATGCTATGTCTCCGTATATGTTGGAGATGTACGGAAATCCATCTCAACCCTATTCCTTTTCTCGGACAGCGAGAAAGGGAATTAACGAAGCTCGCAAAATTATTGCAGACTGTATTGGTGCAAAGCCGGAGGAGATTTTTTTTACCTCCGGCGGCACCGAAAGCGATAATTGGGCGCTGAATTCGATTGCTATGGGAAGAAATCGTATGATCGACAAGGCAATTGCTGTTTCAGAAATAGAACATCATGCTGTTCTAAATCCATGCAGAAGGTTGCAAGAAGAAGGCATACCATTTTATACGATTTCTCCTGATAGAGATGGCCTAATTTCACCACAAAAACTTGATAATATTTTGGGACAGAGAAATTGTGGACTTGTCTCTATTATGACTGCAAATAATGAAATAGGAACAATTGAGCCTATTGCAGAATTATGTGAAGTTGCTCATGCTCATGGTGCAATCTTTCATACAGATGCGGTTCAAGCGATTAGACATATTGAGATAAATGTTAATTCTCTTGGAATAGATATGCTTTCGGCATCCGCACATAAATTCAATGGCCCCAAAGGGATAGGTTTTTTGTATATAAGAAACGGAATCCCCATCAGACCATTCTTAATGGGAGGCGCACAGGAAAGAAATTGTCGAGCAGGAACAGAAAATGTTGCATCGATAGTTGGCATGGCGTATGCACTTAGAGAAAATTGTTTGCATATTGCTGAGAACATGCAGTATATTTCAAGCCTTGAAGACAGGTTTTTATCTCAATTGAGCAAATCGGATGCATCTTTCAAAATAAATGGTGCTCTTGCAAAGCTTCCCGGTCTCATAAGCATTTCATTTGAAGGACAAGATGGTGAAGCTATTTTACATCGGATGGATCTAAAGAAGATAGCAATCTCAACAGGATCAGCATGCGATAGCAAAAGAACAGAAATATCTCATGTCCTTAAAAGTATACGCCTTGAAGATGCTTACGCAAGAGGAACTGTGAGAATATCGTTAGGAAAACACAACACTTACGATGAAGTCGATAAAATTGTTGATGCTCTTGTGAAAATAGTTGTGAATTAGAGGGGCTGAGAACAGATGGCAAAACGAAGAAGAAAGAATAAGAGTTCGAAATGCCCAGATCCCATTAATACAATGCTCGATTTAGCTGGTGCACTGACTTTAGGTCTATACACAAAGCACAAAATTAAAAAGGACTTTGCGAAGGGAGAAGGAGAAGAATCAGCAAAAGCGGCTGGGATGGTGTTTGGTCTTGGCTCTATGCGTAGCGGAAGCCGTGGAATTATCAATCTTGGAGGATTGATAGGCTTAAATAGTGCGCTTAAGGAAATTGAAAAACAGCAGAATATACAGCATCCTCCTTTTTCAAACAAGATTTTGGATGCACGGGTAGAGCCAACTCCAGTAATAAAAAAGTATATGTGGAGAAATCATTGCGAAGATGGATCGATATACGGGATTAATCCGTGCGATTATGAAACAGCAGATGAGTATAACGATGCATTAGAGAATGCTAAACAAGAAAAGGATGAATATTGTATATCGCTACCGACAGCGGATAATGATGCAAATGAACGCCGTAACAAAACAAGTAGCAAACATGTTTGGCGTAAGTATTGTGAAGATGGTCAGGCATACGGCATTGATCCCAATGATTACGAAACAGCAGATGATTACGAATTAGCATTACTAACTGCGAAAGAAGAAAAGCGAACAATTTAGTATTTTGGGGAGGAATATATGGCAAGCGAGAGCAAGGCAAGGCTTCTATATCTTTTAAAAATTCTTGAACAATATTCAGATGAAGACCATCCGTTAACAACATCAGATCTCCTTGCTATGCTCGTTGATAAGTACGGAATTTCTGCTCATCGAATTACTTTAAAAAACGATATTGAGACACTGCAGTCCTATGGTGTAGATATTGAGGTCATCAATAGTTCGCAGAACAAATACTATATTTCTAACAGATTGTTTGAACTTCCCGAACTAAAACTTCTAATTGATGCGGTCGAATCATCAAAATTCATTACGGCTGGAAAGAGCAAAGAACTTGTGCAGAAATTATCTTCTTTAACCAGTATGCACAATAGTGAATTGCTGGTTCGAAATATGAGTTGTGAAGGGCGGATAAAGCCAGGAAACGAGAAAATATATTATATCGTAGACTGTATCAATGAAGCTATAAACCGAAACAAGAAGATATCCCTATATTACTTCCAATATAATGTCCGCAAAGAACAAAAGTTACGGCATGAAGGTAAGCCCTATATAATCACACCCCTTCATCTTGTGTGGAATGGTGACTATTATTACATGGTCGGAGTGTATGATTATAAGCAGCGGCTTGGAAGTTTTAGAATTGACAGGATTGCAAAATGCCCAACTATTCTGGATGAAGAAGGAACTCCACCTCCAGAGGGATTTAATATTGATGATTTCATCAATACCACCTTCCGTATGTTTAACAGCAATCATGCAGAAGTAGAGCTTATCTGTGATAACAGTGTCATGGATTCAATTATCGACCGTTTTGGTGAAGATGTAACTACATATGCCAATGATATGACTTCTTTCAGAGCCGTTGTCAATGTTGCGGTGAACCATGTCTTCTATAGCTGGGTATTTGGATTTGGTGGAAAGGTCAAGATCAAAAGTCCAATCGATGTTAAAATAAATATAGAGAAATGCTGGAAACTGCAATTGATGCGGAAGTGTGAAGTGTGATTGGATTCTAAGTCCGCTTTATAGGACATATATGAGTTATCCTATCAACGAAAAAGGTATAACATATGGGACTTTTCAAACGAAAACAGAATAATACTTCTCGATACGATTGCACGGACGAAGAATTTGTATATGGAAAAGATGCGGATAAATGTCCGGATTACTTTAGGCTAATATATGCGAAAGATTCCGGGCGCATCCTGACCGACAGCATCGACCTAATATCAAAAACTGTTTATCCAGAGACATTCTTTTCGAGATATAAACTTGCCCTCAAGGAAGCCCGGATTATCATCAGATTGAAAGCAGGAGATTCATCCATAAACGAAATGAAACATATTGTGGATGTATTAATCGATAAAAAGGTTGAGATTTTCAACAATTTCTTTGATAGATGTGTTGCGGCAGGTAAACTGGTGACCGTCAAAGATCAAATTGAATCGTATCGCAATGAAATCCCCGCAAAATCTTATAAATACTACAGGACATTACTGGATCATTGCACCAACAAGCCGTAGTGAACACGAAAAGCAGATCATAAGCTGCCGAGAGGCTTCCCCATTCCTACTTCCCTTGGCAACTACTCTCCCGGCTGTGCGATTGCTCTTGATTAGGGTATGGTAAACCACAAGAGAAGAAAGACTAATATTAGGAGGTGAGTCCGTGACATGGGCTGAATACTATGATAAATTCCATGATTGGTCTGAGAGTACACGGATCAGTAAGCTTTCCAGCTTGACGGACTTCGGGTCATCAAGCGAGATATGTGCGATTGCCCAGGACTTGTTTGAGGACAAGCTGGCTCAAAGGCTCATTAAAAAAGCATTGGCTGCCGGAGTCAGGTTCCAACCGAATGACATTATGGACATTTCCATACTCATGGACAAACCCACCTTGTCGAAGCTTGTCGAAACTTCCGCTGTTCCATTAAGCCGTGAACAGTTGGAGGATATGTATATGCTCATAGACGACGATGTATTTGAAAAATCATCACGCCGTTCCAATGTAGATATTTTTTCTGACGAGGGCGATGAAGAAGTCGAGGAAGAAATTGACACGGATGATTTTGAGTCGTATGAAAAACCTGCACCTAAAATTGGTTTCTTTACAGCTTTGGCATTAGGACTTGGGCTTGCCGGAAAGAATAAGCCGCACAAGCACAACGGCAAATGCAACGGCGATTGTGCTAATTGTCCAGCCCACTATGGCTACCGCTATGGACGGTGGTACTATGGTCATCACCACAACCATGGCTGTGAGTTTGGTGGAAACGGAGGTCTCTGATGTTTGGAAAAAAGAAGGAACCGGAGCTGCCACCGATTGATATTCGATACAAAGTTGTAAAGGGTTTGTTTGGCAGAAAAAAGAAAGTTGCGACTACCAAAAAGGAGCAACGAGAAATCAAAAAAAGATTCCTCCAATACAATTCCAATCTCTTGTTTATCGACGATCTGCATGAGAAAAACTCAGTAAAGGTCGATGAGCTTGCATGGATAGATCGCATTGAAGAATTTGATATGATGTTCAACTAAGAGAGTAGGTTGAAGTATAAAAACCATTTTGGAAATCTCATGATTATAAGGGGGAATACAAATGAGTGAACCAATCTATGAGTTTGCTGATTATTATCTCAGCCTATACAGTGATCCAAAAACCCAAGAGCGGCAGGTCGATGACGGCTTTGCAGATAAGTGCTTTGCACTCGGTTTTGAAATGGATTGTGGAAAATCCTTTTGTGAGAAGTATGCTCAAGCATTTAACGATTATCATGAACTTGATAAGATAATAGAGGAAATCAATGACCCTAAGTTTCTCGGATCAGCTATTTTCTCACAATGGAGATATATCACACATTGGTCATATGGGGCAAGCTTATTAGAGGATGAATACCGGAAATGGTTCATTATTGCCTTCAAAAGACTTTTGGCTATAGCGAAGATTCTGGCATAGAAAAGTAGAATGCATATGCGGTGGTGTCGAAAAATTTCGACACCACCGTTTCTTTAGCTCAAAACCTATTGCAAAGAATGAGATAACCTGCTATAATAAGCCTATCCAGAGCAGACCGCTTCGGATAGACGAAGGAGGACGATAAAATGCGTTCAAAGAGTATCGAGTTGATGAACCAAATAAAGGAGTATGCCGAATGGTTCTATATTGACGAAGGCAGATCTCCGTCTACGACCGAGATTGGAAATGAAGTTGGTGTTTCGAGAGGAACAGCCTACAGATATCTGGTTGAAATGGCTGAAAAAGGCATGATCGAATATGACGGCAATGCCATCCATACCGAAGCCACTCGGAAGTACAAAGGTTCAGGCACAAGTGCCACCATCCTCGATTGCTCTGTTTCCTGCGGCCCCGGTCTGCTGGAAGAAGAAAGAATTCTCGAATATGTCAGACTTCCCGAAACAGTATTCGGCAGCGGTGAAATGTTTCTGCTTCGTGCCAACGGCGATTCAATGGTAGATGC
>CAZYCT010000097.1:0-6729 GCA_964646135.1 uncultured Coprococcus sp. | reverse complement strand
CTCCTTTTTCCACTACAAGCGCTACAGCGTCCGTTTTATTTTACCATATCTTTGACGCAAATAACAGTCAGTAAACATGTTTATCCAAAAGTTCAACACATTTCCAGAAATTGTCGCACTTTTGCGCATACCTCTACATATGTTTCTTTTTTGTGTGAAAAATAGAGGATTCAGAAATGTATTCCCCACTTCCAAATCCTCTATTCTGCATTTTTTACTATTTTAACTTACTCTGCGCTAATCTGTTCAATATCCATGTTCTTTGGCAATACTAAATTTAAGATAATAGAAGTCACAAATACAACTGCTACAACATTCGTCGAGAACACAGACTGCACAACTTCTGGGAAAATATGCCAAAGTCCAATCTCACTAGCTGTGGTAAATCCTACCCCAACCGATAATGATAAGGCTGCGATTGTAATATTTCTCTGATTGAATCCTGCTTTTGCCACCATCTGCATTCCAGAAGTCAGAATCGTACCAAACATCATAATCGTACAACCGCCCAATACCGATTCCGGAAGTGATGCAAAGAAATTTCCAACTGGAGGAAGGAGACCTGCAACAATCATACACACAGCTCCTGTCATGATTGTAAAGCGATTCACAACCTTTGTCATAGAAACCAATCCTACATTCTGTGAAAATGATGTAACCGGTGGACATCCAAACACAGAAGAGACTGCGGAAGCATACCCATCACACGCAAGGGATCCTGAGATTTCACTGTCTGTAATTTCTTTGTTTAATCCTGTCGCAGCCATAGCCGATGTATCTCCAATTGTCTCAGCTGCTGACACCAAGTAGATGATACAAACAGAGATAATTGCCTCAAGGTGGAACTCTGGTTTATATGGAAGAAGTTTTGGAAGGGCAACGAATCCATCTGCGAACATAACAGACAAATCAATTCTTCCCATCAAAAGTGCAACCACGTATCCAACCAATAATCCCGCTAATACAGAGAGCTGTTTCAAATATCCCTTCATCACACAATTCCATACAAGACATGTGATCAATGTAATCGTTCCAAGTACCAGATTTTCCAGTGAGCCAAAATCTTCTACATATCCACCGCCAAAAGATCTTGCACCCACAGTAAACAGAGAAAATCCGATTGCTGTCACCACAGAAGCAGCCACAATTGGTGATATAATCTTTCTCCAATATTTTGCCAATAGTCCCAATGTACCCTCAAAGACACCGCCCACCATAACGGCACCGATCACGGTCGGATATCCATAGTTGACCGCAATAGTACTCAAAACTGTAACGAAGGTAAAACTCACTCCCATTACAATAGGAAGCTTTGAACCAATCTTCCACACTGGATACAACTGAATGAGCGTTGCAATCCCCGCAACAAACATTGCATTTTGCAATAAAATCGCGATTTCTTTCTGAGACAACCCGCCAGCTGCAGCCACGATTGTAATTGGTGTCAAATTCGCAACAAACATCGCTAACACATGCTGCAGTCCAAACGGAATCGCCTTTCCAATCGGAACTCGTCCATTCAATTGATAGATATTATTTACACTACTTTCACTCTTACTCATGATTCCTTTTTCTCACTTTACTCACCAAATTTTCTTGCTGCTTCTTTCAGTCTCTGACGAATCGGAAGCTGGTACGGACAGCGTGGCTCACAGACGCCACACTCGATACAGGCACTCGCCTTGACTGCCAATGACGCATAGCGGTCCTTTGCCCAATCTTCCAACCCATAGCGATCCAAATATCCTTCAAATAAAAATACATTCGGAATAGAAATTCCTACCGTACAAGGTGCACAGTAATTACAACGACGACAGAAATCATTTCCAAGACTTTCTCTAATCTTCTGAATCTTCTCTAACTCTGTTTCCGAAAGTGGTGCTTCATTCTCCGCAGTTGCCAGATTTTGTTCCACTTCTTTCACATCAAACATTCCTGGAATTACAACCGAGATATCTGGATTCGAACAGACATAACGAAGCGCTAATTCCGCATCCTCAATCGCACCTCCCGCAAGTGGCTTCATGACAATAAATCCAATATTGTTTTCTGCACACTTTCGGATCAACGCCTCTCCTTGGTTTTCTACGATGTTATATGGGAACATAATCGTTTCTACCCATGGAAGTGTTGTTGCTTTTTCAAATACTTCCACCGAATGAGCGGTAAGTCCAATATGACCGATTTTCCCAGCTTCTTTTGCCTCCATTAAAGCAGCGAGTGCGCCGTCTTCTTTCTGCACCTGCTCTAACTGTTCCATACTTGGATTGTGTACTTGATACAAATCAATATAATCTGTTCGCAAATTCCCCAGACTGATTTCTATGTCCTTCGCCATCGCTTCTTTCGTTCGCGCCATACTCTTTGTCGCCAAGACAAACTTATCCCGTAATCCTTCCAGCGCTTCACCTAAATAACTCTCGCTAACGGTGTATCCCCTTGCTGTATCAATATAGTTGATACCTTTCTCCACCATGAATTCCACCAATTCTCTCGTAACTTTAGCATCCACTTTCTGAATCGGTATGCCGCCAAAACCCAGTTTTGAAATTTTTAACCCAGTTTTTCCCAGTGTTCTGTACTCCATCATTCATTTTCCTCCACTAAATAGTATAATTTTTCTTGTTTTTCACATACTATCACTAACTGATTATAAGTCTTATTTCATAAAACTTCAATTCAATAAAGGAGAAAATAATTATGTCTATGATCAACAAAGAACTTAACAACTTTACAGTACATGCTTTTCATGAAAATGAATTTCGAACATTACGAAAAGAAGAAATCCTCGGAAAATGGTCGGTCTTTTTCTTTTATCCTGCAGATTTCACTTTTATCTGTCCCACAGAATTAGAGGATTTGGCAGATAAATACGAAGAATTCCAATCTATCGGATGCGAAATCTATTCCGTTTCTACGGACAGCCACTTTGTGCACAAAGCCTGGCACGATGCTTCCGACAGAATCAAAAAAATCAAATTCCCGATGCTGGCTGACCCAACCCATGAGCTCACCAAAGATTTTGAAATTCTGATTCCATCAGATGGTATGGCAGAACGTGGAACTTTCATTGTCAATCCAGAAGGTCGTATCGTCGGATACGAAGTGACTGCTGGAAATGTCGGCCGCAATGCAGAAGAATTGCTCCGCAAAGTACAGGCTTGTCAGTTCGTCGCTGCCCACGGTGATCAAGTCTGCCCTGCAAAATGGAAACCAGGAGCCGAAACCTTAAAGCCAAGCCTCGACCTGGTAGGTGTTCTCTAATGGGGGCTTCTACTAGCGCCAGCACTTCCGAATTATATGATGTCATCATTATTGGCGGTGGTCCAGCCGGACTTACCGCCGCACTCTATCTCGCTCGCGCCCGCTATCGCGTGCTGGTCATAGAAAAAGAGCATTTTGGCGGGCAGATTACAATCACAGAAGAAGTCGTAAATTATCCCGGCATTTCCAGCATCAGTGGAAATCAGCTCACCAAAACCATGCGCCTGCAAGCACAGGATTTTGGCGCCGAATTTCTACTTACTGAAGTGACCGACTTTTCTTTTGAACAAGACATCAAACTTCTTCATACCCCTCGCGGTGATTATTCTTGTTTGGGCGTCCTTCTGGCAACTGGAGCGCACCCGCGAACCGTTGGCTTCAAAGGAGAAGAAGCCTTCAAAGGACACGGCGTTGCCTACTGCGCGACCTGTGACGGAGAATTCTTTACAGGAAAAGATCTCTTTGTCATCGGTGGTGGATATGCCGCTGCCGAAGAAAGCGTCTTTCTCACAAAATTTGCCCGTCAAATTACGATTTTGATGCACAGTGACGATTTCACTTGTGCCAAAGCCGTCTCCGAACAAGCAAAAAATCACCCCAAAATTAAGGTGATAACAAATACAAGTGTAGAAGAAGTATCAGGACAAGATGGTCTGAATTATATTCGTTATCGAAATGACATTTCAGGGGAAATCACAGAGTTTCGCGCTAAGGAAGGGGAAACCTTCGGCGTGTTCGTCTTTGCCGGCTATGAACCCGCCACTTCCTTTCTAAAAGGAAAGATTACTTTGAATGAGAAAAACTATATCCTTACAGATGAGAATATGAAAACAAATGTAGACGGCATTTATGCTGCTGGCGATGTGCGTATAAAACCCCTTCGTCAAGTCGTCACAGCCGTCGGTGATGGCGCTCTTGCTGCAACAGAGTTAGAACGATACGTCGCTTCTATGCAGGAGAAGACAGGAAAAAAGCCAACGCCACCATCTGCCAGACAAAAGAATGACCATACTATCGACCACAAAGACAGCCTACTTTCTGCCGATATGGAAAAGCAGCTTGCAACCATATTTGCACGAATGGAGCGACCACTACTTTTAAAATTGTATCTAGATAGTCGGCCTGTCTCTTCCGAATTAAAAAATTACATGGAGACCCTCTCCTCTTTAACGTCAAAATTGAAAATTAAAATCGCAGAGCAGTTGGGCAATCATCCTGAATATCCTTGTGTCACTGTCTGCCTTGACGACGGAACACAGACAGGGCTAGCTTTCCACGGTGTCCCCGGCGGACATGAGTTCACTTCCTTCGTGCTCGGTCTCTATAATGCATCCGGCCCAGGACAATCCTTGGAATCGTCTCAGCTAACCAGAATACAGAAAATCCAACAAACACTGCATTTAAAAATACTGGTATCACTTTCTTGCACCATGTGTCCAGATACGGTCACCGCTGCCCAGAAAATCGCCAGTCTAAATCCCAATATTACCGCAGATATCTATGACATCAATCATTTTCCTGCGTTGAAAGAGAAATATCATGTCATGAGCGTCCCTTGCATCATCATCAACGAAACCCAAATCACTTTTGGGAGAAAAAATATAGAAGAACTCTTGGAGCTTCTGAATATATAATATTAATTTTTCATATGCAAAGAGCAGATGCTCCTCCTCCGAGACTGCATCTGCTCCTATTTATTCTTTTTTTACTTTTCACTCTTCAGCGCTTTGATAAATGCCGCGCAAATTCCGAACATTATGAAAATAAATGGGAACGCTGCCGCAAGTGAAATCGTCTGAAGTGGCTTCAATCCACCTGCCATCAAAAGCCCAATTGCCATAACCGACTGGATGACACCCCAGAAAACCTTCTTATTGTTAGGTGGGTTGTGATCTCCATCTGTCGTCAGCATTGATAATACGAATACACCTGAGTTTGCAGATGTAACGAAAAACGCGCACAAAGAAATTATTGCAACTATTGATAGGATTGTTCCAAGAGGATACTGCTCCAGCACTGCGAACAAACCAACTTCTGGCGTTGCTGCATAACTTTGAAGTTCCTCCAATGCTACGATTCCTTTTTCTCCAAGGTTGATTCCCAAATTACCGAAAACAGACATCCAAATACAAGATGCAAGTGCTGGCACTAACACTACACCAAGCACAAATTCTCGGATTGTACGTCCTTTTGAAATACGTGCGATGAAAATTCCAACAAATGGTGCCCACGCAATGAACCATGCCCAATAAAACAGTCTCCACTGTCCAAACCATGTATTGTCGCCATATGGATGAATCATCAATGCATCCTGTAAAAAGTTCCCCATATATTGGCCAAGTCCGTTTACAAAACTATTCACTACTTCAACCTTTGGACCCACAATGAAGCAAGCTGCAAGTAAACCAATTGCCACATACAGGTTCGTATCCGAAATAATCTTAATTCCTTTTTCAATTCCAGACACTGCAGACCAGATATAAATAACCGATACGATTACAACAATCATAATTTCTACAGTAAGATTGATTGGAAGACCAAATAAACGGTTAAAGCCTGCATTAATCTGCAATGTTCCAAGACCGAGCGAAGTTACCACACCTGCAACAGTTGCAAACACTGCCAGAATATCTATCAATTTTCCAAGCCATCCAGCAGCAAGTTTCTCCCCAATCAGAGGTTCCACTAATGTACTGATCAAGCCTTTTTTATTCTTTCTGAACATAAAGTACGCCAATGTGAGACCTACTACAGAATAATTCACCCAAGGAAGAAATCCCCAGTGCATAAATGATGCCTTAAAAGCAAATTCTGCCGCTTCTGCAGTTCCACCTTCCATACCATGTGGATACAAATAATGTGTCAAAGGTTCTGCCACGCCCCAGAATACAAGTCCAACACCCATACCAGCGCCAAACAAAAGACCAAACCATGACAAGTTACTATGTTCTGGTCTAGAATCATCTCCACCGAGACGAATCTTCCCATACTTTCCAAATCCAACGTATACGATAAATACTAAAAAAACTATCATTGCAAGCATATATAGCCAGCCAAAATCAGTCGTCAAGAAATTAAAAGCTGCATTCGCTACTACCGTAAAACTATCGTTAAAAGCAACTGACCATACGGCCATAATTGCGACCAAAATAAGTGACACATAAAACACAATATTATTCTTTTCTTTTTTCATATATCAGCCCTCTTTTTCTGAAACTCTACTATAAAATTCCCTTATATTTTCTGGACGGCGGGGCAACGTTTATGCACCCGCCGAACCAATACTATCATTGACAGAATTTTAAATCTGTACTTTAAATACTGTCTGTTCTTCTACATCTGTACCAAGGGCTTCCACTGCCACTCTTGTTCTGTGATAACGAAGTTTCCACTGGTCTTCCTTCGGAGTACCTGGGTCACCGAGTGGATATGGGATAGAGATTGTAGGTACGATTCTGTTAGCTC
>CAZYCT010000096.1:0-6997 GCA_964646135.1 uncultured Coprococcus sp. | reverse complement strand
TTAAAAAGAGCATTCTTATATTTTACCTTCTCATCTTTGTCTTCTACATAATATTTACTATTTTCTAAGCGCAGATAAAATTCTGAATCAACTTTACATATTTCATCATGGAAATAATCTCTCAATAAACCAAGACGTACAACTTCTCTCTGTCTTCTTCGTCTGCTTGCACGATGCGTTCTTCTCTGCTGTGCAGTTTCTGCTTCGTCAAATTCTCGAATCCCCCATAAATCTTTTCCTTTTTTTCGAAGCAAATTATAATTTTTATCTGTTACGGCCCAACCAACAGATGTGATTCCCATATCCAATCCTAAAAAATACTCTTTTGTGCTCATTTTCTTCTCCTTTCTCTGAAACTCTTGACACATTCAGGTTTTCAATGGTATTATCATCTTGAATTAACAAGACGAGTGCAAATAAGGTTTATCCGAAATCGTCGCGAGACACTGCATGGTGCAGTATTAGAGAATCTAGAAATAGATTCTCTTTTTTTAGTTTTATAATACAACGTCATTATATTATTTTCAACACATACCAATATATAGTTCTACAAATTAATTTCAGAACATAACCTGTAAAGAGTCAATATAACCAAACGCATTATGAAAAGGGAGCAGCTTACGCCACTCCCATACATTTTCCTATCCAATAAATCAGCCCCAGCACCCAGCTGGTAAAAATCCCATACAGAATCACCGGCCCTGCAATCGTAAATATCTTACACCCAATCCCAAAGACCTGGCCTTCCTTCTTATACTCTATTGCCGGCGCCGCCACGGAATTTGCAAAACCAGTGATTGGCACCAGCGCTCCGGCTCCACTCCAATTTGCAATCTGTGGATAAATTCCAACACCGGTCAGCACAACACTACAAAACACCAGAATGATTGAGCACCAACTGGCACTGATGTCTTTCTCTATTCCCAGCTGCTCGCCATAATTCAGGATACACTGTCCAATTAGACAGATGGTTCCTCCCACGAGAAAAGCTCTCACCATATCCGGCAAAAGTTTCCTTACTGGCGTCTTTGTTTTTACATATTTCTCATATTCATTTTTCTTTGCCACTACATTCACCTACCATCGCATATAAAAATATAAAAGAGAGCCTATACTTTTTCCAAATGCCATTGCTAGTATCAACCATGATAATCCTGTCGATATTTTGGCTCGGCGTATGAAAATTGGAAAAATATTCAATATATCTGCCAGCGCCATAGACCAACAGCCCACAAATATTCCAGAAAATAATCCCCAGATTAAAAGTACACCCATTCCTTGCAGACAATTCATTTGATAAATCCAAAATAAATTTCCGAGAATTCCACCAAGTATAATACTGTCTTCGTACAGCGTAACGTATTTTCCCGTGTGCGTGCGGTCTGCAAAGTCTGAGATCACACCCAAACCGACAATAAATGCAAATAACCCTGCCGCAATACCAAATCCTGATGCAGCTCCGACTATCACCAGAAAAACACTTTTAACCGTTTCCATCCACATCCACTTCTTTTCCTTTTCTTGCATAAATATCTACTAGGGTGGACTCAATATCATTCTCATATAAGCGCATTTCTACTTCCATCGGTGTGGGATCAACAGAGAATCTTTTTTTACCGAAATGATTAAAAAATATCAATATGCCAAGGCTGATTCCGACACTGTACGATATTTCAAGTAAAGTAAATCCGTCTGACTCTTTCCCCATAATCAGTCGATATATCTGACCAAAAAGGTTGGTCAGTGATATATCATTGTTGAATGACATAATGGAAAATGCCGCCCCACAGAAGACTAGAACACAAAGAATTCCCACTTTTACGTATTCGAGATACGGATATTTCTGTTTCTTGTCTTCATATGTCACTATCAAATCCGTGGGACCTAAATTGACTACTTGAATATTGGGGTATTTTTCATGAATGCACTGAATGACTTTCAATATAGAAACAACCGTCCGATGTTGCCCTTTTTCTGGAAATTTCACGATCTTTAATACATTAATGTGATTTTCCACATTGGAATCTGCACATGCAATACTTAACATATCTTTGATTCTAACATCTCTTTCCTTTACTTCCGTATTATTATTACCTTTCACATAAACAATTATTTTATCTGATGAAGCTGACATAAGGCCAACCCTTCTTTGCAATCCCTGCAATCAATATCCCTTGTTCCACGGTACTTCGGCCTGCTTCACCAATAAAATAATAGATTATTCCAATGACAACGGCCATCAAAAATGTAAGCAGCACAATCAAATTGATTATTTTTCGCGGCTTTTCCATATACTCATCCCTTTCAAAAAGTATTTTCTATGTAGTATGCCGTGTTTTTTCTTTTCTATTCTTCGAGTTCAGATTTTAAAATAATGCTCATAAAAAGCGCGATAATCATTATTGCTTACTCCAAATTGTTTAACAGTTCCCCGAGTGTAGTTTCACCCCAGCTGTAGTTTGTCAAATAGCTGCCCTTGAAAAGATTTGCATATTCTTCTTTGCCTGATAGGTATTGATAAAGATCACACTGCACCTTTTCCATAACGATGCGACGTTTTCCGTCAACTGATTCAACAATATCTGATATGCCATATTCCTCCAGTGTATTTTTAAGACGAAGGGCAACCTTGCGGTATCTTGACATTGTTACCGTGTTCGCAGGTTCATCCTCCCACAAAAATCCGATTGCTTCTTCCGAGGAGACATAGCCGCCCTTGCGATCAACAAGGAGAGCAAGCAATTCATTGGATTTCTTGTTCCTAAATGCAATCGGCTTATCATCAACAAACACATCGAAGTAGCCGAAGGTACGAATCGAAACAGTGCGATTCTCCGGTAAGTTTTTCTTGCTGTCTGGTTCTGTATCCTCAACAGCATAAAGCATAACATACCTTGGAGAATTACTTCCTGACTCTTTTTGAGAACAGATTGCCTTTATTTTTCGTTCCCTTTCAGTGCCATAATCAAAGTAGGTAAATTCTGCCTCACCGCTTCTGAGTAGTTCAGCAAAATCCTCATATCTTGCTTCACTGTATGCAACAAATTTTTCAATCGGTGTGTACTTCTCTGTCAGAGGAATCCATTCTTTTCTTGTATATCCAAAGAACTCATGCACATTTTCACTTGCATAAAGCGGCTTTACCATACCTTCTGCTGAAATCTCAAATGCGGCGATTCCGTCAGAGAACTGCATAACAAGGTCTTTCATCTTCTGCTTCAACTCGTCATTTTCAGTTCGCAAAATACTCTCTTTGACCGTTTCCTGAATGTGTCGACAACAATAATAACTGACGGAATCATCTACTTTGATAAATATTCCGCTATACTGTTTAAGCTCTCCATCAGAAGAACGTGCATTATATGTGATTTGAGGAGGTTTTGCATCCAATTCATACAATTTTTTCTGACAGAAATCTCGGAAAAACCCACGGACGCTCTCACGGTTATCCATATCCACAGCACTTATTATCCACTTTTCCAACGCTTCATCAATCTGCATCGGGATATCTTCAAACATTTTGAAGAATGAACCGTCAGCGCAGTGCAGACATTTTACGGTATTGGCATCAAGATTAAATTCAAATATCTTATCGTATACATCGGTCAAAGCCTTCATATATCGTTTTGTTTCGGCGGCTTTTCGCACCTGATGCCGCACAGTAATATCCATACAAACGCTTTGAAATTCCTCAACACCTTCCTCATTGATGGTTTTCGCTACCCAACCGAACACGTAGGCACGTGTCCCGTCACAACGAAGCAAAGTCATCTCACCGGCAATAGGCGCATCAGCCGAATAAACGCGGTTCAGATATTTAGAAAATCTACGGCGTTCCTCCATTGGAATCATCAGAAAAATGTTTCCTTTATACATTTCAAGATAATCAAGTTCCCCATCCTTAACCGTTGGGAAACGCAATATATCAACCATTTTTTGATTGATATAAGTAATTTTAGGTTGTTTTTCGCAGGTATATTTCAAAAATCCACAGGGAATGGTTTCATTCAAAAACTGCAGATTGTTGTTTTCACTCTTAATATCGGTTATATCCGTCAAAACAGAATAACCAACCAAAATACCGTCCTCTGTTTTTTTAGATGTAACGGTATCCCTTACATAGATTACTGCACCGCCTTTTTTTATCAGACGGTACTCGGTAGTTATGGTTTGTTCCTTTTCGGATAAATTTTGAATCAGTTCGGTATATTTTGCTTGATCGCCAGGATGCACCATCCGGGCATACAGATCCTCGGTTTCGTGTAACAGCTCATTTTCACAAACACCTAGCATTCTGCATAGATTTTCACTCACGAAATCAAGGTGTATAGGCTCAGTCAAAACATATTGATGAAACCCGCTGACACCTTGGTTTAATATATCCTCCATATTTTTTAGTGTATTGCTCATAATAACTCCTTCTTGCAAACATAGCATTGCATTGAAAATAAGGATAACGACAAGTATATCATATAATTGTAAAAAAATCTCATATTTTTTGCGTTCGTTATACAGTTATACACTACTGGGCAACCGCAAAGGCGATTGCCTGTTTATTCTCATGTGAAATACTGATATGTATTTGCTTGATTTCCATCCTCTCTGCTGTAGCTTTTGCTCCGTTACATAGTACAACTTGGGGATGCCCGTTTTCGTTATGAAGAATTTCTATATCTTTCATAACAAAGCCTATAAAGCCTGTTCCCAACGCTTTGCTGACAGCCTCCTTTGCCGCCCAAAGTCCGGCAGCCGTGTGAGCAGTTTTTCCTCGAATATATTCCTGCTCATATGGTGTATAGACCTTTTCTAAAAATCTGTTTTGATTTAAGAGCTGTTCTATGCGGGATATATCCACAATATCACAGCCTACTCCTTTTACCATACATAAAACCTCTTTAGCCTTGTTTGCGCTGCACATTCTTTTGAATCTTTCCACTGATGGTTTTCGGCATTTCTTCTACAAATTCAATGCTGCGTATCCACTTATACTCAGCAAGTTTTTGGTTACAGAACTCCTTGATTTCAAGTTCCAGTTCTTTCGTCGGTACATAGCCCTGACCGAGCACGATCACCGCTTTAATCTTCTGACCTCTTAAGGAGTCCGGCACACCGATTACACTGCACTCCACAACCGCAGGATGCTCCATCAAAACATTTTCCACTTCATAAGGACCTACTCGGAAACCGCCCGTTTTGATAATATCATCAAAGCGACCATGAAACCAATAACGCCCATTCTCATCCATATATGCAGCATCCCCCGTATGATATACACCATCACGCCACACGTAGTTATATTGCTGCTCATCGTCAAGATAATTGGTAAACACACCAGTTTGTTTTCCTTCTTGTTCTGGGATAATGACGACCTCTCCGATTTCATTTACCCCGACAGGTTTTCCTTGTTTATTGCGAAGCTCAATGTTGTAAAAGGGAGATGGCATACCCATAGACCCTTCAACAGCTTCCATTCCTTTGAAATTCGCGAACAACAAGGTCGTTTCAGTTTGACCGTAACCTTCACAGAGCTTTAGTCCTGTACATTCAGTAAATTTACGAAATACTTCGGGGGCCAACATTTCTCCCGCCGTAGAAGCATGCTTTAATGTCGGCATATCGGGAATACCTTTACGAACAAGGTATCGATAAACAGTAGGTGGCGCACAGAAAGAAGTTACACCATATTTGTTGATGATCTGGGTGAGCTGTTTCGGCTCAAAGTTGTCAAAATCATAGACCATAACAGCACTTCCAATGAGCCATTGTCCGTATATTTTTCCCCAGGATGCTTTGGCCCAGCCCGTTTCGGCAACGGTAAAATGCAAACCTTCATCCTCAGCCTGCTGCCAATATTTTGCAGTTACAATATGGGCCAGAGGATAACTGTGTTCGTGGATAACACCTTTGGGATACCCTGTAGTACCGGATGTAAAGTAAAGCATCATAGGATCGGTTACTTTAGTAGGAACGCGTGTTAGTTCATCGCTTGCTGTTTGCATCGCCAAAGTGATGTTTTCAAATCCTTCTATATCAGCTTGCACACACCAAAGCTTTGCATCCATATCCGACTGTTTTAATGCTTCAAGAAGCTTTTTAGGCACTTCGTTTTGTGAAGTACAGACGACTGCTTTTACCTTAGATGCTTCGATTCGATATACAAGGTCACTTACTGTCAGCATATGTGTTGCTGGAATCATCACAGCTCCCAGCTTGTGCAGAGCCACCGCTGCAAACCAATATTCATAATGGCGTTTAAGTATCAGCATTACTCGGTCACCGTGACCAATACCTGCGTTTCTAAATACGTTCGCCATTTGATTGCTGTATTTCTTAATATCAGAGAACGTGAATATGTGTTCTTCGCCCTCAACATTGCACCATACAAGCGCTCTCTTGTCTGGTGTTTCATCTGCTATTTTATCAACAACATCATAACCAAAGTTAAAATTGTTGGGATAGTCAAGTGTTATTTTTTTCAGATTACCATATTCATCAGTAATCTCGTGGCAATAGTTTTGGTATATACTCATAATTACTCCTTAATGACCGCACTGACACCGAGATTACGGAATCTGTCATAACGATTTGAGACGAGGTCAATATCGTTTGCAAGCACCCTTATTTCTTCTGTCAATAGGTTGCGGATACGGTCATAAAATTCTTTTTTGCCAATTTCTTTTTCAGAAAGGATACGTTCGATTACGCCAAGACTTTTTGCATCCTCCGCAGTAAGTTTTAGACTTTCCGCAGCCGTTTCAGCTTTTGCAGAGTCCTTCCAAAGAATGCTTGCACACCCTTCGGGCGAAATAACGGAATATACTGCATTTTGTAACATCCAAACTCGATCTGCTACAGCAAGTGCAAGCGCACCTCCACTTCCGCCCTCGCCAATCAAAATAGATATAATAGGGACACAGATTGTGGAAAGTTCCAATAAATTTTCGGCAATCGCCTGCCCTTGTCCTCGTTCCTCGGCACCAATTCCACAGTATGCTCC
>CAZYCT010000095.1:0-6998 GCA_964646135.1 uncultured Coprococcus sp. | reverse complement strand
TCGATCTGAAAGCAAAAATTGAATCGCTGGTAACAGAACTTTCAGTGGTCAACGAGGAATTGGCACAATATAAGTCTGTTCGTGGAGAGCTCCACACAGCGGAGTTAGAGAAGGAAAATGAGCAGCTTCGCAAGAGGATTCACACCTATGAGGATGTGATTTCCCGAAATAATCTATGGTCATATTTTTCAAAACACAAAGAAAGAACTACGGAGAAAGACACAGTAAAGTAATACAAGCCTTATCACTGCTAAATATCATAAACCTCCATGAAATGCATCATGGAGGTTTATTTAATATCATGATATCGTGATTTTTATTTTAATATCATGTTTTAATATTGAGATTTGAATGTAGATATGATATTATAATTAAAACTGACAATTAATATGGAGGTGGCGTATGAAAGTCTGTTATGATAAACTCTGGAAGCTTTTGATAGATAAAAAGATGAAAAAAACAGATTTAATTCGAGAAGCAAAGATAAGTTCTAATGTTTTAGCTAAAATGGGGAAAGAAGAATCAGTATCTCTGGAAAGTATCGGAAAGATATGCTCCCTGTTTGGTTGCAATGTTGACGATGTATTAGAATTTCAGTCACCAGAACAAATAACAACCGATAACGGAGAGTAAAGCCGATGAGATATTTAGGAAATAAAGAGTCAATATTGAACGAAATAAGTGATTTGCTTGAATCACAAGGGTTATTGAAAGACGGATTTACATTTTTTGATGCTTTTTGTGGTTCTGGCTCTGTAGCAGATTATTTCAAATCATACTACGACATCATCATAAATGATAATTTAACATGGTCTGTAAAATATGCCAAGGGTCGTGTATGTGCTCCTACCTGTACTTTTGATAAATTGGGATTCAATCCTTTTGAATACCTAAATGCAAACGAAAATACAGTTCAAGGTTTTATGTATAGAAATTACGCACCAACAGAGAGTGCAAGAATGTATTTTACACCTGAAAATGCTGGAAGAATCGATTATTTTAGAAAGCAAATTGAAGATTGGAAAAATGAAAACCTTCTTTCAGAAGAAGAGTATTGTTATTTGATCGCTTGTCTCATTGAATCTGTTTCAGATGTGTCAAACACAGCAGGTGTTTATGGAGCATTTCTCAAGAAATGGGATTCAAGAGCTACGAAAAAGATTGTGTTCAGTAAAGTTGATTTCTGCTCGGCCAGATATAAGTCGATAAGAACATATAATGCTAAAATTGAGGATATTATTGAAAAAGTCGAGTGCGACATTCTCTATTTGGATCCTCCTTATACCCAGAATCAATATGGCACACAGTATCATCTGTTGGAAACATTGGTGCTTGACGATAATCCTACCATCAGTAAAGTAACAGGTTCCCGAAGCACGGCGCCTATGCGTTCTGATTGGTCAAAAGAATATAAGGCCAATATTCTGTTTGATCGTATTCTTGCCAAAACAAAGGCAAGGTATATTGTTTTAAGCTATAACAATGACGGATTCATGTCTAAAGAATACATTGAAGCAGCAATGAAGCGCTACGGCAAGCCGGAGACTTTCGTATGTAAAAAAATAGCATATAAAAAGTACCAAAACTGGAAATCTCAGAACGAGAATAAGCATTTTGAGTATCTTTTCTTCGTGGAAAAGAAAGATGTTCAGGATGTAGTTTTTGAATGTCCACTTAATTATATTGGCAGTAAGGCTAAAGTTGTTCCTGATATTTTGAGACTGCAGCCAGAAAACTACGATACATTTATAGATGCGTTTGGTGGTGGATTTAATGTTGGAATCAATATTACCGCAAAGAAGGTAATCTATAATGATTTAAATTACTTGGTTGCGAACTTGATTCGCTCTTTTAGAGAATACGATACATATGATTATCTGCTATATATAAAACGTATTATCAAAAAATTTGGCCTGGAGAAAGCAAATGGTCCTGCGTATCTGGAAGCCAGAAGTTACTATAATTCTCTTCCGACAGAAAAAAGGGACCCAAGACTGCTATTTACCATTATTTTGTATGGTTTTCAGCAACAGATACGCTTTAACAGTCAGCACGACTTTAATAATCCCGTAGGAATGCGATGGTTCAATGACAAGATTTTAGAAAAAATGATTAGTTTCTCGAGACAAATAAAAGAGGGGAATTATGAATTTTCTTGTCAAAACTATAATGAATTAAGAAACCAAATGACTCCATCTACTTTCGTATATTTTGATCCGCCATATAACCTGACTACAGGCTCTTATAATGACGGTAAAAGAGGTTTTAATGGGTGGAACAAGGAGCTTGAAGCTGAATTATTTTCATTTGCTGATGATCTAAACCAATCTGGAGTGCCTTTTATGTTGTCCTATGTCGTTGAACATAAGGGAGCGACCAACCAAGAGTTGTTAGATTGGATAAACAAAAGAGGCTATAGTCTTATTCAACTGGGAGATATTATTGGCATTTCTGGAAGTCGTAGAAAGGAGGTTTTGATTATAAACTATGGAATATAGAAATATACCACATTTTGTGATTAAAGCTAATCTTCAGAAGTCAAAAAATACGGGAGTCTACTTCAGCGATGTTGTTACCCCTGAAGTGTTGAAGGACGTGTGTTACCGAATTACTGGTCAAACAGAGTTCACGCACGTATATGTAGACAATGACTACCAAGATATATTCTTGGAAAAATCCTACAATAAAGGTCGCATGGCCATCATGCAATATAAGGATGTTGTTAGTTACATCAGTTTTTCAGAACTGGAAATTGGAGGAAGAAACTCCAGTGTCCAAAGTGTTCCTACTGCGTTCAATTTGTATTATAGCAATCCGTACCCTAAAAAGCGTTTGTATTATTACTTCTTAAATATTTCAGGAAATGCGGAGACAGATTATCAGATTTTGATTTATCGACTGATGAACACCATTGGATTTGAATTTTTGAATGCGAGCGGGAACTTATTGAGAAGAATTCAAGCTTTTAATTCTGTTGAGGATATTATATTCAATAGACGAATTAATGCAGGAAGAAATAGAAGTAATAATTCCACTTTTATTACAAAAGGTCACGCAGGTGAAATTGAGATTTATGGAAAAACATACGGTGCCAATAAATATGAAACCAGTTTGATTTGTTATGCCTTGTCCAGTCTGTGGCAACCAGGACAACGTATTAAACTTTATGAAGTGCTGGAAGGTGACTTGAAAGAGTTGCCTGAAGCAAGTTTAAATGTCATAAAACAGATGGGAATCATAGATGTTGTTCCAACTGATATGACCCTTGAAAAACGAATCTATGATGGTAAGGAGACAAGCCTGCGTTCTCCTCGCTATACTTACAATTTGTTCAATAAGCTTGGTAATAAACATTGTGCTCTTTGTAATTGTGAAATTCCAGAATTGATTCAAGGCGCACACATTCTTCCCGTTGCTGCAATAAGGAGAATGCATTCAATTCCTATTGAGACTCGTTTAGAATATGCAATGGATGGTGATAATGGATTATGGTTGTGCGAAAATCATCATAAGATGTTTGATGAGGGCATGATTTCCTTTGATAATCATGGTGGTCTTCTGTTGAGAAACGATATTGATCAACGACATATGAGATTTATTGATGAGACTACAAAATATAAAGTTCTACCACCAGAATTTTTAACCGACAAATTCTTGTGGTATCTGGAGCAAAGGCGACTGGTAGGTTAATATTACTTGTAAATGAAGCAGTCGAACGAATTAGAATGTTCGACTGCTTCATTAATAAGACGCTATGAGGAAAGGAAATGTAGATGGGAATTA
Source organism: uncultured Coprococcus sp. (assembly GCA_964646135.1). GTDB lineage: Bacteria > Bacillota > Clostridia > Lachnospirales > Lachnospiraceae > Allocoprococcus. Next base: position 3,215 of record CAZYCT010000095.1, on the reverse strand, counting down.
GAGTAACTGGAATAAGCACACCTGTGGGTGGAGTTTCATGGGAATATACAAAAGCAGAGGAGCACTCTACTCCTCGGCTGATATCCCCAGGGCAAAAAATCAAAGTATTTATTAGCTCGATTTGTGGTGTGGAGAAATATGATAAAGTACGAGCTGAATTAAAAACTGCTATCGAGAGCACACAATTAGCTCATGTATACACTTTTGAGGGTAAAGGGGCATCTACGCTGCCTGCGGGTGATCATTACATATTAGCATTAGAGGATAGTGATATTTGTATTTTCTTAATAGACAATGCAGACGGAATTAAGCCAGGAGTACAGGTGGAGATTGACACTGTCAAAAAACATAATATTAAGGCTTTGTACTATTTCTGTGATGAAACACAAAAAGAAAAAACTGCATTGGAACAAAGCTTGATAGGGGCGCATTTTGCCAAAAGCAAAACCGTTCACAGTTTTAGCGAATTAAGCCAAGACGGAGCTCAGGCATTGATAGATGATATCGTTGCCGTATATCACTACTATTGTACTGGAAGAATAGTTTTGAACTCCGGTGAAAATGATGAAATTCAAGCGGTAGACGTTGTTGGTACAGAAAAGTATCAGCTTCCTACTATTCCTAAATCCACATTAAAAAATGTAGATAAGTGTAGAGATTACTTTTTGAAGTTTGTTCTGGGATATTCCCGAGGCATATACCCGGATGAAACAGAAAAAACAAGCGAATTTGATGATTGGGGCATTCAGTTCCTCCCTGTATTGTTTGAAGGTAAATCTATCAAACACTTCAATACTGCTATGTATCTGGATGCATTGAAAGCACAGCAAGATGATGGGCATTATCAAGTCGTTCAGATTCGCTGGCAAGCAATTCAGGCGTATTTTGCTGGAGATATCGAAAAGTGTGTAGAATATCTTGAAAAAGCGTTGAATTTGGCAAAAGAAACTAATCAGCCCACATGGGTCATAAAAGATATTCTGGTGGATCTGCGTAATCAGCACTGGACTCGTTGTGCTACAAAAAATGAGTATTCTGATACCCCAGCGCAAAAGGAATTAACAGAAAGTAGCGAAGAACTCTATTATCCGATTCTTGACCGCATCCATGAATCGTTACACGAAAAATACATAGAGGGTCTGTACAAAAAGAAAACAGGATCACCTTACTCAGTTACCATAGGCAACAACTTAGATCAATATGGAGAAATGCTTGCAAGTTCTATTATAGTATCTATGTATAACGGCTCATTGACTCATATTCTGCTTATTTATGAGAAAATTAGGGATTTTGTATTCTATCTGAGTTGTAAATATGATGATTGGAATCTAAGACTTAATCTGTACAGACTTGCGATTTTTGCAGGAAAAGAAAAGGAAATCAAAGGTATTCAGGACTCTTATCCAGAGGTTTTGAATAATTTAACTGCGGACGAAGCAGCATCAATTATGGATTTTTGTATGAACCATCCAATAAAGCATAAGAGATTAAGTAGCCAACTGCTGGCATTCGGTTCAGTAGGATATTTTCTGGATGATAAATGCTATGAATCTTGCGAAAAATCCATTGTTAGTGAGATCAAATCGTGGTTGAGTAGTGATACTTCTGTTGTAGCTATAGGGCAAGACATATTCAAGTGTCTTTCCGGAGTAGCTTATCGTATGTCACAAGATACGCTCAGTGAAATATGCTGTCAATTCATTGAAAGGCATTATAGTCGCTGGTATATGGATATGTTTAAGTTCATTGCAAATCGTATTGATCTTAGAAAAATGAGCGCTGATTCTGCGAAAGCGCTGGTTGAACATATTAATTGCGTGCTTGACAGCGAAAAGGAACGAGAGCAGATAAAGTATTCTCCTGTTTTTTTGTGTGTTCTCAGAAAGCAAGATCGTGTTCTTACAGAGGAAATGGATAAAAAGATAGCTGAGCACTTATCAAGCTATTATGAAGGTGCCTATAAATTGGAAACCACCGAAGATGAAAATAAAGATATGCCGGTGTTCGTAAAAGAATACGTAGAGCGTATTCGAAAAAGCAATGAAACGCAGGGAAAGGGTGGTGTTTATTACGGGCACGGCACACGTGAGATTGCAACAGTTAGATCCATTTTGTTAGGAAAAGCGCTCATATGCGATGCAGATACCATGAATATGCTTATCTCTGTAGTTGCAGATACTCTTCTGATTTCTAAAGAAGGAATTTCTACAAAACTTGATGCGATAGCACTTCTCATTTGCATTGCAGTAAAATATCCTGAAGACTGTACAAGAAATCAAGGCATATACGAAAAACTGTTTGAGCAACAGAAGACCATTGAAGTTGCCGATAATTCGATTATTTCGTCTAATATCGATAGCATTTCCTTGAAAATCGGATTGCAGTTATTATATACAGCCATAGGCAAAGATGTGTACGCTGAAATACTTGAGTTAATGCCGTATATTCAGGGCGATGTTGCAACAACAATCGCAGTAACTCACCTGCTCGTTGAATATTTGGAGAGTTCAGAAGATGTTATGTTACCGTCCAGAGTGGAGGCAATTATCTTTCAGAATGTTTTACAGTGGCTCCATTCTGAATATACAGATGTCAGATGGAATGCCACACGCATTCTTCTTGCCATGTCTCGTAATCCGGAGAATTGCGGTATTGTAAACCATCAGTTGGTGAATCTTATTGATTCTAATAGCGTATATATCAAAAACTTGATTATACGACACCTTCATGAAATGAAAGGGGTTACTGATGGAACAAAAGAATATATCATTTCCAAATGCAGACATGATGCTAATTTCGTTGTTAGAATGGTTTGTGACGAAGTGGAAAAAGGTGTAGCTGAAGAGTAAACAGAGAATCAGCCGAGCAGATAATCACTGCCCGGCTGATTGCTATTTATGGTTATTCTCCCATGACTTCCGACATTATCCCGGCACCCTGCTTAAAACCGTTCTGGAATATTGGGCATGAGGATTTTTATACTGCACCCTCGTAAATTAGTTCTCTGAGGACGATTTCATCTGCACGGTTGCGGATGTTATTCATGGCTCTGACCCATGCAAGCTGATTCTGTGCTTTCAGGTGCTCATTGATGCACTCTTTCTCTGCCAGCTGCGTTACAAGCAAGTCGAGTTTGTTTCGAGCCTGAGTATCAATGTCCGCAAGATAGCTGTACAGCTTACCACTAAGAATAAGATCAGAGTAGACCATAGGAC
>CAZYCT010000094.1:0-7005 GCA_964646135.1 uncultured Coprococcus sp. | reverse complement strand
CTCGAAAACATTTGACAATCTGGAAATATCGATCATATCCAGAGCACATCAACAACTGTTTGAAAATCTGTGGTGACTGTGGAAGTGCATAGAAGTTTCCTGGATGCACACGGCTTGGCACCAAATAATCTCTTGCTCCTTCCGGAGTACTCTTGATCAAAAAAGGTGTTTCAATTTCAAGGAATCCTTCTTCTGCAAGAAACTGGCGTGTTAATGTTGCCACGCGGCTTCTCATCATCAGATTTCTCTGGATATCCGGTCTTCTAAGATCAAGGAAACGGTATTTCAGACGAAGTTCTTCCTTTGTTTTAGAATCTTCTTCAATTGGAAATGGAGGTGTCTCTGATTCCGACAAGATTCTAAGTTGTTCTGGGATAATTTCAATTGCACCTGTTGCCAGATTTTCATTTACCGCACCAGAACGTGCTGCAACAGTTCCCACTACAGCAACTACGAATTCACTTCTCAATTTTGCTGCTTTTGCCAGCATTTCCTGATCTGCACTTTCTTCTTCAAATACCACCTGAACAATTCCTGAACGGTCGCGCACATCCACAAACACTAATCCACCTTTATTTCTGTTCTTCTGTACCCAACCCATGATTGTTACTTTTTCACCAATATTAGCCTGAGAAAGTTCGCCGCAGCGATGTGTCCTCTTCAGACCTATCATTGACTCTGCCATGATTTTTTCCTCCTTATAACTCTAATATCGAATCCTTATAACAGTCGATAATCTCTTCATACCCGTCAGCAATCATTTGATCTTTCTGGAATTTCTTGTTCTTCTTCATATTCACAATTAAAACTTGTTTTCCTTCCGCACGATCTTTTTTTGCCATCTCCAGTACTTTCAGTACACCTTCCTGGTGCATATTCTTTTCCAAAAGATAGGCTTTCTTTGCCTTTTTCGATGGAATCTGATATCCATTTTCAAGCATAAGCATTACAATGCGCTCGAATCCAATCGAGAATCCACATGCCGGTGTATCTTGTCCCGTAAATTTTCCGATCATCTTATCATATCGTCCACCCCCGGCTACTGAACCGCCGAATTCATCCATCGTCACTTCAAAAATTGTTCCAGTATAGTACGATTGTCCACGTACGAGTGTCGGATCAAATTTTACGCGGAAATCAGCTTCCTTCATCGCTTCTACGCAAGAAATAATCATCTCCATACTATCTGCCACTTTCTCATCTAAAAAGCCTGCCAGCTTTTCTTTACAGAAACGAATACCTTCAATGTCATTGCTGATTTCATCAAAAAGATTCAAATATTTATCTACATTTTCAGCTGTATATTCACCCAACTCTTTGAGTTCTTCTGCGACGCCTTCTTTTCCAATCTTGTCCATCTTGTCCAAGATAATAAACACTTCATCGTAGTCCTCTTCACGAAATCCACTGTAAGCAGCCATTGCTTTCAAGATGTTTCTATCATTGATGTTCACAGTGAAATTGTGGAAATCCATCTTGCCAAGCATTGTAGTTGTAGCCAAGATCAGCTCAATCTCTGCAAGATTCCCTGGCTCTCCAAGGATATCTATATCGCACTGCACAAACTGACGGAATCTTCCTCTCTGTGGGCGATCTGCTCTCCATACATTCCCAATCTGCATCGCTTTAAACGGCGCTGGAAGTTCATTAGCATGATTAGAATAATATCTTGCAAGAGGCACTGTTAAATCATAGCGAAGACCACCGTCTACCAGATCAATTTCTTCTTTCGCTTCCTCTACTTTCAGCTTTTCACCACGTTTTAAAATTTTGAAAATCAATTTCTCGTTATCTCCGCCTTGCTTGCTGCAGAGATTCTCAATATGCTCCATGCATGGTGTTTCAATCGAAATAAATCCAAATGTCTTATAAGTATCTTTGATCATCTGAAGAACATAATCTCGAATTTCCATTTCATTTGGCATGATGTCTTTCATTCCAGTAACTGGTTTTTTCTTTAACGCCATAACCATTCTCCTTTTCGTTCTATCATTTCATCGATTCGCGTGATGTACTCGTCTACGTCCTTCACGTTCTCAATTCGTATCAAATTTGTTTTGCGTCCATTTTTGCTTCCTGGTGCGTCAATCTCATATGGAAGCACTACTTTCGTAGAAGCTCCGGCACCTGCAGCAATAATAGACTGTTTTTCTTCCATAATTAGTATATTGTAAATTCCGGCTTTGTCAACCTTCGCATATCCTACATTTTCAAAGTTTCCAGCAATATTTTTCTGTCGATAGAGATAATATGGGTGCAAATCCAACTTTTTCGCACATCTTGCTGCCATAGATATCATTTTCTCAAGATCTTTCGCCATCTGACTATAATTTGGACGTTCCTCCGCCTCTGCTCTTTCTCGGCTCAATCTCGATCCATGTTTCATCGCCAGAGCATGCACTGTAAGACTATCTGGCGCTAATGCCTCAATCTGGCGCAACGTGTCCTCCATATCTTCCGGTGTTTCCCCTGGAAGCCCTGCGATCAAATCCATGTTTATATTTGTGAATCCAATCTCTCTGGCCATCTGGAATGCTGCTATCGTCTCTTCTACCGTGTGACGTCTGCCTATGATATCCAGCGTTTTTTGTTGCATCGTCTGTGGATTGATGGAAATTCTTCCCACATGGTGCTTATAGATCACTTCTAGCTTTTCGCGTGTAATACTGTCCGGCCGCCCTGCTTCTATTGTATACTCCTTCAAATCATCAAAGCAAAATTCTTGCTCCAAATGCGTAAGCACTCGGTCCATCTGTTCTGCGCTCAATGTTGTCGGTGTGCCACCGCCCATATAAATTGTATTTAGCTTCTTATCTTTTGAAACACTCGCAATATAGGTCAATTCCTTCAAAAGCGTATCTACATATTCATCCATCCTCTTTTCCCATTTTCCAAGCGGATAGGATGTAAAGGAACAATAGCTGCATGTTGTTGGGCAAAATGGAATCCCTATATATAAACTGTACCCTTCTTGATAATCTAATTTTGCAAGCTGCGCGCGCTCACGTTTTGCAATTTCAATTCCAAGACGAGCCTTATCTTCTTCTACAACGTACGTATCATACATGAATTTGACAATCTCATCATCGGAGCATCCTTCTTCTAATTTCTCCATGATCATCTTAGTCGGTCTAACCCCCGTCATATTCCCCCACGCATGATGCTCACCGGTTTTTTCTACCAATGTTTGATATAATTTCTTATTGACATATCTTTTCTGTGCTCTCTTGTCTTCCACTCCTGCAATTTCATCTACCAAACAGCAAAAACAAGAATCACCTTCAATAGAGATATTGATCAGCGATTCTTGTTCTGGTTCTACTGTCTGAGAGATATCCGCATCAGGGAAAAAAGACTTTACGATATGATACATGTCGTAAGTAAATCTTTCATTCTGACAGTTGATCTGAATCATATTCTACCTCTCATTTTCTTCACTAAGATACGAATGGATTATGTGTTTTTTCGTATTCAATTGTTGTCGGATGACTATGTCCAGGAAAAACTTTTGTGTCTTCAGGGAGTTTTAAAAGTTTATCTTTGATAGAACTGATCAAAGCTTCTTTACTGCTTGTCTCAAAATCAAATCTTCCTACTGAGCCACGGAATAAAGTATCCCCGCTAAACAACACATGCTCTTCTTCCACATAATAGCTGACACCACCTGCTGTATGTCCTGGTGTATGGATTACCTGGAATTTCATTCCTGCTTCTTCTAACACATCTCCACCATGAATAACAGTCGCTCCCTCGAATGTATATCCATTTGTATAATGAATAGATTCATTCAATTTCACATCTGTAAGCAGTGGCACATCATTTTCTTCAATATAAACTGGCATATCTCCATATTCTTCCAAAGTCTTATCGATTCCCATGATATGATCGAAATGACCATGTGTCAGAAGAATTGCTTTCAATGTAATCCCGCCTTCACTGATATACTCCATCATTTTCTTTGTCATTCCAGCTGGATCAATGATCACTGCTTCTTTTGTCTCTTCATTCACCACCAGATAACAATTTGTACTAATAATACCAGTCACAAATACTTCTATTTTCATCTTTCCTTACCCCACTGATCGTTCAATATCGATAATGCCCGATACTTTTCTAAGTTTTCCTATCACAGTTCCTAATTCTTCTCTTCCATGAACAATAAAGCCCATTTCAATTGTTGCTGTTCCCTGTTTGCTTGTTCTGACATTCATTGATCTTACATCAATATTCATCTCAGTATATATTTTGGTAAGATCCATCAGAAGTCCTTGTCGGTCACGTGCATAAATCTTAATCTCAGCCACATAGCTTGAACCATTCTCCGCTTTTCCCCATTCCGCAGGAATCAAACGCACACGCTCGTGTTCCGGGAGATTGATTACATTGACACAATCGGTACGATGAATCGACATTCCTCGTCCTCTTGTAATAAATCCGACAATCTCATCACCTGGAACAGGACTGCAACATCTAGAAAAACGCACTGCCATGTCATCGATTCCCTTGACAACAATACCGCTTTTTGATTTTGCAACGTGAACTCTGTTCTTATTCGCTTCAGATACTTTTTCAAGAATCGTCTCATCTGTAATCTCTTTCTTGTGTTCTTTCTCATATTCTTCCACAAGTCGATTGATAATCTGACCTTCCTTTAAGCCACCATGCCCTAGAGCTGCAAGTGTAGAATCCCAGTCACGGAATCCATATTTCTCCTGCACTGCCTGCATGTACTTTGGCTTCATCAAGTCAGACAGTACCAGATTCTTAGATTTACAGTAGCTGGCAATCATTTCTTTTCCACGAATGATATTTTCTTCTTTAAATTCTTTCTTAAACCAGCTATTGATTTTATTCTTTGCCTGTGTACTCTTTACAATATTCAGCCAATCTCGGCTTGGACCACGCGAATTCTGAGAAGTGAGAACTTCAATGCGATCACCATTTTGAATCTTGTATTCAATGTTGACCAGCTTCCCATTCACTCGGGCTCCCACCATCTTATTGCCGACTGCTGTATGAATCGCATATGCAAAGTCAATTGGCGTAGAACCTTTCGGCAAATTCTTTACGTCACCATTCGGTGTAAAACAGTATACATCCTCAGCGAATAAGTCAAGATCTCCTTTCAGAAGATTCATAAATTCTCGGTTATCTGCAGAATCATTTTGCCATTCCAAAATCTGACGCAGCCAATTTAATTTTTCTTCTTCTCGGACTTCAATGCTCTTTTGACCATCATTCGATTCCTTATATTTCCAGTGCGCCGCAATACCATATTCTGCCGTCTTATGCATCTCTTTTGTACGAATCTGAATCTCAAACGGCTGTCCAACAGGGCTCATCAATGTCGTATGCAAAGACTGGTACATGTTCTGTTTTGGCATCGCAATAAAATCTTTAAATCTTCCCGGCACTGGTGTGTACATCTCATGAATAACCCCCAGCGCAGCATAACAATCTCTAACTGTATCTACGATAATACGAACCGCAAACAAATCATATATTTCATCAATCGTCTTGTTTTGGTTGACCATCTTCTTGTAAATGCTGAAGAAATGTTTGACGCGTCCATACACTTTCGCTTCTATGTTCGCATTATCTATATGTGTGGAAACTTCATCCACAATCTGCTGTATGAATTCTTCTCGCTCTGTTTTTCTAGCATTCACTTGATTGACAAGTTCAAAAAATTTCTCCGGCTCTGAATAGCGAAGTGCAAGATCGTCCAACTCTGTCTTGATTTTAGAAATACCAAGGCGCTGGGCAATAGGCGCATAGATGTCCATTGTTTCCTTCGCCTTTTCTCGTTGTTTCTCTGGTCTCATGAATTCCAAAGTCCGCATATTGTGAAGTCTATCTGCCAGTTTCACAATAATAACTCGGATATCCTTCGCCATAGCAAGAAACATTTTTCGAAGATTTTCTGCCTGAACATCTAGTTTATCTGTCGAATAAGACAGCTGCCCCAATTTCGTCACACCATCCACAAGCAGCGCAACTTCATCGCCAAACAATTCACGAATCTCTTCCTCAGTCATAACGGTATCTTCTACAACATCGTGAAGCATTCCTGCCAAAATAGTCTCTTTGTCCATTTCCAGCTCTGCCAGAATATGACACACACACAATGGGTGAATAATATATTCTTCGCCTGATTTCCTTTTCTGACCCTTGTGAGCGTCTCGCGCAATCTTGTAGGCTTTATCCATCATCACAATATCCGCCGATGGGTGATACTGCGTAATCTTTGTCACAAGCGCTTCATATAGCTCATCTGGATTCTGATAATCCTCGGGTCTTTTCACCGCATGTCCATCTACAATTTCCAAACTGGGGTCTGCCGATCTTACGATATCACTATGATCAAATTCAAAATCTTTTGCCATAATGCCCCTCCCTTTATCTCTTCCTTGCATTTCTTCTTTTATTTTCCAGGATACTTGATGACAGAACGGACATCATATCCTTCAAAGCGCTTTCTTCCTTTTAATCCCATAAGCTCCATCAAACAAACAATAGACACAACTTCTGCCCCTGGACTTTCTACCAGCTTCACAATAGCATCCAAGGTTCCTCCTGTAGCCATAAGGTCATCGATGATAACAACTCTGTCACCTTTTTTTATCGAACGCTTATGAATCTCAAGTTCTGCAGTTCCGTATTCAAGCTCATAGGAAATGGACGCTGTCTCACAAGGCAGTTTGCCTTTCTTGCGAACCGGCACGAATGCTTTGTGCAATTCATACGCTACCGGCATTCCAAAAATAAACCCTCTTGATTCTGGTCCAATAATGATATCAAAATCCAAATCTTTTATTTCATCTATGATTTTGTCAATCGCCAGATGTAAGCCATCGGCATCTTCCAAAATACTTGTCACATCGCGGAAAATAATTCCTTCTTCTGGAAAATCAAGAATACTAACTACATAATCTTCAAGTTTTTTCATAAAATATCCAACCTCTTTTTCGCACAATATTTTCTATTATTTTTTGAGTATAACAT
>CAZYCT010000093.1:0-7296 GCA_964646135.1 uncultured Coprococcus sp. | reverse complement strand
ACCTGATCTGGATAATGCCAGCGTAGGAAGAGCAGAATTATAGTATTATTGTATTTTAACCTCGCGGGACGATTCCTGCGGGGTTCTTTTTTGTAGTTCCGCGATGACGTTTCCACTTAAAAAAGGAGGAAAAAGAAATGAATGCAAGTGTAGCAATTCAAACACTGCCGGAGGCGGCAAATGATGAAGAACTGATTCGAATTGTCGATGAAGTAATCGCGTATATTAAAAGTACGGGACTTAGTTACTATGTAGGACCATTTGAGACTGCAATTGAAGGAGATTATGACGAGCTGATGGATATCGTGAAAGAGTGTCAGCACATTGCTATTCGGGCAGGTGCACCTTCCGTTGCAGCTTATATTAAGGTAACTTATAGACCAGAAGGAGAAGTGCTTACCATTGAAAAGAAAGTCACAAAACATCATCAATCATAAAATTTGGCCATTACTTACCATTGGGGCACTTTTGGGAATCTGGCAGTTTGTCAGTGGGACAGGAATGGTGGAGAAGTATTTGCTTCCATCACCGCTCGATGTTGCAGCAGCATTTGTTTCTGATTTTCCGTTGCTTATGGAAAATGCGAAAGTTACGCTGATAGAAGCCTTTCTAGGGTTAGGTGTCGGAATTGTTGTTGGATTTTTCATTGCAGTTTTGATGGATCGATTTGAGAAAGTCTATCAAGCTTTTTATCCCCTTGTAGTTTTGACGCAGACGATTCCAACTGTGGCAATAGCACCATTGCTTGTTCTGTGGTTTGGGTATGAGATGCTTCCGAAAATAATTTTGGTTGTTGTGGCAACTTTTTTCCCAATCACAGTTAGTTTGTTGAATGGATTTCGGGCAGCGGATAAAGATACGATTCATTTGATGCGCTCAATGGGAGCATCAAAAATGCAGATTTTCTGGTATGTGAAATTTCCAGAGTCACTGGAACAGTTTTTTGCAAGTCTTAGAATTTCCGTATCTTACGCAGTTGTGGGAGCAGTGATCTCGGAGTGGCTAGGTGGATTTAATGGCCTTGGTGTTTATATGACGCGAGTGAAGAAATCATTTTCTTTTGATAAAATGTTTGCAGTGATTTTTCTTATTTCTGTAATCAGTCTTTTGCTGATGAAAGGAGTTGACATTTTGCAGAGAAGATGTATGCCATGGAAGGAGAAAACGGAATGAAGAAAAAGTTTATATATGTTTTAATGCTGGTGATGACACTTGGAATGTGCGTTGGCTGTTCGGCAGAGGAGAGCGGAAATGAAGTTACATTTGTGCTGGACTGGACACCGAATACCAATCATGTGGGGCTTTATGTGGCGGAGGCGAAAGGATATTTCGAGGAAGCTGGTATTAAGGTGCATATTGTTCAGCCGCCAGAAGGGGGAGCAGAAGTGCTGGTTGCCTCGGGAAAGGCTCAATTTGGTGTGTCAGCACAAGATACGATGTTTCCGGCACTAATCGGAGAAGACGCGCTTCCAATTGAAGCGGTTGCAGCTATTTTACAGCACAATACTTCTGGTATTATTTCCAGAGCTGGGGAAGGCATGGATCGTCCGAAAGGAATGGAAGGAAAGAAATATGCTACCTGGGATTTGGATTTAGAGAAGGCGACAATCCGAGAGGTTGTGGAAGCAGATGGCGGAGCGTATGCAAAGATTGAAATGATTCCAAGTACAGTTACAGATGAAGTGACGGCGCTGCAAAGTCGGTCGGTAGATGCCATCTGGGTCTTCTACGGATGGGGAGGCATTGCCACCGAAGTGGCAGGCTTAGAGACAGATTATTTTGCATTTCGCGATATAAGTGAATCCTTAGACTTCTACACGCCAGTTATTTTTGGAAATACGAAATGGATGAAAAATAATTCTGAAACAACGAAAAAGTTTCTTTCTGCGGTAAAAAAAGGATATGAATATGCGATAGAATATCCGAATGAGGCAGGAGAGATTTTATGTGAGGCTGCGCCTGAATTGGATGAGACGCTTGTGCAGGCGAGCATGCAGTACTTGAAAGAAGAGTACCAGGCAGATGCTGCAAAATGGGGCTATATTGATCCAGAGCGCTGGAATAGATTTTATGAGTGGATCAATGAGCAAGGAATTGGCGAAGCGAAAATTCCAGAAAATACAGGATTTACGAATGCATATTTGGAGAATTAAGATATGGCAGATTTGAAAGTCACGGGTGTGACGGCAGGTTACGGTGAAAAAAGGATTATCGAAGATATTTCTCTTGAACTTCATGAGGGAGAGTTGGTCAGTTTGCTTGGTGCAAGCGGAGGCGGAAAGACAACACTTTTTCATGTGATTTCGGGGCTTCTGAAGGCAGAATGTGGAACAATCACGCTAAATGGAAAAGATGTCACTGGACAGCCGGGGCAAGTCAGTTATATGCTGCAAAAGGATCTGTTGCTCCCTTATAGGACGATAGAGGACATTGTGGCTTTGCCTCTTCTTCTAAAAGGAGAGAAAAAAGCGGTTGCCAGGAAAAAGGCGGGCGAATATTTTGCGGAATTTGGTCTGAAAGGAACAGAAAAGAAATATCCGCATCAACTTTCAGGAGGAATGCGTCAGAGGGCCGCACTTTTGAGAACCTATATGTTCTCAAAGGAGGTGGCACTTCTGGATGAACCATTTAGCGCTTTAGACACAATGACAAAGAGTGAAATGCACAAATGGTATTTGCATGTTATGGATAAAATAAAAATGTCCACGCTTTTTATCACACATGACATAGATGAGGCCATCTTACTTTCAGATAGGATTTATCTTCTGACGGGCAAGCCGGGAAGGATTACCGAGGAAATCATTATTCGCGCACCGAGACCTAGAAATGCAGATTTTAATTTAACAGAAGAATTTTTAGAGTATAAAAAGAAAATCATTCGTTTACTTGAAGAGAGAGCACAGTAGTGCTCTCTTTTTTAAACCAATGATATTGCTGTGCTTGGTTCTTGAAATGAAAGCGTGGGAACTGTATAATGGTAGCAATGAGAATGGGAGGCGTGTAAGATGATCCGCAGGGCAAGAATAGAAGATTTGACAGAACTTTTGGATATTTATAACTATGAAGTAGAGCATGGTGTAGCTACTTTTGATGAAGTGCAGCAGACTTATGAACAGCGGAAAGAATGGTTTGACGATCATCAAGGAAAGTATATTTTAATCGTGAAAGAGATAGATGGAAAAGTGGCTGGATATGCCAGTGTGTCGAAGCTGTTTCCGAAGCCGGCATACGATATTTCAGGGGAAATCAGTGTGTATGTCGGAAAAGAGTACCGTGGTCATGGAGTCGGAAAAGAATTGTTAAAAGAATTATTGAATATGCTTCAGAAAGAGGGGAATTTTGAGTCCGTATTTTCACTTATTACGGGGACAAATGAAGCCAGCATAAAGCTCCATGAAAAATTGGGATTTGAGTATGCAGGAGTGTTGAAGAATTCTGGCGTAAAATTTGGACAACATTTAGATGTGGTTCTTTATAGATTTGCAGTGAAATAAAAATAGGAATGGAGGATAAAAGAGATGATTTTGTTTAACAGTGATTATACGGAAGGTGCGCATCCGCGAATTATGGAAAGCCTTGCAAAGACGAATCTGGAACAGACCGTAGGATATGGGGAGGATGCATATTGTGATGCGGCAAGGGCGGCAATCCGAAATGCGTGTCATGCGCCGGAAGCAGAGGTGCATTTTCTGGTAGGCGGAACACAGGCGAACTTCACTGTGATTTCGTCGGCACTGCGCTCTTTTCAAGGGGTGCTTTGTGCAGATAGTGGACATATTAATGTCCATGAGACGGGAGCTGTGGAGGCGACTGGACACAAGGTGATTGGACTTCCAGGCGTGGATGGGAAAATCAGTGCTGCTCAGGTGAAAGAAGCTTATGAGCTCCATTGGGGTGATGATTCACACGAGCATGTGGTACAGCCAAAGATGGTATATATATCACATCCAACTGAACTAGGTACGCTCTATACGAAAGCAGAGCTGCAAGCACTTCATGAGGTTTGTAATGCATGTGGTCTGTATCTGTATTTGGACGGTGCGAGAATGGGGTATGGCTTGATGGCACCTGGGACAGATGTGACCTTGGAAGATGTTGCGAACTATTGTGATGTATTTTATATTGGAGGGACGAAAGTAGGCGCCCTGTTTGGTGAAGCAGTGGTAATCATGAATCCAGTCTTAAAAACAGATTTCAGATATTGTATAAAACAGCACGGTGGAATGCTTGCCAAGGGACGACTTCTTGGAGTGCAGTTCTTGGAACTTTTTAAGGATGGATTATATTATGAAATCTCGAAACATGCGATTGACATGGCGATGCTGTTAAAAAATGGATTGCTAGAGAAAGGATATACTTTCTTTATGGAGAGCGTGACCAATCAGCAGTTCATCATTATAGAGGATGAGAAACTGAAAGAGATTCGGGAAAAATATGGAGTTACTTATCAAGAGCGGTACGATGAGACGCGAAGTGTGATTCGCCTTTGTACTAGCTGGGCAACGACAGAAGAAAATGTAAGAAAATTCCTGGAAGATATGTAGGAGATGTATCATAACAGGGCTGCCGCACGAATAGAAATTTGTTCGTGCGACAGCCCTGTTTTTAAGAGAATTTATTATTGATATAATGGTTTGTTTTCATATCTTGGCTCTGAGGTTGCCTGAATAGAGAGTTTCTTAAACAGGCGAATATCATTGCTTGCAAGCATGACAGAAGTATGAGCCTGACAACCCTTTAAGGCTGGAATCTGGTTCAAGGCACGCTCTGCATCTGGATTCGTTGCAGCGCTGATGGAAAGTGCAATCAGTACTTCGTCCAGGTGAAGACGAGGATTGTGGCTTCCTAAGTATTCAATCTTCACTTTCTGAATCGGTTCAATTGCTTCTGGAGAAATTACCTTTACGCTGTGATCGATGCCGGCAAGTTCTTTCAATGCATTCAATAAGAGGGCGGCAGATGCACCGAGCAATTTGGATGTTTTTCCTGTGACAATTGTACCGTCAGGAAGTTCCAAAGCTGCAGCAGGTGCGCCAGTTTCTTCTGCTTTTTCAAGAGCAGCCGTGACAACCTTGCGGTCTTCCACGGTGATACCCATCTGATTCATAAGAATTTCAATTTTGTACGCTTCATCCTTAGAGCTGGAACCTGAAAGGAAACGCTCCATGGCATTGTAATATCTGCGAATGATCTCCTGCTTTGACGCCTCGCGGCACACTTCGTCATCTATGATACAATTTCCAACCATGTTCACACCCATATCAGTAGGTGATTTGTAAGGACTTTCGCCATAGATACGCTTGAAAATGGTACTTAACACAGGGAAAATCTCTACATCTCGGTTATAATTAACGGTTGTTTCGCCGTAAGCTTCTAAGTGGAATGGATCGATCATATTGACATCATTCAAATCTGCAGTGGCAGCTTCATAGGCGAGATTGACCGGATGCTTTAAAGGAATGTTCCAGATAGGGAATGTCTCGAATTTGGCATATCCGGCATTGATTCCCCGCTTGTGTTCGTGGTAAAGCTGAGAAAGACAGGTTGCCATCTTGCCACTTCCAGGACCTGGAGCTGTGATGACTACAAGCGGACGACTGGTCTCGATATAGTCATTCTTTCCGAAACCTTCTTCACTGATGATAAGTGGAATGTTGGCTGGATATCCTTCAATTACATAGTGGACATATACTTTCACACCCATCTTCTCAAGACGTTCCTTGAAGAGATTGGCACTGTTCTGACCAGAATATTGTGTAACTACCACACTGCCGACGTATAAACCAAGCGATTCAAAGGCATCCTTTAAACGAAGCAGGTCTGTGTCATAAGTGATTCCGAGGTCTCCACGGACTTTGTTTATTTCGATATCATGTGCACTGATGACAATGACAATCTCGGCTGTATCAGAAAGTTCTTTTAGCAGACGCAGTTTACTGTCTGGACAAAAACCAGGAAGAACTCTGGATGCATGATAGTCATCAAAAAGTTTCCCGCCAAACTCTAAATATAACTTGTTGTCAAACTGATCTATTCGCTCTCGAATGTGCTCAGACTGCATTTTCAAGTATTTTTCATTATCAAACCCAATTTTCATAATGTGCACCCCAACTTTCTGTTTCAAACAACTTAATCTTAAACAATACAAGGTCTAGTATACTATAAATTGCACCGAATTTACAATCTTTTCATAATCTTTTTATTGATTTATAAATGTGGGAAACTTATAATATAGGGGTATTACGTTGAGGAGGAAATGTATGGATAACCAGTACAATAGAAATAGTTCTAACAATTCTAATAATAAGAAACCGAATGATCCGAAGAATAAAAAACCAGGGTGGGGAACCCTTATTTTTGTAGGAATCATTTCCCTGATACTTGTGATATCTATGTATCATATGGGACAAGATGCAGAGATGCAGAAGATTACGTATGATGAATTCTTGAAGATGCTCGATGACGGAGAAGTGGAGAAAGTAGTCCTTCAGTCAGAGCGTATCGTGATTACACCGAAGGATAAGGCGGTGAAGACAACTGAGAATACACTGGATCTGTTTACAGGTGAAGTAAAATATTACACAGGACTTGTCAATGACGATTCCTTGCCAGGACGATTGGAGAAAGCAGGGGTAACCTTTGAACAGGAGATGGAAGACACGACGAGCGTATTTTTGATCAGTATGCTGGTGAACCTGGTTCTTCCGATTGGATTATTAGTGTTAGCCGGCTTCTTCTTGACAAGAGGTATGTCTAAAGGTGGCGGCGGCATCATGGGCGTTGGAAAGAGCAATGCTAAGATGTATGTAGAGAAGAGTACAGGTGTGACATTTAAGGATGTGGCAGGTCAGGATGAGGCCAAAGAGTCACTGCAGGAAGTGGTAGATTTCTTGCACAATCCAGGAAAATATACAGGCATTGGGGCAAAGCTTCCGAAGGGAGCACTTCTTGTTGGCCCTCCGGGAACTGGAAAGACCTTGCTTGCGAAGGCTGTTGCCGGTGAGGCGAATGTACCATTCTTTTCATTGTCCGGATCTGCGTTTGTGGAAATGTACGTGGGAGTTGGGGCATCACGTGTGCGTGACTTGTTTAAACAGGCACAGCAGATGGCACCATGTATCATCTTTATTGACGAGATTGATGCAATCGGAAAGAGCAGAGAATCGCATTTGGGCGGTAATGATGAACGTGAACAGACTTTGAATCAGTTGCTCGCTGAGATGGATGGTTTTGATACAAACAAAGGTCTCCTTCTTTTGGCAGCGACAAATAGACCGGAGATTTTGGACCCAGCAT
>CAZYCT010000092.1:0-7343 GCA_964646135.1 uncultured Coprococcus sp. | reverse complement strand
GCCCAGGAAGGTGCGATTCAGATTTTCCAGGAATTTAATACAGGTATGGAAGAAATCATTGTTGGAGTTGTAGGTGTACTGCAGTTCGATGTACTCAAGTATCGTCTGGAAAATGAGTACAATGTAGAAATCCGTATGGATCAGCTCCCATATGAGCACATTCGCTGGATTGAAAATGAAGAAGTTGATATGGACAAAATCATTGGAACTTCAGATATGAAGAAGATCAAAGATTTGAAAGAACGTCCGCTTCTATTGTTTGTTAATAGCTGGAGCATCCGCATGGTTCAAGAACGAAATGAATGGTTGCAGTTATCAGAATTTGGACGTTCATAAGTTTGGATTCTTAAGGAACATTTTCTTCCAAAGTGACATAAAATGTGATACACTATAAAGAAGAACTGGAAAATATACTTTTAATCTGACGATTGAAAGTGTAAGGAGGATTAACTATGAGCAAAGAAGAAAGAAACACATATAAAATTGAATATGATGGAAACCTCGGTGAAGTTCAGATTGCAGATGAAGTTGTAGCCGTAATTGCAGGGATTGCTGCAATGGAAGTGGAAGGCGTTTCCTCTATGGTTGGCAATACAACAAGAGAAATCATTAGCAAATTAGGTATGAAGACACTCTCTAAAGGGGTTCGTGTAGATGTGTTGGAAGGAATTGTAACGATATCACTTGCTTTGAGCTTGAAGTTTGGAAGCAATATCAAGACAACAACCATGAAAGTGCAAGAGAAAGTTAAAACAGCGATTGAGACGATGACAGGACTTACTGTAGCAGATGTAAATATCCGTGTTGTCGGTGTAGATATGCCAGAAGAATAGGAATAATTGGAGAGAATTATGGGTAGAAGCGAACTGAGAGAACATATTTTTAAGATGATTTTCGGCTTAGAATTCAGTCCTGAAGAACAGTTGGAAGAACAGTTAAATTTATATTTGGATCAACTGGTTGATGTGTCGGAAAAAGATGCAACATACATGATTGAAAAAGCGAAAAATATCGTTGCAAGAGTTGATGAGATTGATGCATTAATCAATGAACATACAACAGGCTGGAAGACAAGTCGCATGAATAAAGTAGATCTTTCGATCCTGCGTCTTGCCATCTATGAGATGAAATGGGATGATGATGTTCCAGTGAAAGTTGCGATTAACGAAGCAGTAGAGCTTGGAAAACATTTTTCAGGTGATGAGGGTCCTGCATTTATCAATGGAGTATTGGGAAAACTTGCATAGGATCAGTGTTTGTGAGAAATGATGCGAAACGTATATACAGTAAAACAAGTCAATGCATATGTGAAGAACATGTTTGCACAGGACTTTATGCTGAATCGAATTTATGTAAAAGGGGAAGTGTCGAATTTAAAATATCACACTTCCGGACATATTTATTTTTCTTTGAAAGATGAGTCCGGTACGATTGCCTGTGTTATGTTTGCCGGGCAGCGTAGCGGGCTTTCTTTTCGTATGAAAGAAGGACAACAGATTATTGCACTTGGAAGTATTGAAGTCTATGAAAGAGATGGAAAGTATCAACTTTATGCCAGAGAGATTCGTCTTGACGGAGAAGGTCTGTTGTATGAGAGATTTCAGCAGTTAAAGAGTGAATTAGAAGAGATGGGAATGTTTGCAAAAGAATATAAGCAATTCATTCCAAAATATGTACGAACAGTTGGGATTGTCACTGCGCCAACTGGAGCTGCCGTTAGAGATATCATACAGATAGCCAAGAGAAGAAATCCATATGTACAGTTGATTTTATATCCAGCGCAAGTGCAAGGTGATGGGGCGGCAGAGAGTATTGTAAAAGGAATTAAAGCGTTAGAACATCTGAAAGTTGACGTGATGATCGTTGGACGAGGCGGTGGGTCAATGGAAGATTTATGGGCTTTTAATGAGGAAATTGTAGCTAGAGCAGTGTTTGATTGTACTGTCCCAATTATTTCTGCAGTAGGACATGAAACAGATACTACAATTATCGACTATGTATCAGATCTTCGTGCGCCTACACCTTCTGCAGCTGCAGAAATTGCTGTTTATGAATATAAAAATTTGAAAGAAACATTGTCGAGTTATAAAGAACTTATAGGGCGCAGTTTCAATCAAAAAATATATATTGAACGATTAAAATATGAAAAATATCGGACAAAATTCAAATATTTAAATCCACACGGAAAACTACGCGAGCAAAGACAGATGCTTGCCGATTATGAAGAGCAGATGAAAAGAATCATGCAAAAAAAGATTTGTGATAAAAGACATGAACTTCTATTGCGAACAGAGCAGATGAAACGTGTATCTCCGTTGGAGAAACTAAAGCAGGGATTTTCTTTTGTTCAAAATCAAAATGGGCAGGCAGTGAAGTCTGTTGTAGATGTGAATTTGAAAGAAAGAATTACAATTTTTGTAACAGATGGACAAATTGAAGCTGAAATAAAGGATATTCAAAAGGAGAGTTTCAATGGAAACTACAAATAAACAGACAGAAAGTGGAACACTGGAAGAACTATTTTTAGATTTGGATAATATCGTAGCCCAAATGGAAGCTGGTGATACCACTTTGGAGGAGTCCTTTCAACTTTATCAGAAAGGGATTTCTATGTTAAAGCAGTGTAACGATAAGATTGATCTTATCGAAAAGCAGGTACTGATTTTAGAAGAAAATGGTGAATTACATGAA
This sequence comes from uncultured Coprococcus sp., assembly GCA_964646135.1. Taxonomy (GTDB): domain Bacteria; phylum Bacillota; class Clostridia; order Lachnospirales; family Lachnospiraceae; genus Allocoprococcus. The sequence continues at coordinate 4,652 of CAZYCT010000092.1, read as the reverse complement.
TTTTAAAGAGGAGTTAGCAAAGCGAACGTTGGAAATCGAACGTGTCTTGGAGCGATATCTTCCTGTTCCAGAAAGTTATCAAAAGATTATCATGGAAGCGATGTCATACAGTGTGACAGCTGGAGGGAAACGCCTTCGCCCTATGTTGATGCGTGAGACATATGTAAGTTATGGTGGTACAGAACAAATTATCGAGCCTTTCATGGCAGCGATTGAAATGATTCATACATATTCATTAGTACATGATGATTTGCCGGCCATGGATAATGATGAATATCGACGTGGAAAGAAGACAACTCATATTGTCTATGGGGAAGCTATGGGAATTTTGGCAGGAGATGCACTGCTGAACTATGCTTTTGAGACTGCATGTACTGCATTTTCAACATTTCCAGAGAAAAGTGTTCTTATCGGGAGAGCATTACAAGTTCTTGGAAAGAAGGCTGGAATCTATGGAATGATTGGTGGTCAGGTAGTTGATGTGGCAGAGACTGGAAAAGCACTTTCTAAAGAACAGTTGGATTTTATTTATCGATTAAAAACAGGTGCGCTAATTGAAGCCTCCATGATGATAGGAGCAATTTTAGCAGGCGCGCCGGAAGAAGAAGTCAATTCTATGGAAAAGATAGCCACTAATATCGGTTTGGCTTTTCAAATACAGGATGATATACTTGATGTGACGAGTACAGTGGAACTGTTGGGGAAACCGATTCATAGTGATGAAAAGAATGCTAAAGTAACTTATGTGACTTTGAGCGGTTTAAGTAGTGCACAAAAAGATGTGGAACGAATATCAGAAGAAGCCATTTATCTACTTGCCGAACGCAAAAATGTGAGTCCATTTTTAGAAGAATTAATTCGGGAGTTGATTCACAGAAAGAATTAAAGAGGTGACGGGTTATAATGTATCTCGAACTTATAAAAGAGCCAAATGACATAAAACAATTAGATATAGAAGAATTGGAGATGCTTGCGGAAGAAATCCGCAGTTTTCTGATTGAAAAAATCAGTAAAACTGGTGGACATCTGGCGTCGAATTTGGGAGTTGTTGAACTTACGATGGCGATGCACCTGAATTATTCTCTTCCAGAAGATAAGATTATCTGGGATGTGGGGCATCAGGCCTATACACATAAACTTCTGACGGGACGAAAGGATGGATTCGATGCGCTGAGAACTTATGGTGGTATGAGTGGATTCCCAAAACGAAAAGAAAGTGCGTGCGATGCATTTGATACAGGGCATAGTTCAACTTCTATCTCTGCCGGCTTAGGATATGTGTGTGCAAGAGAAATTCAGCATGCGGATTATCAAGTTATCTCAGTGATTGGAGATGGTTCCTTGACGGGGGGGATGGCCTATGAAGCCCTGAACAATGCAGCTACACTTGATAGCAATTTTGTTATTGTTTTAAATGATAATAAAATGTCTATTTCGCAAAATGTAGGGGGGATGTCGCGCTATCTGGATACGCTTCGTACAGCTGAAGCGTATACCGATTTGAAAAGTATAGTAGAAACAGCAGTTGGAAGCATTCCCATTGGAGGAGAGAAAATTGTCCAACACATTCGAAAAACGAAAAGCAGTATCAAACAGCTATTTGTTCCAGGGATGTTTTTTGAAGATATGGGAATTAAATATTTAGGCCCAGTAGACGGTCATGATCTGAAAGCCTTGAACCGGGCATTTAAAGAAGCTAAAAGGGTGAATGGACCAGTGCTTCTGCATGTTCTCACCACAAAAGGTAAAGGCTATTCTCCTGCAGAAAATAATCCTTCCAAATTTCACGGAACAGGTCCGTACATTGTTAAGACGGGAGAAAGTTTGAATTCTAGCGGAAAAGACACGTATACATCTGTATTTTCTAAAGTTATGGTCGATATTGCAAAGCATGACGAGAAATTAGTTGCTATTACTGCGGCAATGGAAGATGGGACAGGTTTAGCTGCATTTCATAAGTATTTCCCAGAACGATTTTTTGATGTGGGTATTGCTGAGGGGCATGCAGTGACATTTGCAGCAGGCCTGGCTGCAGCAGGCATGCATCCGGTTTTTGCAGTGTATTCTTCTTTTTTGCAGAGGGGATTTGATCAATTGATTCACGATGTATGTCTGCAGAATCTGCCAGTGGTTTTTGCCATAGACAGAGCTGGCCTTGTGGGAAGTGATGGAGAAACACATCAAGGAGTATTTGATCTTTCTTATTTGTCATTGATTCCCAATATGACGGTCATGTCACCGAAAAATAAATGGGAACTTGCAGATATGCTTCGTTTTGCAGTAAGATTGGAAGCACCGGTTGCTCTTCGTTATGCTCGAGGCACAGCATACGAAGGATTGCAGGAATACAGGGAACCGGTTGTTTATGGAAAGAGTGAAATTATTTACGAAGAAAGCGATATTGCACTTTTGGGAGTTGGAAATATGATGGAAAGTGCAGTATGTGTGCATCAAATGCTGAAGGAAAAGGGAATATCTTGTTCGCTTATTAATGCACGATTTATAAAACCAATCGATGAAGCACTCATTGATAAACTTAGTCAAAATCATCGCTTACTTGTAACGATAGAAGAGAATATACGAATTGGTGGATATGGTGAGAAGGTACAAGAATATGTTTCTGATCACAATCTAAAAACTAAAGTGTTAAATCTGGCTATACCAGACGCTTATGTGGAACATGGCAATGTGGAGCTTCTAAGGAAAGAAGTAAAACTGGATGCTCCAACTATGGTCAAACGAATTGTTCATGCATATGAAATAGAGTAGAAAAAGAGGATTAATGAAAATGAAAGAACGTTTAGATGTATTGCTTGTAAAACGTAACCTTGCGGCTTCTCGCGAAAAAGCAAAAGCAATCATTATGTCTGGAAATGTTTTCGTAGATGGAGAAAGAGAGGATAAAGCCGGAACAACTTTCTCAGAAGATGTTTCTATTGAGATAAAAGGACATACTTTAAAGTACGTTAGTCGTGGCGGATTAAAATTAGAAAAAGCAATGACACATTTTGATATTTCCATGGAAGGAAAGGTATGTACTGATGTAGGTTCTTCCACTGGTGGATTTACAGACTGTATGCTGCAAAATGGGGCTGTCAAAGTGTATGCAATCGATGTGGGTAGAGGGCAATTAGATTGGAAACTTCGTCAAGATGAACGTGTCGTATGTATGGAAAAGACAAACATACGTTATGTGACACCAGATAACCTTGGAGAGCCGATTGATTTCTCTTCTATTGATGTGTCCTTTATTTCCTTGACTAAGGTACTGCTGCCTATTCGAAATTATTTAAAAGAAAGTGGTGAGATTGTTGCACTAATCAAGCCACAGTTTGAAGCAGGCCGAGAGAAAGTTGGAAAAAAAGGTGTTGTACGTGAGCAAAGTACACATGTAGAAGTAATCGAGGCTGTTACATCTTATGCAATAAGCATTGGATTTTATGTGAAAGCATTAGAATTTTCTCCTATCAAAGGGCCGGAAGGCAATATTGAGTATTTGGTACATTTACAAAAATGTCCAATGGAACAAGCTGGCATAGAAGAGAAAATTGATATCAAAATGACTGTGGGAGAGGCATTTGCCACTTTGGCAAAGAAGGATCAGACAGAATAAAATGAAAAATTTCTATATTATCACAAATTATGTGAAAGATGAGAATAAAACGATTACAAGACGGATTGTAAAATGTTTGGAAGCACATAAAATGAATTGCATTTTATGTGAAAAGGATGAGAATGAGGAAATAATTCCTGAGACGATACCAAAAGATATCGATTGTGCACTGGTTGTTGGTGGTGATGGAACGTTCATTCAGGCATCACGTCTGCTTTTTGGACATGATGTTCCAATATTAGGAATCAATATGGGAACTTTGGGATATCTTACAGAGGTTGAAGTTCAAAATGTAGAGGAAGCTCTCATACAATTGATAAGTGGTGATTATTCGATTGAAAAGCGAATGATGCTTTATGGATCAATTACTAAGGCTGATGGAACAAAAGTGGCAGATGATGTGGCGCTAAATGATATTGTATTGAATCGTGGTGGAATGATGAAAATCATTCATTTTGACTTGTGTGTTAATGGTCAGCTATTGACTTCTTATCAGGCAGATGGTCTGATTGTATCTACACCAACTGGATCAACCGCATACAACTTATCTGCAGGTGGACCAATTGTTGAACCAACTGCATCTTTGATGGTTATTACTCCGATTTGTTCCCATGCATTGAATTCCAGAAGCATTGTGTTTTCAGACGAAGATGAAATCGTAATAGAAATTGGTTCAAGAAAAGAAGGACAAATAGAAGAAGCCGTAGTTAATTTTGATGGTGCTGATTTCATTTCTCTTCACACAGGCGATAAAATTGTGATTAAGAAAGCATGGGAGACAGCTCAAATCATAAAATTAAGTAAAATCGGATTTTTAGAAACATTGCGTGAAAAGATGAAAGGAAACTAGATATGAAAGTAAATCGACATGCAAAAATTGTTGAATTGATTAATAAGTTTCAAATCGAAACGCAGGAAGAGCTTGCAGAATATTTGAATAAAGAAGGCTTTCGGGTTACACAGGCAACGGTTTCTCGTGATATCCGAGATTTAAAATTGACAAAGATTCCATCGGAGACAGGTCGACAGAAATATGCTG
>CAZYCT010000091.1:0-7447 GCA_964646135.1 uncultured Coprococcus sp. | reverse complement strand
CAATTGGAGTAGGGCAGTATCAGCATGACATGAATCAGAAGAAACTAAGTGAGGCACTTGGAGGTGTCGTAGAAGATTGTGTAAATAAGGTCGGTGTCGATCTTAACACAGCGTCTGCACCGCTACTTTCCTATATTTCGGGAATTTCAAGTACGCTAGCGAAAAACATTGTTACTTACAGAGAAGAGAATGGAAAGTTCACAGATCGAAGGGCGCTTTTGAAAGTGCCAAAACTTGGACCAAAGGCATATGAACAGTGCGCAGGCTTTATGCGTATTCAAGGTGGAACAAACCCGCTAGATGCAACCAGTGTACATCCAGAGAGCTATGATGCGGCAATGAAACTTTTGAAAAAGCAAGGTTTCACAGTGGAAAACATTGCAGAAGGAACAGTAAAGGGGCTTTCAAAAACCATATCCGATTATGGAAAATTGGCGAAAGAACTTGAAATTGGAGAAATTACGCTACGCGATATTGTAAAGGAATTAGAAAAACCGGGAAGAGATCCTCGTGATGAGATGCCGAAACCGATTCTACGGACGGATGTCTTGGAAATGAAAGATCTGAAGGAAGGTATGGTGTTAAAAGGAACGGTAAGAAATGTCATCGACTTCGGTGTATTCGTCGATATTGGTGTGCACCAGGATGGTTTGGTTCATATTTCACAGATTACAGATAAGTTCATCAAACATCCGCTGGAAGCAGTGAGCGTAGGTGATATTGTAGATGTGAAAGTGATGAGTGTAGATCTGCAGAAGAAGCGTATTCAGCTTACAATGCGTGGGATTTAAGAAAAAGCAGAAGATGGTGAAAATACGCTTGTATATCTATATCTATCGCGCTATAATGAACGAAAATAGGAGAATTCTTCGGGGTAGGGTGTAAGTCCCAACCGGCGGTATAGTCCGCGACCTGTATTGAGTTTTTTGATGCAGCTGATCTGGTGCGATTCCAGAACCGACAGTAAAGTCTGGATGAGAGAAGAAGCGTAGAACGTTAGGTTCGATAAAGAGATGATACCCCGGCAAAAGTGCCGGGGTTTTGCTTTTTCATTAGCGCGGCGAAGGAATTTCTCACTTTGAAAAGAAAAGGAGAAAAAGATATGTACATGAATGTAAACAGAGGAAATGCAAAGAAAATCACACAGATAGGTATGATGGGAGCCATTGCTATGGTATTGATGCTATTTGAAATGCCACTTCCATTTTTTCCTAGTTTTTATGAAATGGATTTGAGTGAAGTGCCGGTTTTGATTGGGGCATTTACCATGGGACCTGTAGCGGGGATTTTAATCGAATTGGTAAAGATTTTATTGAATTTATTGATTAATGGAACCATCACAGCTGGTGTGGGGGAATTCGCGAATTTTATCATTGGTTGCGGTCTTTGTGTTCCGGCGGCATTGGTTTATCGGAAATTTCACACAAAGGCGGGGGCTTTGGCTGGTTTGATATCTGGAACAGTGATTATGACGATATTAAGCTGCTTTATTAACGCGTATGTGGTGCTTCCACTTTACATGAAAGCATTCGGGTGGGATGCATCCGTACTTGTGGGCATGGGAAATGCAGTAAATGGAAATATCACCAGTATGCTTACTTTTGTTTTGTTTGCAGTGGCACCATTTAATCTTATAAAAGGCATTCTGGCTTCGACAGTTGTGATGCTGATTTACAAGAGAATCAGCCCGATTTTGAAGCAGGGAAGAGTATAATCAAACTATTGTTTCGCGGGAAAGTCTGTGTTATACTTCGTGTATATCATAAAAATGGGGGAGGCAAATTATGTCAGTAAAATTTAATGTAACGATGACAAAAGAAGCAATGTTTGACTTTTTATTATATTCGTCAATGACTAGTATCACTGGAATCGCAGGAGTGATTGTAGGAGGAGCACTGTTGGTGCTTGGGATTCGGCAGATTATGACAGGTGAGATTGGGATGGCGGCTACATACTTGATGTTTGCATCGATCTTTCTTGTTGTGAATCCGGTGAATACAAAGTTTCGTGCGGCTGAGCAGGTGAAGAGAACACCGATGTTTCAAAAGCCACTTACCTATGAGTTGGATGAAGAAGGCGTGAAAGTATCACAAGATGACCAGTGTGCAGAGAATAAATGGGAAGATTTTAATAAGGCGATTTCAACAAACAAATCCATTATTTTGTTTATTACAAAGAAGAGAGCAATTATTTTCCCAAAAGAGTCCTTGGATGAGCAGTATGCGGCAGTTGTGAAAGTGATTTCTACTCATATGCCAGCAAATAAAGTAAAGATTCGACATGTCAGTGCGTCGTAATGAAAAGAAGAAGGATAGTGGAGAAACGTATGATCATAGAGAGCAGAAGTGTAGAAGAAACATTTGCACTGGGGAAAAAGATTGGATTGCAGGCAAGGCCTGGTGATGTGTATACTCTGGTGGGCGATCTCGGTGTTGGAAAGACGGTGTTTACACAAGGGATGGCGGCAGGACTTGGAATTGAGGAACCTGTGAATAGTCCTACATTTACAATTGTACAGGTCTATGAAGAAGGGCGCTTGCCGTTCTATCATTTTGATGTCTATAGAATTGGTGATGTGGAAGAGATGGACGAGATTGGGTTTGAGGATTATGTCTATGGAGAAGGAGTCAGCCTGATTGAATGGTCTAATTTGATTGAAGAGATTTTGCCAGATAAGAAAGTGGAGATTATAATCGAAAAGGATTTGGAAAAAGGTTTTGACTATCGCAAAATTATGATCACTGGGTTGGAAATGGCAGTACTGGAATAACGGGTGAAGAAAAGAGGAAAAGAAAATGCGTATCTTAGCAATAGACAGTTCTGGATTGGTTGCAACGGTTGCAATCGTGGAAGAAGAAGGCTTGGAGACAAAAACCATAGCGGAGTATACAACAAATTTCAAGAAAACACATTCGCAGACGTTGTTGCCGATGCTTGACGAGATTGTGAAAATGACAGGGATAGAATTGGAAACAATCGATGCGATTGCAGTGTCGGGAGGTCCGGGATCTTTTACTGGGCTTCGTATCGGATCAGCGACAGCGAAGGGGTTAGGTCTTGCCTTGGGGAAAGCTTTGATTCATGTGCCTACTGTGGATGCACTCGCATATAATCTTTGCTACACGAATCAGATTGTGTGCCCGATCATGGACGCAAGAAGGAATCAAGTATATACAGGAATTTATAAGTTTGAAAATGAACGTCTGATTGTTTTGGAAGAACAGATGGCGATAGGAATAGAAGAGCTTTCAGATAAGCTTCGCCAGTATGAGGATTGTGGTGTTATCTTTTTGGGGGATGGTGTGCCGGTGCAGCGTGAGCGGTTACAGACAGAGCTGCTAAGCGATCGCAAGATTTCATTTGCCCCTGCGCATATGAACAGTCAGAGGGCGGCAGCAGTCGGAGTGTTGGGGCTTCAGTATATGAAAGAAGGAAAGACAGAGTCAGCGGCAGAGCACCGTCCAGATTATTTGCGCGTGTCCCAGGCGGAGCGCGAGAGGGCAGAACGCGAACAGGGGAACGTGTAATGATTCAAGTCGAAATACTTACCAAATCAGATAAGGATGCGATGGATGCAATTGTAGAATTGGAAAAGGAATGTTTTGCAGATCCATGGAGTAAAAAAGCGATAGAAGATACTGTGGCACAAGAACTCTCTTGCTGTGCGGTGGCGTGGGAAGAAGAGGAGATTATTGGGTATTTTATATGTTATTATGCTCTGGATGAATGGGAAATCGCCCGCATTGCGGTGGCGCCGAAGCGACAGAGGCAAGGAGTTGGTCAGAAACTTTTTGAGTACATGTTTTCTGTTTGCGATGAAAAGAAAATGTCGCGCATATTGCTGGATGTGCGCGAATCCAATATTTCAGCTATAAATTTTTATAAGAAGAATGGATTTGTGGTTGATGGAATGCGAAAGAATTTTTACAGTGTTCCGCAGAAAGAAAATGCGATTCTCATGAGCAAGGTATTGCAAGAAGATTTTGGCTAAAAAGGAAAGATTTTCCGCTAGAAGTTGTGGCTTAAAATAGCTATAATTTGGATGTTACCAAGAGCCCTAAATAGGCGCTGTGTACGAGGTGGAGGAAGAGATATGCGTCAAGTTGAAGTAGTAATCAAAGAACAAAAAGAGATAACCAAAGTTATTTGCAATATGTGTAAAAAGGAAATTGAAGTGAAGAATGGAATACCGGAAGAAGAGATGCTTTCGGTGGAACAGCAATGGGGATATAATTCGAATAAAGATGGTGAGAAACATAGTTTCGATATTTGCGAGGAGTGCTATGATAAGTTGAGAGCATCCTTTGCGATTCCAGTGAAGATAGAATAGGAGAAGAGATGTTAGATATATGTTTGTTAGGGACGGGCGGAATGATGCCGCTGCCATATCGTTGGCTGACTGCTCTGATGACGAGATATAATGGAAGTCAATTGTTGATTGATTGTGGGGAAGGAACACAGATTGCCCTCAAGGAAAGAGGGTGGAGTTTCAAACCGATTGATGTAATTTGCTTCACCCATTATCACGGAGATCACATCAGCGGGCTTCCGGGACTGCTCCTTACCATGGGAAATGCAGATCGAACAGAGCCGTTGACACTGATTGGTCCGAAAGGGTTGGAACGGGTAGTTAATTCTCTGCGTGTGATTGCGCCAGAGCTCCCTTTTGAAATTAAGTATATTGAAATTACAGAGCCAGAACAAAGTTTTGAACTGAATGGGTATCGTTTGCATGCTTTTAAGGTGAAACATAATGTTGTTTGCTACGGTTATACAATTGAAATTGACAGAGCTGGGAAATTTGATGTTCAGCGGGCTATAGAACAAGAGATTCCGAAAGAATACTGGAAAGTGCTTCAGCGAGGAGAGAATGTTCAACTTGGTGAGAAGCTGTTGACGCCAGAAATGGTACTTGGACCAGCCAGAAAAGGATTGAAAGTGACTTACTGTACAGACACAAGACCAACGGATTCTATTCGTAAGTATGCAGCGGGATCAGATTTGTTTATCTGTGAAGGCATGTACGGTGAAAAGGATAAAGCGTCTAAGGCGGTAGAACATAAGCATATGACCTTCTATGAAGCGGCAAAACTGGCGAAAGAGGCAGATGTGGGAGAAATGTGGCTGACACATTATAGTCCATCTCTTACTAGACCAGAAGAGTTCATGGATGATGTGCGTGCTATTTTCCCTAGAGCAATCGCAGGAAAAGATAAGATGACGGTGACGTTGAATTTTGCAGAAGAGTAGGATAGAGAGAAGAGATGGTAAAATGGAAAAAGATGTTTTAATTTTAGCAATTGAAAGCTCATGTGACGAAACAGCAGCGGCGGTTATTAGAAATGGAAGAGAAGTATTGTCAAATGTGATTTCGTCGCAGATAGAACTGCATAAACTTTATGGAGGCGTGGTACCGGAAATCGCATCAAGAAAGCATATTGAGAAGATCAATCAAGTGATAGAAGAAGCGCTAGAGACGGCACGAGTTACGCTGGATGACATAGATGCAATTGGAGTCACCTATGGCCCAGGCCTTGTAGGGGCACTTCTTGTAGGTGTGGCGGAAGCAAAGGCAATCGCATTTGCAAAAAATATTCCTTTAGTTGGTGTGCATCATATAGAGGGGCATATTTCAGCAAATTATATTGAAAATAAAGAATTGGAGCCACCTTTTTTGTGCCTGGTAGTTTCGGGTGGACACACTCATCTAGTGTGCGTGAAAGATTATGGAGAATATGAAATTTTAGGAAGAACCAGAGACGATGCTGCAGGTGAAGCTTTTGATAAGGTAGCGCGTGCGATCGGCTTGGGCTATCCAGGTGGACCTAAGATTGACAAATTATCAAAAGAAGGTAATCCGGAGGCAATTGCATTTCCAAGGGCGCATATTAATGGCTCGGAGTATGATTTTAGTTTTAGCGGCGTGAAGTCGGCTGTACTAAATTATATCAATGGCTGTCAGATGAAGGGTATAGAGTACAATACTGCAGATATTGCGGCGTCATTTCAAAAGGCAGTGACGGATGTACTGGTGGAGAATGCAATTCACGGAGTCAAAAAATATGGTCTGCACAAATTGGCAATTGCAGGTGGCGTTGCATCTAATAGTGCTTTGCGTGAGGCGATGAAAAGAGCATGTCAAGAGGATGGGATTGAATTTTACTATCCATCTCCAATCTACTGTACAGACAATGCAGCGATGATAGGAGTTGCAGCTTACTATGAATATCTGGCAGGAACACGGCATGGCTGGGATTTGAACGCAGTGCCGAATTTGCGGTTAGGTGAAAGATAGAAAGGCGGCGAATGTATGCGGCAGTCTATGGAGAAGAAGGAACGCTGCACTGCGATTGTCTTAGCGGCAGGGCAGGGAAGGCGAATGGGAACGAAAGTTCAGAAGCAGTTTCTGGAGATAGAAGGAAGACCTATTTTGTATTATGCACTGGAAACGTTTGAAAAGTCAGAAATCATTGATCAGGTAGTGCTTGTGGTAGAGAAAGGCTTAGAAGCCTACTGCCAGGAAGAAATTGTAGATAAGTATCACTTGAAGAAAGTAGAAAGAATTGTAGTGGGAGGAAAAGAACGCTACGACTCTGTCTATTGTGGACTGAGAGCATTAGAAGAACAAATGCCTGATTATGTTTTTATTCATGACGGAGCACGCCCTTTTATAGAAACAGAGATTTTGCAGAGAGCATATGAGGAAGTGAAAAAATCAAAAGCTTGTGTTGTGGGAATGCCATCGAAAGATACAATAAAAAAAGTAGATGAAAATGGCATAGTATTAGAAACGCCAGAACGCAAATATATATGGCAGGTGCAGACTCCTCAAGTATTTGCATATTCGCTGATCAAGGAAGCGTATGATGAATTGATGGATGAAAAGATAGTTAATGTCACGGATGATGCTATGGTTCTAGAAACAATGAAAAAGATGCCGGTGAAGTTAGTAGAAGGTTCCTATAGAAACATTAAGATTACAACACCTGAAGATTTAGACATTGCTGAGGTTTTTTTGAAAAAGAGGAAAAATGCTTCTAAATCATGTTGACAAAACAATAAAAGAATGATAAGATTAATTGCGTCGCTAATGAGTGACGCAATTGAATAGATGCAGAGGTATCGAAGTGGTCATAACGAGGCGGTCTTGAAAACCGTTTGTCCGAGAGGGCGCGTGGGTTCGAATCCCACCCTCTGCGTTGAGCGAGAACAAGGTTTCTCGCTTTTTTTTTGATAAATTTGATAAAGTGGAAAACGTGTCCGTATGTCGAGTTCATGCAGAGAGTTGATAAATGATGTAGAAAAATAATCGAAAAAAATGAAAAAAGTGCTGGACAAAATGAAAAAGATAGTGTATAGTATTGTTTGTTCGCGAGAACAAAACTGAAAAACAGATGCAGAGGTATCGAAGTGGTCATAACGAGGCGGTCTTGAAAACCGTTTGTCC
>CAZYCT010000090.1:0-7858 GCA_964646135.1 uncultured Coprococcus sp. | reverse complement strand
ATATACAAAGTGCCCCAGACAAAACCAGACTGGGGCAATCCTTTATATTATAATTTTAAATGATTTTTGATATGATTCTGAATCATTTCCATAGCTGCTTGATTGTAACCACCCTCTGGCACGATGACATTGGCATGTTTTTTACTCGGTTCAACAAACTGCTCATGCATCGGCTTAACGGTCGTCACATACTGATTAATCACCGATTCCAGACTTCTTGCACGTTCCATAACATCACGCTGGATACGTCTCAAGATTCGCAGATCCGCATCCGTATCCACGAAAATACGGATATCCATCAAATCACACAACTCTTCATTTTCGAAAATCAAAATTCCTTCTACTATGATAACCTTATTTGGAATGATCTTGATTGTATCCTTGCTTCGATTATGAATCGTATAATCATAAATTGGGCACTCGATACTCTCGCCATTTTTCAGTTTCTTCAAATGCTCAATCATCAGTTCTGTGTCAAATGCATTCGGATGATCATAATTTAACCGGCTTCTCTCCTCATAATCCATATCATCATGCGCTTTATAATAATTGTCATGTTTAATGACCGTCACCTGCTCTACAAACTGTGCCGCTATCTGATTGGTAAGTGTTGTCTTTCCACTTCCTGTTCCTCCCGCAATTCCTATTACCAAATAATCACCCATTGATTTTCCTCCTTGTGTACCGCCTACTAAAGCAATGCTTTGTATACTTCTCTTTTGGTCATCCCCCGGTCCTTCGCCACACATTTCATAGCTTCTTTTCTGTCAATCCCTTGACTGGTATAATGATCCATATGTTCTGAAAGGCTCATCTCTGACCATCTGTCTACTTCTTCTTTCCGAATCTGCTCCCGGCTCTTTCCTTCAATCACCAGCACACATTCTCCTCTTGGCTCTGTCTCCTCATAGTGTGCAATTGCCTGCGAAAAAGTTGTGCGAAACGCCGTCTCATGCTTCTTTGTCAATTCTCTACAAACAGTAAGTTTTCGCTCCGCGCCAAAAATCTCTTCCAGCTCTGCAAGTGTCCGAAGAAGACGGTGCGGTGCTTCGTAGAGAATCACTGTCCTTGTCTCCTCACTTAACTCTTTCAAAATCTCCTGCCGTTCCTTCTTGTCTGTTGGCAGAAAAGCTTCAAACGCAAATCGTCTAGTAGAAAGGCCTGACAACGTAAGAGCTGTAATACAAGCTGCTGCTCCGGGAAGCGAGGTCACTTCAATTCCCGCTTCATAGCACATCTTCACCAGTTCCTCACCTGGATCTGAGATTCCCGGTGTCCCCGCATCCGTAATCAGTGCAATATTCTGCCCTTCCTGCAATTTTTCAATCAACTTATGACCCTTTTCAATCTTGTTATATTCATGATAACTGGTCATCGGTGTCTTTATTTCAAAATGATTCAGTAATTTAATACTATTTCTCGTATCCTCAGCAGCAATCAAATCTACTTCCTTAAGTGTACGAATCACGCGAAATGTCATATCTTCCAAATTCCCGATTGGCGTCGCACACAAATACAATGTTCCTGCCATTTTACTTCTCATCCCTTCTAACTCATTCCGTACAAATCATAAATCCGCTTTGTATATTCTCCGTCCTTTTCATACACAATAAGCGGTGGCTCAATCTCCAGTCGTGACTTGGCATTTTTCACCCCTTCAATCAATACCATATTCGGTTCTTTATCGATATATGGATGAACCAGGCGCATCCGTTTCGGCTCTATTCGCATCTCCGACATCTTCGATAAAATCTCCGCCAGACGAAATGGACGATGCACCATATAGAAATGTCCGCCATGCTTCAACATCTTAAAGCTCTCTCGCAAAATATCATCCAGCGTACAGAGCACCTCATGCCTTGCAATTGCTTTTGCACTCTCCGGATTAGCGAGCCCGTGCCCGCCAATCATATACGGTGGATTAGTGGTAATCACATCAATCGTCTCCGCGCCAAAAATCCGGGACGCTTCCTTAATATCTCCTGTCACTATCGAAATCTTATCCTGCAGATGATTGTGCAAAACACTTCTGCGCGCCATATCCGCGCTGTCTTCTTGAATCTCCAGTCCTGTAAAATGAGACCCCTCTGTCTTTCCAGCTAAAAGAATCGGGAGAATTCCCGTTCCTGTCCCAAGATCAAGAACACATTCTCCCGGTTTTACCCTTGCAAAGGCACTGAGAAGCACCGCATCCATACCGAAACAAAATCTTCCCGGGTCTTGAATAATCTCATATCCCTTGAATTGCAAATCATCGATTCGTTCTCCTGGTTTCAGATTAGTTGTCATCTAACTTTGACGCTCCTTCTCCCTTTTCCAGAGCTGCCAGCTCTCTCATCTCTTGCTTTGTCAATTTCACTTCTTTCTTACGTCTCGGCTTGAACTTCAACTCGTTCACCTTATATTCACGAATCTCTTTTTCATCATTGTCGAGCGTAACAACCACTTTGATCAACTGGCGAAGTACACTAAGTGAAGATACCTCACCTTTCAACCCTTCTGGTGTAGTCACTGTATCTCCCACTGCCGGAAGATGACTATTCAGCTCTTCATATGTCTCTTCTTCATTGGTCAGACAGCACATCAAACGTCCACACACTCCAGAAATCTTCGATGGATTCAAAGACAAATTCTGCTCCTTCGCCATCTTAATCGACACTGGTGCAAACTCTGACAAATATGTGTGACAGCAAAGTTCTCGTCCACACACACCAATTCCACCACGAATCTTTGTCTCGTCTCTTACACCAATCTGGCGAAGTTCAATACGTGTGCGGAATACCGCAGCCAAATCCTTAACCAGCTCACGGAAATCAATTCTTCCATCCGCCGTAAAATAAAACAATACCTTATTATTATCAAACGTATACTCTGCATCGATCAGCTTCATCTCCAGACCATGCTTCTGAATCTTCTCCAGACAAATGTCAAACGCTTCCCGCTCTTTCTTACGATTCTTCTCTTCTGTCTTATAATCTTCCTCCGTAGCCACTCGGATTACGGATTTTAGCGGCTGCGTGATCTGTTCCTCTTCCACATCTTTCGGTCCCGTCACCACGTGTCCAAACTCAACGCCCCTTGCTGTCTCTACGATTACATGTTCGCCTCTTTTTATCTCTAATTTCCCCGGCGAAAAGAAATAAATCTTTCCCGCTGTGCGAAAGCGAACTCCTATTACCTTTACCATCTTCTAGTTCTCCTTTATCGTCAACAACAGAAGTTCCATCACCAGATCAAAATTAACATTGGCTCTTAATCTCGCCTTCGCCTTCTCAATCGCCTCTAAGATAATCTCGATTCCCTCATAGGAACTCTTCTTTGCCCGTTCCTTGATATATGTCATCTGATCCGAAAAAATAACTCTGTCTATATTCTTTGTCGCTTTATAAATCAATACATCTCGATACCAAATTGTCAGAATATCCAGATAGTCATTAATCTCTATCTTATACTCTGCACAGCGCTTCACCGCCTCTGACATCTCACTTGCTGTCATCGTGTCAACCTCGCGCAGCAAACGGACTGCCTCATCCTTGATTTCATTAAAATGCTCCGAATTGGCAAGCATGATTGCCTTTCCGATATTCCCCTGTGCAAACGCAGTACAGATATCCGCCTTATAATCCGGAATCTGCATTTGCTCCATTAAATATTTTTTCACCAATTGGTCCTTAATATTACGAAACTTTAGCATCACACATCTTGAACAAATCGTCGGCAGCAATTTCTGCGCATTTTCAGTAAGCAAAATAATCACTGCGTAAGTCGGCGGTTCTTCGATAGTCTTTAAAATCGCATTCTGCGCCTGTACCGTCATGCAATCTGCATCTGGAATGATATATATCTTATACTTACTGCTATATGGTTTCACCTGAATATCTTCATTCACCTGTGTTCGAATCTCATCTACACTTATCGTATTCGGTTTTTCATGCTTCACAGTAATAATATCCGGCTGGTTCCCCGAAGCCGCCTGCTTGCATGAATGACACTCATAACAAGGATCTTCTCCGCCCTGCTCACATTGCAAAGTCTGTGCAAACAAATACGCTAGAAGCTTCTTTCCACAGCCCTTCTCACCATTAAAAATGTATGCGTGAGATACCTTGTCCTGGCTGACCGCATTCTTTATATATTGAATAATATCCGTATGCCCCACTACGTCTTTAAATCCTGACATATTTATCCCCTCTTTGCTTATGATTGGTTTACACTTTAGTATAGCATAAAACAGAAGGAATACCTAGAAAATTTTAGAAGGAATTTTCTTAAGAAAAGCAAAATGAGAGACTTGACACCTTCTTGTCTCACCTCTCCATTTTCTTACTCACCTATCTAATTACTTATTCACACGCTCCAACTGCATTGCACTTGGTATATTCATGCACTTTTCTTACAATGTTGTCACTCCCTCGCTATTCGAACAGTGCTTCAAATATAATTTTGTAGGATTTGCACATTTTCTATATGTATTCACAATTTATTATTTTTATAACCCTAATTGGATCAAAAACATGTAGTATACATGTAAAATAACGAGAAATATCGCAACAATCGGCAATGTCTTTTTCACCAGATTGCCCCAGGACTCTTGAAAATATTCTGTGACTATCGTCAGACAAATATGTGTCGGTGAAACTTGCATCGCAATGTAAGAGATTGACATCAAAAATACAACTAACGCTGTTCCGGCGCCTGGTATGGTCGAAAATGCCAACGGTATCAACAATACAATCATTGCATTGGCGCCACTTACCACCGTTCCGAAGAACATGATAAGTCCATATGCTACAAACGCAGGAACACTTGCACTTTCAAATACGGAAGGCAGTGTCTCTATCACTCCCGTATATGTCAGTAGATTCTTAAACATCATCAATACGACCGTATTTACAATGATTCTCTTCTCTATCGATGTCTTAGCATATGCTATGACTTCACCAACACTCAACCGATATATCAGAATCGCAAGAAGAATTACGAGTGGCATTACTTGAATGACCGAAAAGTTGAAGATAATCACGATTATAATACATAAAAACAACGGCCAAAAACAGAAAATCAACTGTTTCCATTCTTCGACTTTATTATATTCTTCCTCAATGCTACTATAATTCTTATCTATTTTTTTCAGATAAAACAAATAGCCAAGCGCCAGTAATACCACAACCATCGGTACCATGCACAGAACAAAGGAACCTGTCGATACCCCCGTGATCGTCAGGGCCAGCAAGATTGCATTGTATGTAGGCGAAAAGCTTTCCGATATATGCCTATAATAGCTGGTAACAAACAATCTTTCCTGCACATCCAGGTCATCGCCAACCGTGTCATTTACAATCTTTCCACATATATTTACCGCCCCCGCTGAAGGCAAGAAGCCAATTACAATCGGTGTAACCATACATACTAGACGTCTGTTTCCACTAATTCTTGCCAGCGCAAGTTCCGCCCTCTCCAGCAATTTCTTGTTTTCCATAATTCGTTGTATAAATGTGACCAGGATGAAGTTGCCCACCATTAATAAAGTTTCCTTCTCATAAATGGAATGAATCACAAGTCTTGCCGCCTCGTCCAGCGGTATCTGAAATAAAATAATTGTAGCAACTGCCGCCACAATAATCGACTCTCCCAAGCCTCGCTTTAACAACACCCCGCCAATTATAACTCCGAATACAACTATTAATTTTATCATCTCGTTCCTTTACTACCTTTACTGAATAGATTTGAAATACATGTTCATATATTCATTATAAAGAATACTTAACGTTTTGCAATCTTTTCCGCCAACTTCTTTCCCATCAACTTTGTCCACTGCACGAATTAAAGAACTCAAATTAACCCACAATCTTTTGCCAACAATTCCAACGCTTCTACTGCTCTTTCCATAACACAGAATTTCATTCCCGTTTTTCATCCAACCGCTACAACATTTAGAATGTATCATTTGATTTTCCTTTTTTCTATCACCATTTCCCAAAATTTGAGTAAAAAAAAGAGAACAATTCACTTATGAATCATTCTCCGTTTCATATTCTATGACAATCTTAGCAACACGACTCCAAAATTTCTGTCAATGCTGCACTGCTGCTCGAATGTGCACGCACCACTTTTGCATTGCTACGTTTTGCTTCCTCCACCGCACATTTTACCATCTTGTGGGATACCGTATTGGTAAATAACACAAACATATCCGGTGTTCCCATCTGCTTCCTCAAGTCTGCTGGCATCTGCGTAAACACCTTCGCTTTACAATTAAATTGTTTACAAATCTTTTTATACTGACTGACCATACGATCGTGGCCTCCGACAATTACAATACTCATAAAATCACATCCTTCATATTTGGTTAGTTCAAACTAACCCATGCGCCCACTTCATCTGTGTACTTCGGTTAGTTCCGACTAATCTTTTTTGTTATATTAACATATATTCGCGAATCTGTCTAGCGAATTTTTCTATATTTACACATAGGAAAAGGACAGACACGCTATTGTATCTGTCCCACTATACTTATTTTCTATTTAAAATTTTCTACCAAAGCTTTTGCCGCCACCTGCACATTCTCTAACGAGGTCGCAAGATTAATGCGAATAAATCCTTTGAAAGAATCTCCGCCAAACCAGTCGCCAAAATCTACTGCTAACTTACATTTTTCCAGAACAATTTTCTCAACTTCTTCTGGCTTTGCACACTTTCTAAGATCCACCCACACAAGGTATGTTCCTTCCAGTGGAGACACTACTGCATTTGGAAGTTGTTCATTTAAAGTTTCTTTTAAATGTAAATAATTTTCATAAATGCGTTCTCTTACTGAAATCCACCATTCTTCGCCGCCTGCATATGCCGCCTCTGCTGCAACATATCCAAATGCATTTCCTCCAATCACGCGAATACTAGTCACATACTTGTCCCATTTTTCACGCAATTCTTCATCTGCAATCATGACAATCGAATTCTGTCCTCCCGCCAAATTGAATGTTTTTGATGGAGCAGTGATTGCAATCATCTTATCCCAGCGCTTATTAACAGAATACGATGGAACATTATGATGATCTCCATAAAGCAAATCTTGGTGAATCTCATCTGCAATTACGAATACATCGTGTCTATTACAAATATCGAAAACTTTTTCCAATTCTTCACGTGTCCACACACGTCCTACTGGATTGTGTGGCGAACACATAATGAAAAGTTTTACGTCATTTTCCACTATCTTCTTCTCAAAATCTTCAAAATCAATCGTATATTTTCCCTCTGAATTGAGCAGTTCACTTACAATAAGTTTTCGTCCATTATTCTCCACCGCTCCGAAAAATGGATAATACACAGGAGTCATAACAATAATTGCATCCTCCGGCTGCGTCATCATCTGAACAATCCAGTTAAAGGCGGAAACCACTCCTGGTGAAAAACGTATCCATTCTTTTTCTACCTTGAATCCATGATGTTTTTCTTCCCAGTTGATAAATGCCTCATAGTAAGAATCTGGAACCTTATAATAACCGATGGCACCAAAATCAACATACTTATGCAATGCCTCTCTTACACATTCTGGCACTTGAAAATCCATATCAGCAACCCACATTGCCAGAAGATCCGGTGCTCCAAATTTTTCCTGCAAAATATCCCATTTATTACAATTTGTGTTTCTTCTGTCTAAATACTTAACCTGTTCCATTTCTGCTTCCTTCCTTTGTAACAAATTATTCAACTGGTCATTTTCACACTGCCAGCACTCCAAGTATAACACTTATAAAATTATATTGTAAAGAGGCTCTATCGTGTATTTAGATTTCACATATAAAAAAGTGTGCTGAGCACACTCTCAACTCCCCTGCCCCTCATTCTTGAGGGG
>CAZYCT010000089.1:0-8080 GCA_964646135.1 uncultured Coprococcus sp. | reverse complement strand
ATATTATTACAATTACAAATATAATATTTACCAAAATCGATATTGCTAACAACATCGATAAAATAATAACCATAGTATTTGCTGTTTTATCGTCATAATCAGTTTTATTTTCTTCTGAATTTTTTCTTCCATTTCCATCTTCTATATTTTTTTCTACGAAAGGCAAGCTACCATCTACGCTTCCCTTTTCCGTAAGTGTTATTCCTCTATTTTCTATAAAACTAACAACACTTGAAATTGGAATCGACAAACCAATGCCTTCCGCATCAGACATTTTCATCGAATTAACTCCGATAACTTGACCTTTAGCATTTAGCAAAGGTCCACCACTATTACCTGAATTAATTGCCGCATCAATCTGTATGTATGTGTAAATCCCAAATTTTCTTGATTTATTAGATATAACACCTTTAGTCAAAGTATAATCAAAACTTTTAGGTGCTCCAATCGCATAAATATCATCCCCCACTTTTATACTATCGCTATCACCTATTTCCAGTGGAAAAAACGTTCCGCCGTCAACACTTAATACCGCTATATCGAAAGAAGTATCAATCAAATATAAACTTGCTCTGTAAATTTTTCCGTCATATCCATATATGGCTATATCATTTTCATTTTCAATCACATGTGCATTTGTCACAATTGTATTTTCTCCAATCGCAAATCCACTCCCTGCACTATTTCCAGAATATATTACAAATATTGATTCATATGCTTTTTCAGCATCAAATTCCATCGCAAAAACATTAATAGAAAAGGCGAACAGTGACATAATACAGCACAGAACACCTATTAACAGTTTTCCGCGTTTCATCACCATTCGCCTCCATTCATCATTACTTTGATGTATTAAATACTAATACAGAATTACCAATCGCAATTGCATCTCCCTGTCTCAAGACATGTTGAGATGTCTTCATACCATTAATCACGGTACCCATTGGAGTGCCACAGTCCTTAAGAATGTATTTAGTTCCTTGCATCACAATATCGCAGTGATGTGGAGCAACAAGCTTATCCTTAAATAAAACAATTGTATTTTTACTGTTATTTCCGATACTTGTTGTTCCTGGGAATATAAGATATTCCTTACCTTCGAACTCACCTCTTATTACTTTAAGCCATGCTGACTTAGCAAACTGTTCTAATAATCCTACTCCTATACCAATAAGAATACCCATTATAACAATAGCAATTCCCCTTGAAGCCATCGCATTAGGTACTGCCTTACCAATATAGTTGAACAGGAATCCTCCAATAAACGCTCCCACAAAGCCCCCAATTGAACAGAAAATAATGCGCTTAACTTCAGGCTTAATTAATCCAACTGCTGCACCTACGCCTAGACCCATGACTGCCCAGCCAAGACCTCTAACTAATGCAGCTACGATAGGTGCTGGATCATCTCCAAGCATAGTAGCATACATTGTTTGTGCCAAATAGCCACTAATTCCACCCATAACAACAGATACAGCTGCTCCGATTATAGCATATTTGACCGCTTTTTCTTTTGATCCATAATATATTCCTTCTCCAATTCCAAGGAACAAACCAATAAATAATGCTATTACGGCAGACCAAATTGCTGTCGATGTTCTTGTTACTTTTTTAAGTGCAGTCTCAAGTTCATCTTCATCTGAATGGAAATCATCTGTATATGCCTCATATAACTGTGAATTTGCTTTTTGATACGCATCATAATACTCAGATGCGACTTTGGTTTCGTCCGCATCAGCTAATGTTAACCAGTTGCTAAATGCATCGTCATCATCTTTATCAATACCGTTTTCATTACAATACTTCTCAAATTTGTTATACACTTGACTCTCTAATTCGTCAACTTTGTCTTGATACCTGTAATATCTAGCTAAATCCTTATATCCTAGGGTTTCAGCTATTGCTGAGTGTGATGAAACTTTTTCAACCAACTCTCCTGCACCAAAACCAATAAATGCACCTATTAATGCCCAAAGGATACCTTTTACTAAAACGGTTTTGAAATTAATTTTAACTTTAACCTTCTCTCCAGCATGAGCAGCACCTTGCATTCTTTCTGCTGTTGGGACGAACTCTATACCTTCTAGTTCTTCTGCTGTAATCTCAAAGTCATTAATATCCGCTTTGACCACAGGTACTGTTGCTTCCGTAAGATTACTCTCTCCTTCAGGTTTAACTCCTGTTGGCTGTGCCTCTTCGATAACTGAACCATCTTCTGCAAACAAGTCTATTTCCACTTCATCCTTAGCAGATGCATAATCAGCAATATACAAATCTATATTGCCAACAGGAAATAAGTGCTTATTATCCATTGCCCATGCCGCAGCATCTGCCGACAAAGGGCTAAATGAATTCCATGATTTATACTGAATCATATCACCAATATTAATAATAATGTCAGTTAATGACTCACCAGCACCCCAAATATCGCCTATACAAATCTGTCCATCTCTAAAATTAGGATGCCAAATCGGTGTAAGTATTTTACAAATAGGTTTATATCTCGGATACTCTGCGTGTAAAATAATCTCTACCTCGTGTCTTCCTAATGTTTCTATTCTTCCATCTGGTTGAAGATAAATACCGTTAACAAAATATGTAACATGATATTTTTCTGGTGGTTCATCACCAATCGGTGTTACAATAATGTTCTTATGTCCGGCAAAGTCTTTTTTTATCTGCTCATAATCAGATGCTATTCGTCTTAATCTTGCGTCCATAAGTTCCTCCTTATAATCCCTGGAATACAGAATCCTCATCACCTGTAAATTCGTAATGTTTAATATTCATTCCTACCCTTCCAGATATAATATGCAATGGAGGTATGCCAATTTCTGAAAATGTTTTATTTACATATGACTCACTTCCATTGAATGAATGCTTGCTTTCAAACGTCATCTGCTTACCACACTTACAAGTTAGCATATAACCTTTTAATTTATGCACAGGAATAAATAATTCCTTTTCTTCTCCGCATTCACACTTCGCAATCGTTACGATATCTCTATCCAAATCAACTACAGCTTTTTCTCCCAAATCCTTTTTAACAATCTCTAGTACTTCAGTAATTGTTATATCACTGACTCTCCAGGGTTTTTCTATAATTTCTTCGTATGTATCGTGGCTCATACAATCAGGTTTTTCCTGATATTCAACAACATATGAATCATGTGTCAGGCCATTAAAAACATATCCTTTTCCAGCTAAAGTAGGCAATCCTCTAGCAGAATGTAATAACTTAAGTAATTCCTGCACTTGAATTCCAGCAATAACCGATGACGATGTTGGAGTAGTCGGAATTTTTCCTTCATTCATTTGCTCATGCGTCAATAACGCACACGACTTTCTTTTGTTGATAAGCATCCAGTCTGTCTCCGTCATTGTACACTCATAACAAGCGCCATGCCCTGGTATAAATACTCTGGCAAATCCATTAAGTGCTTCAATTGCACCATCAATCCAAGGCTTGTTAACCTTATAACATGATTGATTTATATGTAATCTCGCCTCTCGGTTATCTAATCCACCAAGCACAACATCCATTCTTCTAAATACACCAAGCCCAACATCGTCAATAATATTTGAAATAAATGCCTTTGTATGAACATCTGGATTCATCTCCATAGCTCTTTCTGCAGCAACTTCAGCCTTATATCTGCCAACATCTTTTCTACGATATAGCACTGATCTTGTAAGGTTAGTATTTTCAATGATATCCATATCATAAATAAGAATCTTCCCTATACCAAGCAATGTAAGATTCTTAATCAATTCGTTTCCTATAGCTCCTGCTCCAACAACCATTATTTTTGCGTTAGACAATCTTTCTTGATCCCACCAAGGTATCAATTTCAGTCTGCTGTACTGGTCTTCCTCAAAATCGGAACGTTCTAAATCAAAACTATTCTCCATAATGACCACCAGCAGTAATTTCAGGTTGAAGTCTTAATACATCTCCGTCTTTAATTCCAGCCTCACCAAGCGTCTGTGCTTCTAACAACTGACGACCAGTCACCTTATGAATAAATTTATAACTAATTGGATTACCATCTGGTCCCACAGATGGAAGCTTTATTTTTTCTATAAGCTTAACCATAATAATTCCACATTTAACATCATCTGGAAGTCCAACCTTCTGTTCTTTGTTCCCTGTTGCATCAACTATTACAACGTTTACTTTTCCCATTGTATTTCTTCCTTTCCTCTTGAATATAATAAAAGGGGATCTCGGAAATCTACCGAGATCCCCTAGTTAAAACAAATCTCTAAAAAACTTATTCAACATTGAGTAAATCTATATCATCTAACGTATCATCTTCGAACATCTTATTAATTCTCTTTACAGAAGCCTTATCCAATTTAAGACCTTCCTTCATACATGTCTTAATTGATGCTCTCCCTATATTGTTAACAAGTTTTTCAATTTTTTCATCCTCGTCATCATACTTGCTGTACTCTTCGTCTGATAAATCTGAAACAGAACAGAAGTATTCCCAGTCATTCTCGTCATTGCTCCAAGTATATAACCAGTAGCTACTTACACTGGCTCCATAACTATTTGCACCACTAATATAAAGGACCATTTGTTTGCTAGGCTCTCCATCATCATTTGTACTCTCAGCATAGTAAGCATCTCTTAACGAGAACGATGATGGATCTTTAAGGTTATCTGCAGAATATGCACTCTGAACAGCAACTGCATTCTCTGCTTTTACCTTCAATTTATCATCATCAGACTTAGCCTTTCCATAAGCCTTTTCATAATTGCCTTGCTCCATATACCCTTCCATATTTATGAAAATCTTCGGGGCAACTGTCTTGAATGCTAATGCAGCAAGAACAAGTATTACTAATACAACACCAACAATTATTGGAGTCTTCTTTTTCTGAGCGTTTGCCTTATCGACTCCAGCATTAAACTGATTAATTGCTGACGATACATTACTATCAACTGCAAGCCCAACTTTCTGTCCACACTTTGGACAAAATTCCTGTCCTTCCTGCAGTTCCTCACCACACTTAGCGCATACATTCTTTTTTTTCTTAGGTGTTCCGCACTTTGGACAGAAATACTGTTCCTCTGCCAATACAGCTCCACAATTCGCACACGTTTCCACCGTTTTCGTCTCCGGAGCCACTCCTGCACTGTTTTCTACAGGATTCATTTCTTCAAAATTGTCCATACTTTTTCCTCCTCGTAAATGGATTAGTTTGGTAAGCATATTTGACAAGGCTCGTAATTTCCAGATTCAAACTCTTCCTCTGTTAACCGGTGAACATTGTCTTTATCTCTAACAAAAATACACGCTTTTTCATGGTATTTCTGTCCAGATTCAGTAACGTAATACTCGCCATAATAGCACTGTTCTTGTTTCTGATGTATTATACACACACCGAGTACAATTGCTAAAACAGCTACGACCAAAGCGATATATCTTGCGACTTTGTGTCCTCTTATACATCTTATCATCTTTTCTTTCCAGTCTGGAGTTAATACATAATGTGCAAATTCATTTGCTTGATTTTCTTCTTGAACATCCACACCAATAATATTTGTATGTGAAAAGTGATTACAAATAATATGACCTATTTCATGCGTTAACACCAATAACTTCTCATCATTTGACAAATCCTCATTTATAAAAATCAATCGTTGTCTGCTATCAACGTATGTAAATCCTTTCTCCCTTAAAATCGCATCATCTAACTTCAATTTATCAATTAAAATTGCAACAGGTTCATCATTATAAATATAATTAAACTCTACAATAATATATCCCATTGATTCAGCAATACCGCTCATCGATTCATAAGATGGTTTCTGCACGTTATACTTTTTACAAAAATTATGAGCCAGTTTCTTAACTGAATTAATTAGCATTTATCCTTTTTTCTTTTATCTTTCGTATTGCTAAAGCTATTTCCTCTTGATCCGCTGTAATATCTTTCGAAAAAATCTTACCATCAAAAGATTTGATTACAGCATCTCCAGGAATCTGTTTGCATCGTGCATATTCAACCATCATTAATGTTTTAACCGAATGAATACCTTGTTCATCCAATGAATTAATTATTTCCTGTATTGGGAACTCATCCAATCCGGTTATTTCACCATCTGCTGATAATTCACCATTATTTATATGAGATATCAGTCCTTCTGGAAATACCCCCATTTGTCGAAGTAATTGATGCGTATTTCTATTATGATCAAAAAAGAATATTAATGCCAAATATGTATTCCAAGACATTCCCTTATCTTTTCTTTCAATCGCACCATATGTCTGTCTTGACACTCCAACTATTTTTGCAAGTTCTTCTTGTGGTATTCCAGCTTTAGCTCTCAATGTCACCAACTCGCTTGACAATAACTCTATATATGTTTTCTTTTCCTCTTCAGGTAATCCCCAGTCTATTTTTTGTTCCATATATTCACAACCTTTTATACCGAAAATATATCTCAAGTCATTCTGTTTCTAGTATACATTTTGGTCACAAAACCGTCAATATGTTTTTTATTTAACATATTGGTGTTAATTTTTACATTACAATCCATTTTGTGATGCACCATATAAGGCTTGATTATACGTAAATCCCTCATATTCCAACTGATCTATTAATTCTGATCTCGTCCACCCACTATGTGATTTTAAATATGATGCAGCTTTTTTTGAAGCTTGTTGGTTCCAATCAGCTCCACAGTTTGTCACTCCGTACACTGCTTCCTCGGATGTAAATCCTTCATACTCCAATTGTTCTTGTAATCCTAATTCTGAAAACGCTGATGATGTTAAATATGATTTTGCCTTTCTCAACGCCTGATCTTTCCAATTTGCACCACAATTATCAGCACCATATGTTGCTTCGCTATTACTAAATCCCTCATACTCCAACTGTTCAATAAGACCAGTATACGAAAATGCCGATGAGTTCAAGTATGATTTTGCTTTGTTCAAAGCCCCTTCTTTACCCGTCTTTACATATGAGGTATCTCCGTTGGAATATGAATAATCATATCCATACTCATAATTTGAACTACTATGAATTTTTTTTCGGCTATTAGAATTAATCATCCCAACAACGCTAATCACAGCAACCAGTGCAACAGCAATCCCTATAATCTGTTTATTCTTTTTCTCTTTTCTTAAATTCGTTTCAAAATTACTATTAGAATAATTTGGAATCTGTTCACTCATATTTTTTTCTTGAAAATTATAATTCATAGATGAATTACTCTGTTTTGGACTCTTTAGCCCAAAACCGCAACAAGGACAATTTTCTGACTCTTCAGGTATATCATTCCAGCAAGCTGGACATTTAATTTCAGTCATGTTTATTATGATTTCTCCTTACTGTTTTTTCTCCAGTTTTTGTATGCTCCAGTATTTACTCGACCATCATATGGGCGTGTAGCATCACTGGGAATTGCCCATGCCCTTCCAAATTTTGTTGCTCCCGGGATTTTTCCTTCTGCACACATTATCTGTATAGTCCGCGGTGCTATATCCCACCTATCAGACATTTCTTTAACTGTTGAATATCCTTCCACCATACATTTTCCTTATAAACCAAAATAGCATTGTCTGACCAGAAGACAATGCACATTACTTGTTACAACTGGCTACTATTTCAAAGATTCTAATCGTTTTACGTCGCAGCCTTTCGACTGTTTTGCCTATTCACATATCTACACTTTACACGCATCCGCGAAAAATGTCAACATATCTAACAACTTTTGGAACGCTTTTTCAACCAATTTTACGCAAAATAAACAATAAGATTAACTTAATATGCACAAAAAAGATAAGAAAACGAATCACAAGGCCTCAGCCACGTTCTGGCACAGATTACAATATCCTAAGAAACAAGAACCTCATTAACCTTCGTCATAATCCTTCCTAGCAAGATATAGCCCAAAAGTTACAAATTGTAGGGTTCGATATAGATAATAATGTGGCAACACGAATAGATACACAAGTTTCTGTCTTGCTTTAATATATTTAACTTCAGAGCATACAATCTCAATTTAAAAATCCCGGTGCAGGACCAAACCATCACAAGTCTGATCCCACACCGGGTAATT
>CAZYCT010000088.1:0-8789 GCA_964646135.1 uncultured Coprococcus sp. | reverse complement strand
ATATGAACCTTGTGACTGTATCTAGACTTCAGAGAAATCCTACTGTGAAATCTGAGATTCAGATGCGTAATTTTGAAGCCAGTATTCCAGTTGGATTTTTCACATATCCAATCAGCCAGGCAGCAGATATCACAGCATTTAAGGCAACGACAGTGCCAGTTGGTGAGGATCAGCTTCCGATGATTGAACAGTGTAAAGAAATCGTACATAAGTTTAACAGTGTGTATGGAGAAGTGCTGGTTACACCGAAGGCTTTGATTCCAGAGAATGAAAGTTGCTGCAGACTTCCAGGAATTGATGGTAAGGCGAAGATGAGTAAATCCCTTGGAAATTGTATTTATTTATCAGATACAGAAGAGGATGTTCAGAAGAAAATCATGAGTATGTACACAGATCCGAATCATTTGAAAGTGTCTGATCCGGGGCAAGTAGAAGGCAACTGTGTCTTTACTTATCTTGATGCGTTCTGTAATGATGAGCATTTTGAGAAGTATTTGCCAGAATATAAGAATTTGGATGAATTGAAAGACCATTATAGACGCGGCGGTCTTGGGGATGTGAAAGTGAAACGTTTCTTAAATGCAGTAATGCAGGAAGAGCTGGCACCAATTCGTGCAAGAAGAAAAGAGCTTGAGAAACGAATCCCTGAGATTTATGAGATTCTCCGCAAGGGAAGCGAAGAGGCAGAGAAGGTTGCAGCACAGACATTAAATGAAGTGAAGGCAGCCATGAAGATCAACTATTTTGATGATGCAGAGTTAATCGCAGAACAGGCGAAGAGATTTTTAGAAGAATAAAAGATGATGGAAGGCAGGCGATATTCGTCTGCCTTGATTTGTTAAAAAAGAGTAAAAAGTGTTGCGAAAGTGTTACGAAACGCATATAATGAGTTCGACAAAACTATGCGAAGGCAGAAGGAGTTAGATAAAATGGGAAAATATTTTGGGACAGACGGATTTCGTGGTGAAGCAAATGTGAATCTTACAGTTGACCATGCGTTTAAAGTTGGACGTTTTCTTGGTTGGTATTATGGTCAAGACCACAAAGCCAGAGTCGTGATTGGTAAAGATACAAGAAGAAGTAGTTACATGTTTGAATATGCACTTGCTGCAGGACTTACAGCATCAGGAGCAGACGCATATTTGCTCCATGTTACTACAACTCCAAGCGTTTCTTATGTCACAAGAACAGAAGATTTTGATTGTGGAATCATGATTTCAGCAAGTCATAATCCATACTATGACAATGGAATCAAAGTAATCAACGGACGTGGAGAAAAGTTGGAAGCAGACGTAGAAGCAAAGATTGAAGCATACATTGACGGCGAAAGCGGAGAAATTCCATTTGCAACCGGAGAAAAGATTGGAAGAACTGTGGATTATGCGGCAGGAAGAAATCGCTA
Organism: uncultured Coprococcus sp.; assembly: GCA_964646135.1. GTDB lineage: Bacteria > Bacillota > Clostridia > Lachnospirales > Lachnospiraceae > Allocoprococcus. The sequence goes on along the minus strand of CAZYCT010000088.1, from coordinate 7,387 downwards.
TATCGGACATTTGATTTCTCTTGCAACACGTTCATTCAAAGATGTGAAGATCGGTTTGGACTGCTCAAACGGAAGTGCATCAGCAATTGCAAAAAGCGTATACGATGCCCTCGGAGCGGATACATATGTGATCAACAATGTTCCGAATGGTACGAATATTAATACAAATTGTGGTTCCACACATATCGGTGTTCTTCAGCAGTATGTGAAAGAAAATCATTTGGACATTGGATTTGCATATGATGGTGATGCAGACCGTTGTATCGCAGTTGATGGCAATGGAAATGTTGTCGATGGAGACTTAATCTTATATATCTGCGGAAAATATTTGAAAGAGCATGGACAACTTCAGGGTGATACAATCGTGACAACGATTATGTCAAATCTTGGGCTTTATAAGGCTTGCGATAAAGTTGGTATCCGCTATGAAAAGACAAAAGTTGGAGACAAGTATGTGTATGAGAACATGCAGCAAAATGGTTTCCAGTTGGGCGGAGAACAGTCTGGACATATTATTTTTGGAAAACATGCAAGAACAGGTGATGGTATCCTCACTTCTTTGATGGTAATGGAAGTAGTCATGGAAACAAAACAGACGTTGGCAAAATTGGCAGAAGAAGTGACCATCTATCCACAGCTTCTTAAAAATGTGCGAGTGTCTGATAAGAAAACTGCAAGAGAGAATGCAGAAGTTGTCAAAGCAATCGAAATGGTTACAGAGGCACTTGGAGATGATGGAAGAATTTTGGTGCGCGAAAGTGGAACAGAGCCAGTCATCCGTGTTATGGTAGAAGCGACAACAGATGAAATCTGTGAGAAATATGTAGATCAAGTGATCGAAGTTATGAAAAAAGAAAATTTAGTTGTTGGTTAAGGACAAAAATTTCGAGGGAGCTTTCGGGCTCCCTTTCATATTTTCTGAAAAAGTGGAAATGCTAGAAGATATATTTGTATTTCTAGTATTTTTTGCAAGGAGGAAAATATGTCTCATACATCAACACGATCTATGGCAGCGATTCCACTGCCGAGAGGAAAAAAGAATGCAGTACAGGCAGGGTGCATTTGCATGATGCTTTCAGTTGCAATGTCAGGACTTGCGTTATCTACCTTAAGTGCACCGATTCTGGAATCCATCGATGCACTGGAGTTTGTCTCCCTATTTGCGCTTCTGGGAGCTCTTGGGGTTTCAGTTATGACACCAATAGGAGGAAAACTTGGGGATTTGATTGGAAGGAGAAATATCGTTGTGATTCCGGGAGTTATATGTGCGCTTTGCGGCATAGGAATTGCATTTGCACACACACTTCCTTCACTGCTGCTTTTGCGCTTGATACTCAGTCTTGCACAGGGGGCATTTACTGCGGCGCCATATATTATTGTGGGACTGATTAATGAGAAAAAAGATGTGCCGAAAGCTATGGGGCTGTTGGCGGCAGCAGTGGCAATTGGTGGATTTGGCGGAAGCTTGATTGCGGGAATCCTGACGGATATAGGCATGATGACGATGGCAATTCTTCTGTCAGTTATTCCGCTAATTTTTGGCATTCTTTTGATTGGATTTTATATGCCGAATCAGAGGAAAACGGGAGAGGTAAAGATAGACTTGCAAGGTACCGTTGCTTTAGTGGTGGCGCTTACAGGACTTTTGCTTGCGCTAAATTATCTTCCATCTTTGGGTCTTGGAAGTCCGCTTGTCTGGATTGGATTTGCGGCGGGAGTGATTGGACTTCTCTTTTTGATTAAGGCAGAGCAACAAGCGGAAGATCCACTGATTCCAATGAAGCTATTTCGAAATTCGCGTTATACAGCACTGCTTTTGGTTGCTTTTTGTGCGTACTTTTATCAGGCGGCGATGAACACTTATGTACCTATCGCAGCAATTCGAGTGCTTCATACATCGACTGCGGTGGCTGGTTCCTTGCAGATGCCAAGGACTATCGTTTGCATGATTTTACCGGCAATCGCAGGTGTGTGGGTTGGAAAAAAGCTGGAAAATAATTGGAAAGCTTTGACGATAGCGACAGCTTTGACTGCACTGCCAATGCTGGTTCTTGCATTTTCGACAGAAAATACATCCATTTTTATGTTATATGCAATGCTTACGCTCACTGGAATTGCAGAAGGATTTCGTGCAGTCTCTGTGACTCCCTCAGCACAGGCGACTTTGGAGGCGCAGGATATAGGAATCGGAACTTCCCTTATCAATTTTGCAAATTCTCTCTCTGGTGCAATTGGAGCGGCAGTTTTTGGAGCAGCTTATAATTTTTACACGGTAAATGATGTCAACAAGATTGAAAACATCCAAAGGGGATGCAATGCAGGATTTTTGATAGCAGCAATATTTGCTGCCATAGGACTTGGAATTGTCCTTTTGATTATCCGACCGCAAATGGTAAAAAAATAGAAAATGTAACGATGAAAAGCTACACTTGGAATTGATTGACCTGTGTGGCTTTTTGTGCTACTATACATATAACACTGACGAGAAGAGAAATGAGGAAGCATATGCTGATCGAGATTGATTTTGAAAGTGATGAGGCTATTTACGTACAGCTTAGAAATCAGATTATTTTGGGAATTGCAACTTCAGCCATACAGGAGGGGGATACGCTCCCTTCGGTCAGACAATTGGCGGATAACATTGGAATCAATATGCATACAGTGAATAAAGCATATAATGTACTGAGGCAGGAAGGGTTTCTGCAATTAGATAAGCGCAGAGGTGCTGTCATCTGTATTGATGTCAATAAGTTGCAGGCGATAGAAGAATTGCGCATGAAGATGCGTGTGCTTCTTGCACAGACGGCCTGTCAAGGAATTACGCGCACAGAAGTGCATGAAATGATTGACGAGATTTATACAGAGTATGAAGAGAATCTATAGAAAATAATAGAATGGAGTTAGGATATATGATAGAGAGTCAGTATACAAAGCAGGCTTTGGAGGCCTTTCGTTTGGCGAAGAAGATTGCGGAAAAATGGGGGCATCCATACGTGGGAACGGAACATCTTTTGTGGGGCTTGAAGAAAGTTTACACAGGTGTGGCTGGACAGGTGCTGGAAGAGAACGGCTTGAAGGAAGAACAGATGAAGCAGGCGATGGATATGCTTCTCTCACTTCCGGAGAATCAAGAGGAAGGGAAAAGAGCACTGGAGGTCAGCCCACGTTTGGAATATATATTGGAAGAGAGTGAGCGGGAAGCGGCACATTTTCGCTCGGCTAAGGTGGGAACAGAGCATATGTTGATCGCGATGCTGAAAGATGGGGATTGCATTGCGGCGAAAATGTTGCAGACTTTGAACATCAATGTGCAGAAAGTATTTCAGGATTTACTTCAAGCGATGGGTGTTGACCCGAAAGAATACACGGATGGACAGCAAGAAGGTGAAGGACAGGGGATTGTAGAGCGCTATAGCAAGGATTTGACGATGGAAGCGAAAGAAGGACGTTTGGATCCGGTTATTGGGCGAACCGAAGAAATGGCTCGTCTGATGCAGATTTTAAGTCGCCGCACGAAGAATAATCCTTGTCTTGTGGGGGAACCAGGTGTTGGAAAGACAGCGATTGTGGAAGGTCTTGCAATTCAGATAGCAGAAGGACTTGTGCCGGATAGTATGAAGGACAAACGAATCATGGTGCTCGATCTTCCAGCTATGATTGCCGGTTCAAAATATAGGGGAGAGTTTGAGGATCGAATGAAGCGCATGATCCGCGAAGTGACGAACGCAGGAAATATCATTCTCTTTTTGGATGAATTGCATACAATCATAGGCGCAGGCGGAGCGGAAGGCGCAATTGATGCGTCCAATATTTTGAAGCCAGCCCTTGCGCGTGGAGAGATTCAGTTAATCGGTGCGACTACGCTTACAGAATATCGTAAATATGTGGAGAAAGATGCGGCTTTGGAGCGCAGGTTCCAGCCGGTTACAGTGGAAGAGCCGAAAGAAGAAGATTGCCTTGCAATTCTTTCTGGTTTGCAAAAAAAATACGAAGCGCATCATAATGTGGCGATTCGTGAAGAGGCACTTGCGGCTGCGGTACAGCTCTCAAAACGCTATATTAATGATCGTTTCCTTCCTGATAAGGCGCTTGACGTTCTGGATGAAAGTTGTTCGAAGGTAAAACTTCGAGGTTTTAGGGTACCAGAAAATATCCAAAGTGCAGAAGCAGAACTGAAACAGCTCTCCATTTTGAAAGAAGAAGAAATTAAAGCTGGAAATATAGAGGAAGCTTCACGTCTGTACAATGAGCAGATAGAGCTTCAGAAGAAGCTGGAACAGATGAAGAAGCGGTTTAATAAGAAGAACGCGAACAAACAGGTGGAAGTGACAGAAGAAGATGTTGCAGAAGTTATTTCAGCGTGGAAGAAAATCCCGCTGAGCCGCTTGAATGAGAGCGAAAGCCAGCGCCTTCGAAAACTTGAGAAAACGTTGGAGAAGCGAGTGATTGGTCAGCATGAAGCGGTGATTGCACTAGCCAAGGCTGTAAAGCGCGGACGAGTGGGATTAAAGGACCCAAAAAGACCGATAGGTTCGTTCTTGTTCTTAGGACCGACTGGGGTTGGTAAAACAGAACTTTCGAAAGCATTGGCAGAGGCGTTGTTTGGAAATGAAGAAGACATGATTCGTGTTGACATGTCTGAATATATGGAAAAGCACAGTGTGTCAAAGATGATTGGTTCGCCGCCGGGATATGTAGGCCATGATGACGGCGGTCAGTTGAGCGAGAAGGTACGCCGCAATCCATATTCGGTAATTTTGTTTGATGAGATTGAGAAGGCCCACCCAGATGTGTTTAATATTTTATTGCAAGTGCTGGATGACGGTCACATCACAGATTCTCATGGAAGAAAAGTAGATTTCCGCAATACGGTGATTATTATGACATCGAATGCTGGAGCTAAGGCAATCATAGAGCCTAAGAAATTAGGATTTATGCAGCAGGAAGATGCGTCGAGTGACTACAAACGCATGAAAAATAATGTCATGGATGAAGTGAAACAACTTTTCCGTCCTGAATTCTTGAATCGAATTGACGAGATTATCGTATTCCAGACACTGAAACAAGAAGACATGAAGAAAATCGTAGGATTGATGTGCCAAGAAGTGGTGGAACGTGCAAAGAATCAGGTTGGAATCACACTTCATATCCGAGATTCGGTGAAAAAGCATATAGTGGAAGTCGGAACAGATAAAAAATATGGTGCGAGACCACTAAGACGTGCTGTGCAGAATCAGTTAGAGGATCGTCTGGCAGAAGCAATTTTGAACGGCGAGATAAAGAGCGGAGACTGTGTGGAAGTTGGTATGGCTAAAAATGAAATAAAATTTACCACAAAGATTATAAATGGCTAGAAAAAGAATATTTTTTAGTATATAATCTATATACAAATTTGAGCGTACTCAAATGAAAACGAGTAGGAGGACACAGAAGATGGCAGCAGTTAAAGAACTTATCAGAAATGAGGGGAATGGGACACTCAGTTTTGGTGATTATACACTGGGCGAGAAGACAAAAAAAGAAGGATTTGAATTCGAAGGAGATTTATATAAAGTAAAAACATTCCGTGAAATCACAAAGTTAGAAAAGAATGGAATTTTTGTTTACGAATCTGTCCCGGGAACAGCTGTAGAGCAGTTTAAAGAATCAGAAAATGAAATTACATTCAAGGTGACAGGAACAGAGAATGCGCAGATTACTGTAGGTGTAGAGCCAGAGAAGGAATATGTAGTTTACATGAATGATATCAATGTTGGCGATATGTCAACAAATATCAGCGGTAAACTCAGCATCAGCGCAGAACTTGCGAAGGAAAGTGTTGACGTTAAAATTGTAAAAAAATAAGTAGAGTAAAATTTTGTAGTACAAAGAAAAGGGCTGTGGGGGTGCAGCCCTTTTTGACTATCTATAGAAAGGGAGAGTTGATGGCAAAAGGAAATAAGACAGTATTTTTTTGTCAAAATTGTGGACATGAGGCAGGAAAATGGCTAGGACAGTGCCCAGCCTGTAAGGAATGGAATACTTTTGTAGAAGAACGTGTATCTGTATCGAAAGCTTCTGTTGGAAAAAGTGTGCGCGAGTTGGAAGTCGTTCCGCTGTCGCAAGTGAAAAGCGAAGAGGAAGAACGTGTGCACACCAAGATAGAAGAACTGGATCGCGTACTGGGCGGAGGAATTGTGCCAGGTTCGCTGATTTTGGTGGGCGGCGATCCTGGAATTGGTAAATCTACACTTCTTTTACAGGTATGCCAGCGTCTTGCTGAAATTGAAAAGAAGGTACTTTACATTTCGGGGGAGGAATCTCTCCGTCAAATCAAGCTTCGAGCACAGCGAATGGGAAATTTTACCGAACAGTTATTATTGCTCTGCGAGACAAATCTGGAATTAATCAAAAATGTAATAGAAAGAGAACGACCAGAGACGGTTGTTATTGATTCTATTCAAACGATGTATAGTGAAGAAGTGGGTTCGGCACCAGGGAGCGTTTCGCAGGTACGCGAGGCGACGAATACGTTGATGCAGCTGGCAAAGGGACTAAACATCACCATTTTTATCGTGGGTCATGTGACGAAAGAGGGAACGGTTGCAGGTCCAAGAGTGTTGGAACACATGGTTGATACGGTGTTATATTTTGAAGGAGACCGACATGCGTCTTATCGCATCTTGCGAGGCGTGAAGAACCGTTTCGGTTCAACCAACGAAATTGGAGTTTTTGAAATGCGCCAAGATGGGCTAAAGGAGGTGAAAAATCCTTCTGAATTCATGTTGAATGGAAGATTGGAGGAGGCGAGCGGAACGGTCGTAGCCTGTTCTTTGGAGGGGACCAGACCAATACTTTTAGAAATACAGGCCCTCGTATGTGAAAGTAATTTTGGAATGCCAAGGAGAACGGCAGCGGGGACAGACTACAATCGAGTGAATCTTTTGATGGCTGTATTAGAAAAGAGGATTGGATATCGTCTCTCTAACCATGATGCCTATGTCAATATTGCTGGTGGAATCAAGATTAATGAGCCGGCATTAGATCTTGGAATTGTGATGGCGATTGTTTCCAGTTATAAAAATCGCCCTGTGGAGGAAGGTACGATTATTTTTGGAGAAGTGGGACTTAGCGGAGAAGTCCGCGCAGTGAGCATGCCAGAACAACGAGTGGCAGAAGCTGGAAAACTTGGATTTAAGACTTGCATTATGCCAGCTGTATCGGTGGAAAGCGTCAAAAATGTTAAAGATATCAAAATTATAGGCGTGAAGAACATCAATGAGGCAATAGGTCTACTGTAGAATTGGATAATATTTCAGAAAAGTAATTGGAGTGCATCTTAGAGAAGAAGAGATGCACTCTTTCTTATTGTGCGGTCGTATTAGTTGCAATACAGCAGAGGGTTGTG
>CAZYCT010000087.1:0-8827 GCA_964646135.1 uncultured Coprococcus sp. | reverse complement strand
GTGTTTATGAAACTCCAGGTGGAACAATCCTCATGGAAGCTCTGTTTCTGAGCTTCCATGAGGATTGTTCCACCTGGAGTTTCATAAACACCACGAGATTTCATACCAACAACACGGTTCTCTACGATGTCACAGATACCAACACCATGTTTTCCGCCTAATTCATTTAACTTACGGATGATATCTGAAACTTTCATTTCTACACCATTTACTGACTTTGGAACACCGGCTTCGAATGTCATAGTTACATATTCACCTTCCTCTGGAGCCTTCTCAGGTGTAACTCCAAGAACGAGAAGATGATCATAGTTTGGTTCTTCAGCTGGATCTTCCAGTTCCAGACCTTCATGGCTGATGTGCCATAAGTTACGGTCACGGCTGTAGCTGTGGCTTGCGTCGAATGGAAGGTTGATGCCATGGGCATTACAGTAGTCAATTTCATCCTGGCGAGACTGCATAGTCCAGATATCTGTCATTCTCCATGGAGCAATGATCTTCAAATCTGGAGCAAGGGCTTTGATTCCAAGTTCGAAACGAATCTGGTCATTTCCCTTTCCAGTAGCTCCATGACAGATTGCTGTCGCACCTTCTAATCTAGCTACTTTTACAAGTGCAGCTGCAATTCCAGGACGAGCCATTGCAGTTCCGAGTAAATATTTGTTTTCGTAAACAGCACCAGCCTGAACACATGGGATTACATAGTTTTCACAGAAATCATCTGTAATATCTTCAATGTATAACTTAGATGCGCCAGAAAGTTTTGCTCTTTCTTCTAATCCATCTAATTCTTCACCCTGTCCACAGTTTACACAGCAGCAGATTACTTCATAATCGAAGTTTTCTTTTAACCAAGGAATGATAGCTGTTGTGTCAAGTCCTCCTGAATATGCTAATACAACTTTTTCTTTCATATGTATATGCCTCCTAAATTGTTTTCTGTTCAATCTACGAATCACTATACACCACATTTTATAATTATGCAAGAAAAAAATGAACAATTTCAAAAAATATGCATTTTATGCAAAAAGAAATTGAATATTATACAAAAACGATGTATAATCATGCGTGCAAGATAAATTATTTGAATTATTTTGGATTTATGGTACACTGTAGTGTGAATAAAAAAGATGTGTGCGTTAGAATCAGAGATTGGAGGCTGAATATATGATAAAGGTAGGAATTATCGGTTCTACTGGTTATGCGGGTGGCGAGTTAGTCCGTATATTACTGGGGCATAAAGACGTTGAGATTAAATGGTACGGTTCGAGAAGTTACATAGATAAGAAGTATTCTTCTGTATACCAGAATTTTTTTAAAATAGTAGATGCAGTATGTTTGGATGATAACATGGAAGAATTGGCAGAGCAGGTGGATGTCATCTTCACGGCGACGCCACAGGGACTTTGTGCGTCATTGATAAATGAAGAAATCTTGTCGAAGACAAAAATTATTGATCTGAGCGCAGATTTCCGAATCAAAGATGTTAAGACATATGAAAAGTGGTATGGAATTGAACATAAAAGTCCACAGTTTATAGAGGAAGCTGTTTACGGACTCTGCGAAGTGAATCGAGAGCTGATTAAGGGCGCTCGTCTGGTGGCGAACCCAGGATGTTATACAACTTGCTCTATTTTGACTGCATATCCGCTTGCCAAAGAAGGGCTTATCGATATGAATACGTTGATCATTGACGCAAAATCAGGAACCTCCGGCGCAGGAAGAGGTGCGAAAGTACAGAATTTGTACTGCGAGGTGAACGAGAATATGAAAGCATATGCAGTGGCAACGCATAGACATACACCAGAGATTGAAGAACAGCTCGGCTATGCGTCTGGAGAACAGGTTGTGCTGAATTTTACACCACATCTGGTCCCAATGAACAGAGGAATTCTCGCGACAGAGTATGCAACCCTTACTCGCGAAGTGACATACGAAGAAGTAAAAGCGATTTATGATAAATATTATGCAAATGAGAAATTTATCAGGGTTTTGGATAAAGGCGTTTATCCAGAAACAAAATGGGTAGAAGGAAGCAACTATGTCGATATTGGATTTACGATTGATTCTAGAACGAATCGAATCATTATGATGGGAGCGATTGATAATTTGGTTAAGGGAGCGGCCGGACAGGCGGTGCAGAATATGAATCTTATATTCGGACTTCCAGAAGATGAAGGGTTAAAGCTCGTTCCAATGTTCCCATAATTTGTATTTGGGTATTATATATTTTGTAGTAGAAGGGATTAACATATGAAACCGATAATTCGAGCGATGACGATTGAAGATTATGATCAAGTGTATCAAATGTGGATGCAGATCAAAGGATTTGGAATACGAAGTATTGACGATTCTAGAGAAGGAATTGAGCGGTTTCTCAGAAGAAATCCAACGACCAGTGTGGTAGCAGAGTGGGATGGAAAGATTGTGGGAGGAATTTTGTGTGGACATGATGGAAGAAGAGGATGCTTTTATCATGTGTGTGTACTTCCACAGTATCGAAGACATGGTATTGGCAAAAAAATGGTGGTTTATGCGATGGAAGCGTTGAAAGCAGAAGCAGTCAACAATGTGACATTGATTGCATTTACCAAGAATGATGTGGGAAATGCATTCTGGAATACGATTGGATGGAATAAGAGAGAAGATTTAAATTATTATGATTTTACATTAAATGAAGAAAATATAACTGCATTTATAGAAGAAGGATAGGAGATAGTTCAAGATGAAAGTGATAGAAGGAGGAGTTACCGCAGCGAAAGGATTTGAGGCGGCAGCAACAGCAGCACAGATTAAATACAAAGACCGTACAGATATGGCCATGGTATACAGCCAGGTTCCATGTGTGTGTGCCGGAACATTCACAACGAATGTTGTGAAAGCAGCATGTGTGAAATGGGATCAGCAGATTGTTGCAAGTGGGAAGAAAGCACAGGTTGTGATTGTGAATTCAGGAGTTGCAAATGCCTGCACAGGTGCAGAGGGATTTGGCTATTGCAAAGATACGGCAGATGCAGCAAAGAATGCCTTAGGTGTGGATTCAGAAAGTGTATTGGTGGCTTCGACAGGTGTTATCGGAAGACAGTTGCCGATTGACCGTATTACGGCTGGTGTAAAGGCACTTGCTGAGAAGAAAAGTGATACACTTGAAAGCGGTACAGAAGCTTCTAAAGCGATTATGACAACGGATACTGTGAACAAAGAAATTGCAGTACAGTTTGAGATAGGCGGAAAGACAGTCACAGTTGGCGGTATGTCAAAAGGCTCTGGAATGATTCATCCAAATATGTGTACAATGCTGGGATTTATCACTACAGACGCAGTGATCACGAAAGAAGCACTACAAAAAGCACTGCGTGATGATGTGCAGGAAACTTATAACATGGTGTCAGTAGATGGTGATACTTCTACAAATGATACGGTTCTTCTGCTTGCAAATGGTATGGCGGAAAATGAAGAAATTACACTTACTTCAGATGGCTATGCGCTGTTTGCAGAGGCACTTCACGAAGTAAATGAATATTTGGCGAAAAAAATGGCTGCCGATGGAGAAGGTGCGACATGCCTCTTTGAAGTGGAAGTCATTCATGCAGATACAAAAGAGACGGCAAAGACCCTTGCCAAATCGGTGGTTTGCTCGAGCCTTACAAAGGCAGCAATCGCAGGTCATGACGCAAACTGGGGACGTATTTTGTGCGCAATGGGATACTCAGGAGCACAGTTCGACCCAGAAAAAGTTGACCTATTCTTCGAAAGTGAAGCGGGAAAACTTCAAATCATGAAAGATGGTGTGGGCACCGATTATAGTGAAGAAAAAGCTACAGAAATTTTATCACAGTCGGTAATTCGTGCAATCGCTGATATTAAGATGGGAACAGAGTCAGCCACAGCCTGGGGATGTGACCTTACACATGAATATGTTTCCATTAATGCAGATTACAGAAGTTAAGAGAGGATAAAGCCATGGATAAAGATATGCAGAAATATTTAGATAAAGCAGAAGTGCTCATCGAGGCACTCCCATATATTCAAAAGTTTAATCGAAAGATTATTGTTGTGAAATATGGTGGAAGTGCGATGATAGACGAAGAACTTCAGCAGAAAGTCATCAAAGATGTGACACTTTTAAAATTGACAGGATTTAAGCCGATCATTGTGCATGGCGGTGGAAAAGAAATCAATCGGTGGCTTGGCAAAGTTGGCATAGAATCAAAATTCGTAAATGGCCTTCGCGTGACAGATGAAGACACTATGGAAGTCGCAGAGATGGTGCTGAATAAGATTAACAAAAATCTGGTTCGTATGGTAGAAGAATTAGGTGTGCGTGCAATCGGAATCAGTGGTAAAGACGGAGCACTTCTTAAGGTTGAGAAGAAGTATTCAGATGGAGAAGACATTGGATTTGTTGGAGATGTCAAAGAAGTCAATGTGGATATTTTGAATGATCTTCTCGAAAAGGATTTCCTTCCAATTGTGTGTCCAATCGGTGTAGACGATGAATATAATACATATAATATCAATGCAGATGACGCTGCATATGCTATCGCAAAAGCGATGAATGCAGAAAAATTGGCATTTTTATCGGATATCGACGGAGTGTACAAAGATTATAACGATAAGAGCTCTTTGGTAACAAGATTGACGATTGAAGAGGCAAAAGAATTACTGGAAACAGGAAACATCAGTGGCGGAATGCTTCCAAAATTGCAAAATTGTATTGGGGCAATTGAAGACGGTGTTTCAAGAGTCCATATTTTGGACGGAAGAATCCCACATTGTCTCTTGCTGGAAATATTTACGAAAAAAGGAATTGGAACAGCGATTGTCAAGGACGAAGAACAGGACTAGCAGAAAGAAGGGACTATGATGAATAATCAGTATATTACAGATACAGAAGAAGGTTTGTTAAAGACATACAATCGTTTTCCAGTGGTGCTTGACCATGGAGAAGGAATGTATCTTTATGATACCGATGGAAAGAAATATCTTGATTTCACAGCAGGCATTGCCGTGTGTTCTTTAGGACATGGAAATCAGAAATTTAACGATGCACTGAAAGCACAGATAGATAAGTTGATGCACACTTCTAATCTGTATTACAACACAACTTGCGGACAGGCAGCACAGGCACTGAAGAAGATTTCACAGATGGACAAAGTTTTCTTCACAAACAGTGGAACTGAGGCAGTGGAAGGCGCACTCAAAGCGGCCAGAAAGTATGCCTATGAAAAGCAAAATGGACGTTATGAAATCATTGCCATGGAAGATGCTTTTCATGGAAGAAGTATGGGGGCAGTGTCTGTGACTGGACACAAAGAATATCGCGAACCATTTGAACCATTGATTGGAGGCGTGCACTTCGCTACATTTAATGACCTGGAAAGTGTAAAGGCATTGGTGAATGAGAAAACCTGTGCAATCATCATGGAGACTATCCAGGGAGAAGGCGGCATTAACCCGGCGACCCCAGAATTTTTGGAAGGAATCAGAGAAATTTGTGATGCAAATGATATTCTCTTGATTTTGGATGAAATCCAGTGTGGAATGGGAAGAAGCGGTGCATATTTTGCATGGCAGCAGATGGGTGTAAAGCCAGATATTATGACTATGGCGAAGGCGATTGGAAATGGTGTTCCAGTAGGTGCTTTTGCTATGACACAAAAGGTAGCAGAACACTCATTAAAACCAGGAGATCACGGTACAACATATGGTGGAAATCCATTTGCATGTGCTGCAGTGAACAAAGTGATTGATTTGTTTGAAGAAGAGCATATTTTGCAGCATGTCAATGACATTGCGCCATATCTGACTGAAAAGTTGGAAGAAGTTGTTGCAGCTTGTGATAAGGCAGTAAAAGTAAAAGGCAAAGGATTGATTCAAGGGCTTCAAGTGTCTGTGCCAGTAGGCGAGGTAACCAAGAAGGCGCTTGAGCAGGGACTTCTTGTAATCAGTGCAGGCGGCAATGTTCTCCGTATCATTCCACCACTTATCGTTGAGAAAGAACACATCGATGAGATGGCAGAAATCTTGAAGAAAATATTGGCATAAAATTACAGCCATTCGGGCATACTTCTATAAAATATTAGGAGGATGTTCGAATGGCTGGTTTTTTTATTGCAATGTTATCAGGCGCACTCATGAGTGTACAGGGAGTATTCAATACACAAGTGACAAAAGTGACGGGAGTATGGGTAAGTAATGCATGGGTGCAGTTCAGCGCATTTCTGGTATGTGTGGCGGCATGGGTGATTATGGGAAGAGATAGTGTTGCTGCGCTTGGAAAAGTAGAACCGAAATATATGCTGTTAGGTGGCGTGATTGGGGTTGGGATTACTTGGACTGTCATAAAGAGCATGGAAACGCTTGGACCGGCAAAAGCGGTGCTTGCGATTGTGATTGTGCAGACATTTACAGCATACCTCATTGAACTATTTGGGATGTTTGGCACGGAACAAGCTACGTTTGAGTGGAGAAAAGCGGTGGGGATTCTGATTGCTGTTGTAGGACTTGTAATTTTTGAGTGGGAGTCTTGAGTTTTCTAGTGAAATTCGTTACAATGAAGTTGTCTGATCGGGCGAGGGACACTTTTCGAAAGCGAAGAAAAGGTGGCTAAGATGAGACGAATTATCATAGGTTGTGTATGTATATGGATGCTGTTTCTGAATGGGTGTGAGAAGAAAGAGGAAGCAGTAATTTTTGAATCAGAAGAACAAGAAATCCTGGAACAGGCGGATGTTTCAGGAGATATAGATGAAGAGGAGAGTTTGATTTGTGTCTATGTCTGTGGACAGGTAGCATATCCAGGTGTCTATGAATTATCGGAGGATGCTCGGGTGAAGGATGCGATTGAAGTAGCAGGCGGCATGACGGAAGCGGCAGCAATGACGCATCTTAATCAAGCAGAGCGCTTGAAAGATGGACAGAAGATTTACGTTCCGACAAAGGAAGAGATTGAGCATGAAGGACAAGAGTCCGCAGCAGACGGTAAGGTGAATCTCAACACAGCACAGTTACAGGAATTAATGACGTTAAGCGGTGTGGGTGAAAGCAAAGCGCAGGCGATTATCCAGTATAGGGAAAATCAAGGGGCTTTTACGAGTATTGAGGATATTATGAAGATAGACGGAATCAAAGAAGGAGTATTTAACAGAATCAAGGATAAAATCAAAGTAGAATAATAGAGGGGAGAAAGAAGATGAGCAGAAAAGTCTTGGTAGTAGATGATGAAAAACTAATCGTGAAAGGAATTCGATTTAGTCTGGAGCAGGATGATATGGAAGTAGATTGTGCTTTTGATGGGGAAGAGGCTATCGGCATGGCAAAGCGCAAAGAATATGACATCATTCTTTTAGATATTATGCTTCCGAAATGTGATGGATTTGAAGTGTGCAGACAGATTCGTGAATTTTCAGATGTTCCGATTATCATGCTGACTGCAAAGGGAGAAGACATGGATAAGATTCTCGGGTTAGAGTATGGCGCAGATGATTATATCACGAAACCATTTAACATTTTAGAAGTGAAAGCCCGCATCAAAGCAATCATGCGAAGAACAGGAAAGAAAAATTCACATGTGGCTGCAGGTAAGGAATTGATTAAGGGTGAACTGAGAATTGACTGTGAAAGCCGCAGAGTTTTTGCAGGGGAGAAGGAGCTGAATCTTACAGCAAAAGAGTTTGATTTGCTGGAACTTCTTGCCAATAATCCGAATAAAGTTTATTCCAGAGAAAATCTGCTCAATATTGTTTGGGGGTACGAATATCCAGGGGATGCAAGAACAGTGGATGTACATATTCGAAGATTGCGAGAGAAGATAGAACCGAACCCAAGCGACCCAAAATATGTCTATACGAAGTGGGGAGTTGGTTATTATTTCAGAGGTTAAGTTTAGAATTATTCCTAGATTTATGAAGAGCCTGCGTGTGCGGATTGCGTTCTTGCTAATTACGTTTGTGAGTGTAAGCTGCTTTATCATGTGTACAGGAGTGCTGAAAAGTTATGAAGAACGTTCTGTCTCGGTTCGTACAGCAGAGATTCAGAACCAGTGCACGATTCTTGGAAATCAGTTGGTCAGTTCTAATTATCTTGAGAATACAGACTCTGCTGTCATCAACACAGAATTGTCTCAGCTATCGAACTTATACAATGGAAGAGTTGTTGTAATCAATGATGAATTTCAAATAGTAAAAGATACTTACAATCTTCAAGAAGGTAAGACCATCGTGGCTGTTGACGTTGTGAAGTGCTACCAAGGAGTACAGACTGTCAATTATGACGAGAAGAATTGTTATATTGAGATTGGAACTCCGATCTTTGACACAGAAGGGAAAAAAGTGCTGGGAATGATGCTGGTCAGTGTTTCTACAGAGAGCATTTTGGACAATGTGGCATTTTTGAAGTCCAATGCAGAGATGCTTGCTTTTTGTATTTGGCTGGTGTCAATTGCGGCTGCATTTTTAGTGGGCTCAATGCTCGTGCGCCCGCTGAAACGAATGAGCCAAAGCATTGAAGAGATGACTGCATTTGAGGGAAACTATCTCCATGAAAATGCATATAATGAGACCATTCGCATTTCGGAGGCGTTTAACCGTCTGTGGGAACGCTTTAAGATGTTGGATGAATCGAGAGAAGAATTTGTAGCGAATGTTTCCCATGAGTTAAAGACGCCGCTGACTTCGATGAAAGTTTTATCAGATTCGCTGTTAATGCAGCCAGATGTTCCGATAGAGATTTATCAAGAATTTATGTCGGATTTGTCAGAAGAAATTGAACGTGAGAATAAGATTATCAATGATTTACTGGCACTGGTAAAACTGGATAAAACAGGTGG
>CAZYCT010000086.1:2320-8901 GCA_964646135.1 uncultured Coprococcus sp. | reverse complement strand
TGGTAAGATAATATAGAAATTATTAATAAATGCATAAAAAATATAAGGAAAAACAATTTCATATTTGAAGCAAATTGTGATACATTTTACATGAAAAATAACAAAGGGGGAAGGAAGTATTATGTCTGAAAATATTCAAGTTAATATGGACAATGAATCTGAAGAGATACAGCTTGCCAATCTTACACGCCGCCAGTTGAGAGAGTTGGAAGAAAAAGAGAAGACTCCATTACAGAGAGTGATAGAGTTTATTGTTATGTTGCTCCCAATCGTGTGCGGAATCGTTGCAATCTTGGAATATCGTTTGATTCCAGATAAAACAATAAATCGAAATCCAATGTCATATGTGTATGTATTGGTGTTTTTTATAGCACTTTATATTGTGTGTGCTCTTGTTGCAGTGATACAGAAAAGAAAAGGGGAAAAGACTTTTTATGAGAAATTACATTATAAAGCACCTCTTTTTGCTGTGTTGTTTTTGTTTTTAGCATTGTATGACTATTTGACAATTAAGACAGGTGTTCTGACACAGCCATTCGTGCCATGTATGAACTTTATCATCAATGCATTTGCAGTGGAATATGCGATGCTTTGGAACTGTACACTGAATACTTTGAAATTGTTGTTTATTGGGTATGGAGTTGGTGTACTTCTTGGACTTATCACAGGAATTACATGTGGTTATTCTAAGAAGGTACGTTATTGGATTGACCCTATCATCAACTTCCTTGGACCAATTCCAACATCCACATGGGTGCCAGTTATGATGGTTGTTGCAAAATCATTGTTTATGGGTGCTGTATTTATCATTGCACTTGGTTCATGGTTTGCAGTTACGGTGGCATCAATCACAGGTATTTCTAACGTAGAACAGGATTATTTTGAAGCTGCGAGAACACTCGGCGCGAATAAACGTCAGCTTGTGTTCCGTGTAGCAATCCCACACGCGATGCCGTCTATTCTTCAGGGCTGTACACAGGCCATGAGTTCTTCTTGTGTAGCGCTTATGATTGCGGAGATGATGGGTGTAAAATCAGGTCTTGGCTGGTATATGACATGGCAGTCAGGCTGGGCAAGCTATGACAAATTCTTTGCAGCATTATTTGTAATCTGTCTTATTTTTACTTTGGTAACAAAGGGATTGAATAAGATTAAGAATTATGCATTACGTTGGCAGAATGGAGTTGAGAAATAATGGAAGATAAGAAAGTTACACTGAAGCTTGAGAAGGTAAGTAAGAGCTTCGCAAAAGTAGAAAGTGATGATGTAACCCATGCTTTACATAACGTAGATATTACAATGGAAAGTGGTGAATTTATTTCTCTGGTAGGACCTTCAGGTTGTGGAAAGTCAACGATTTTGCGTTTGGTTGCAGGACTTATTACACCGACATTAGGAAAGGTTACTGTGAACGGAAAAGAAGTAAAGGAACCAGATCCACAGCGTGGTATGGTATTCCAGAAACCAACACTTTTCCCATGGCTTACAGTGGAGAAAAATATTGGATTTAGCTTGGAAATGCAGGGAAAGTTGAAAGGAAACGAAGAAAAAGTACAGCGCATGCTTAAGATTATCGGTCTTGAGAAGTTCAAGGATGATTATCCTGGACAGCTGTCTGGTGGTATGGCACAGAGAGTTGCTTTGGTTCGTTCGCTGATCAATGAGCCAGAGATTCTTCTTTTGGATGAGCCACTTGGAGCGCTTGATGCATTTACCCGTATGAATATGCAGGATGAAATTTTGAATATGTGGGCAGAGAATAAGCAGCTTGCACTTATGGTTACGCATGATGTGGATGAGGCAATCTATATGGGAACACGTGTCATAGTTATGGATGCACATCCAGGACGTGTTGTTGCAGATATTAAGATTGATGAGCCATTCCCAAGGGATCGTTCATCAGCAAAATTCGTAGAGTATCGTAACGATATTCTGAATAAGCTTCACTTCGGTGGGAAGCACTAGGGTTGGTTCTAAAGTCACGGTGTGGTTTTTAGAATAAAAAATATTTAAGGGAGAGATGAAAAATGAAGAACAAGAAATTTTTAGCTCTGTTATTGACATGTGTAATGGCTGTTAGCATCTGTGCATGTGGCGGTAGCAATGATCAGTCAATCGCTGGTGATACAAACAACGACGGACAGATCGACATGGGAACAGAAGAGGATGTAGAAGTTGATAAGAGTAATGCAGATAAACATCTGGATTCTTACGAAGCATCTACAACAGGAAACTGGGAAGCAATGTTTACACCAATCGATATGAAAGGACGAGCAATCGATATGGCAGATTTCGATCTTACTCCAACAGCTGAAGAAAAAGCAGCAATGGAAAAAGAACCTGCTTATGGACAGAACGTTCTTTACTACATGGCAGATGGATGTACAGCTGGCCCAACAGTAGCAGCTCATCTTGGATACTATGAAGAAGCTGGACTTACAGCTGAAGGTGTAAAAGGTAACTCTTACACAGAAGCTCTTGGTACAGGTCAGGCAACAGTAGCAGTTGGACATATCGCAACTATGCTTGTTCCTATCACAAATAATGTTGACCTTACATTCGTAGGTGGTGCTCACATTGGATGTAAATCACTTTATGTTCTTGCAGACAGCGATTACAATACAACAGAAGATTTGAAGGGTACAGCAGTATCTGTTCCAAACGGTGTTGGTAAATCAGACTACAATATCACATGTATGTTACTTGATGCTGATGGAATCAATCCTCAGACAGATGTAACTCTTACAGCTGTAACAGCTGATGCTTGTATCAAAGCTATGCAGAATGGAGAAATCTCTGCAGCACTTCTTTCTGATACATTTGCATACAGCATGGTTAAAGATGGAACTCTTAAATGTGTTCGTTCACTCTTAGATGAAGACTTCGCTGATGAAAACTGCTGTGTAATCGCTATGAACCGTACATTTACACAGGAAAACCCAGTAATCTCTAAGAAAATCGTACAGGCTGTTCAGAAAGCACATGCTTACATGCGTGATAACGTAGAAGAAGCTACACAGATGCTTATGGATCAGGGATGGAACGGTGGAAACTACGAAATGAACGTTATGTTGAATAACTCACTTCAGTTCGGTTTGGATCAGGATTTCACAGAAAAATCATTGAAAGATGTAGTAGACAGATATGTAAAACTTGGACTTATCGAATCAATGGATAATGTTGATGAAATCATGGATCTTGCATGGACACCAGTATTATAATTATATAAGTAAAAGATAATCCAATATTATAGAGGATTTGATATGAAAATCTCCAGTCAGGAATGGCTGGAGATTTTTTTATTATAAATCTATAATGTTGGAAGTTAAGATAAAGTTCAAATATTTTTCATACTTTTGGAACGGATAAGGAACAGACTATGGCTCATTTTGGAACAGCGCATCAGTATAATAAGTGTCAACAAGTAGTCGCAGGCTGCTTGAAAAAATTTATTGGAGGCATTGTATATGTATTTTGACGCTATTGCAAAAATTATTTCGGAACGCACGGGTTGTGATGTATCTGCTGTAAAACCAGAGAGTAAGTTTTCAGAACTAGGTATCGATTCTCTCGATACTGTAGAACTTCTGATGGATCTAGAAGACAAAATTGGTATTGAGATTGAATTGGATCAGAAAGTGGAAACCATCGATGATCTGGATAAGTTCATCCAGAGTAAAAAGGGTTAATGCCTATGATTAAGTCAGCAATTTGTGACATGCTGGGTATAGAATATCCAGTGTTTCAAGGGGGTATGGCTTGGATCGCTGATGGGAAACTGGCCGCTGCCGTGTCTAACGGTGGAGGCCTTGGCATTATTGCAGCGGGAAATGCTTCTGGTGATTATGTTAGACAGCAAATTCAAATTGCCAAAAGTATCACCAGTAAACCGATTGGCGTGAATATTATGTTGCTTAGTCCATTTGCAGATGAAGTGGCTAAGGTTGTTGTTGAAGAAAAAGTTGACGTCATAACTACGGGTGCAGGGAACCCGTCTAAATATATCAAGGAATGGCTTGCAGCAGACATTAAAATAATTCCGGTGGTTGCGTCAGTTGCCATGGCAAAGCTGATGACTAGGCTTGGCGCATCTGCACTCATTGCAGAAGGCGGTGAAAGTGGAGGCCATGTGGGCGAGCTTACTACAATGGTGCTGGTTCCGCAAATTTGTGATGCCACAACCTTGCCTGTCATTGCAGCAGGCGGTATTGCTGATGGCAGAGGTATTGCGGCAGCCTTCATGCTTGGTGCGTGCGGTGTTCAGATGGGCACGCGCTTTTTAAGTGCAAAAGAATGTTCTATTCATCCTACATATAAGGAGAAGATTCTGAAAACCACGGACCTTTGTACTATGGTAACCGGCAAACGACTCGGTCACCCTGTTCGCAGTCTCCGAACACAGTTCGCTAGAGAGTATTCTAAGGCAGAGTACAGCGATATGCCGGACGAAGAATTAGAAGGATTGGCAACGGGAGCGTTCAGACTTGCTGTGCAGGAAGGGGACAACGAAAAGGGGTGTTTTCTTTCAGGGCAGATTGCCGCTATGGTAAAGAAAGAACAGCCGGCAGCAGAAATTATTAAGGAAGTTATGGAAGAGGCAGAGCCGATTCTTCTGAGGGCAGCGCAATGGGTAAAATAGCATTTGTTTTTTCAGGTCAAGGAGATCAGTATCCAGGAATGGGAAAAGAACTCGCAGAGAAATATTCGGTTGCTGCATCAGTTTTTTCGATGTGTGATTCGATTCGCCCTGATACATCCGTTCAATGCTTTGAAGGAACAGAGGATGAACTAAGAGAAACAAAAAACACACAGCCATGTCTGTTTGCTATGGAGCTTGCGGCAGCGAGCGTCTTGATGGAAAAAGGTATCGTGCCGGACGTCGTTGCAGGTTTTTCATTAGGAGAGGTCGTCGCTGCGACTGTCAGTGGTATTTTTGATAACGAAACTGGTTTCCGTCTTGTTTGTACACGCGGAGAACTGATGCAACGTGAATCTGAAAAGTTTGATACATCAATGGCAGCAGTTGTAAAACTGACACCAGAACAGGTGCAGGAGGTCTGCAGAAGGTATTCAGATATTTACCCTGTAAACTTTAACTGCCCTAGTCAGATCACCGTTTCGGGGCTTTCATCTCAGATGACAGATTTTTTTGCTGATGTAAAAGCCACAGGAGGCAGAGCGATTCCTCTTAATGTTAAAGGAGCCTTCCATTCTCCCTTTATGAATGAGGCGGCAAATGCGTTTGCAGATGAATTGACAAAGATAGAGTTTGGGGAAAGAACAGTTACGCTTTATTCGAATATGACGGCAGAGCCTTATAGAGATAATGTGGTAGAGCTTCTTTCCAAGCAGATTTGTAACCCAGTGCAATGGGAAAAAA
Organism: uncultured Coprococcus sp.; assembly: GCA_964646135.1. Taxonomy (GTDB): domain Bacteria; phylum Bacillota; class Clostridia; order Lachnospirales; family Lachnospiraceae; genus Allocoprococcus. Next base: position 3,521 of record CAZYCT010000086.1, on the reverse strand, counting down.
TTATTCGCAATATGATTGATGACGGCGTTGTTACATTCATTGAAATTGGACCTGGTAAAACACTTACCAATATAATCAAGAAAATTAGCACAGAGGTCAAAGCAGTAAGCATTACAGAGTATTTAGCGGAGGTGGAAGAATGCTAAAAGGAAAAACGGCAGTTATAACAGGAGGTTCCCGTGGAATTGGCGAAGCTATTGCATACAAATTGGCATCAATGGGTGCTAATATCGCTGTCATCTATGCTGGAAATCATGAAAACGCAGAAAATGTATGCAATAGATGTAAAGAAGAAAACGGTGTAGAAGCCAAAGCTTATCAGTGCAATGTTTCTGACTTCTCTGCTGTAAAGCAAACCGTGGGTAAAATCAAAGCAGATTTCGGAACGGCACATATTCTTGTTAACAATGCAGGGATTACCCGCGATGGGCTGCTTGCTATGATGAAGGAAGAAGATTATGATGCCGTTTTGGATACAAACCTCAAGGGTGCTTTTAATATGATTCGTCACATTTCCAGCGTGTTTATTCGCAACCGTGAGGGGTGTATTGTCAATATCACCTCTGTGGCGGGAATGACGGGGAATGCAGGACAGTGTAACTATTCAGCATCAAAAGCAGGTCTTATTGGTCTTACCAAGTCTGTTGCGCTAGAACTAGCATCAAAAGGCATTCGTTGTAATGCAGTTGCTCCTGGTTTTATTGCAACCGACATGACAGGCAATCAGACCGATAATCCGCTACTTAAAAGGATTCCCCTTGGAACAATGGGAAAAACAACGGATGTGGCAGAGGCAGTAGCATATCTTGTGACTGCAAAATATGTGACAGGCGAAGTCCTCCGTGTTGACGGCGGAATCGCTATGTAAGGAGAAAAATTATGAGTGAAAATAAACGAGTTGTTGTTACCGGAATCGGTGCAATTACCCCTTTGGGAAACAATGTGGCAGATACCTGGGAAGGTATGAAAAATGGCAAGAACGGCATTGCTCCTATTACACATTTTGATACTGAGAAATTGAAAGCGAAGCTTGGTGCTGAGGTCAAAAACTTTGATCCCAAAGAATATATGGAAATCAATGAGACTCTTCGTACAGACCGTTATACGCAGTTTGCTGTTGCAGCGGCTCAGCAGGCAGTAGATGAAAGCGGAATCGAGGGAAAGGTAGAGCCACAAAGGTTTGCAGTTCAGTTTGGTACAG
>CAZYCT010000086.1:0-2220 GCA_964646135.1 uncultured Coprococcus sp. | reverse complement strand
GCTATCGGTGAAGCGATGCGAATGATCCGGCACGGTTATGCCGATGCAGTGATTGCCGGTGGTGCAGAAGCTGCTATTGTCCCATCTGCGATTGCAGGTTTTGCCAATATGCAGGCACTTTCTACTTCTGAAAATCCGAATGAAGCCTCTTTGCCTTTTGACAAGCGCAGGGGTGGGTTTGTAATCGGAGAAGGTGCAGTTGCACTTGTTTTGGAGGAATACGAACACGCAAAGGTACGTGGTGCTAAAATTTATGGAGAGGTTTGTGGCTACGGTTCTACTTGTGATGCATACCATATTACGGCACCTCATCCGGATGCCAGAGGTGGTGCACAGGCGATGATGGATGCTATGAAAGAAGCAAAATACACGGAAAATGATGTGATATATGTCAATGCACATGGCACAGGCACTCTTATGAATGATGCTATTGAAACAATTGCTATAAAAAAAGCGCTCGGTGAAGAAAATGCCCAGAAGGCATATATCAGTTCTACAAAGTCTATGACTGGACATATGCTCGGTGCTGCAGGTGCCGTGGAAGCGTTGGCTTGCCTATGTGCGCTGAACGAAGGCGTGATACCGCCTACCATCAATTTAAACGAACAAGACGAAGTTTGTAACTTGAACTACGTACCGAACAAAGCGGTAAACGCCGATATTACCTTGGCTCTCTCCAATTCACTCGGTTTCGGTGGTCATAATGCTTGTCTTGCTTTCAGAAAGGTATAATTCTATGAATGAGTCTAATATTCGAAAATATGCAGAATTGATGAAAGAACTTGGTTTAAGCGGTCTTGAAATTACGGAAGAAAACAGCAAAGTTCGTTTGGAACGTTCCCTTTCGACGCCCACAAAAGAAACCATGTATTCTGTTCCAGAAGCGGTAGGTGATATACGGACAACATCTGAACCGAAAGACTATATCAGTGTAAAATCTCCAATTGTCGGTGTATTTTATGCTGCTCCTGCTGAAAATGCAGAACCGTATGTATCCATCGGAGATCGTGTAAAGAAAGGCAAAACACTTTGCATAGTGGAAGCTATGAAAATGATGAATGAGGTAGTCGCGGAAGAAGACGGTGTTATTTTTGAAATCTGCGTTACCAACGGTCAGATGGTTGAGTATGGTACGGAATTATTCCGTATTAAGAGGTGATGATATGAATAGAGAAGAAATAAAGAACATCTTGCCTCATAGAGATAATATGCTCTTGCTTGATGATGTGGAAAATAAAGATGACATTGCGATTGGACATTATACTATTCGTGGTGATGAGTTTTTTCTAAAAGGTCATTTTCCTAATAATCCCATTGTCCCAGGCGTTATTCTTTGTGAGATATTGGCGCAGTCTGCTTGTGTATTGATACAGAAAGATATGGGTGAAGGGAAATTACCTGTTTATACAGGTCTTAATAACGTAAAATTTCGCTCTCCTGTAAAACCAGGTGATACCGTTGAAACACAGTGTCATATTAAGAGAGCAAAACATCCCTTCTATTTTGCAGAAGGTACAGTGACTGTGGAAGACAAACTATGTGTGTCTGCCGAATTTTCTTTTGCGATTACAGGAGAATAACTTATGTTTTCAAAAATATTGATTGCTAACCGTGGAGAAATCGCTGTTCGTATTATTCGTGCTTGTAAGGAAATGGGCGTAGCCACGGTGGCGGTATATTCTGAGGCAGATAAAAACGCTTTACACGTGGCACTTGCTGACCAAAGTTATTGTATCGGTAGCTCTGAAGCCTCAGAGAGCTATCTCAATGAAAATCAAATCATAAGCACCGCTATTTTATCAGGTGCTCAGGCAATTCATCCAGGCTATGGATTTCTTTCTGAAAATGCGCACTTTGCCCGGGCTTGTAGAAAGAACGGATTGGTATTTATCGGTCCTACCCCAGAAAGCATGGAACGTCTTAGCGATAAAGCAATATTGAAGGAACTGATTCGAGGAACCAATCTGTCAGTTATTCCAGGGACTAAAGCGGTGTCAACTATAGAAGAAGCTAAAAATGCCGCAGAATGTATTGGGTTTCCCGTTATGCTCAAAGCCTGTGCAGGTGGTGGTGGCCGAGGTATTCGTTTGATTCGTTCGGCTGATGAGCTTGACGAGGCTTATATGCAGGCAACAAGTGAAGCTGTCAGTGCCTTTGGCGACGGGAGCGTATATCTTGAAAAATACATCTTCCCTGCAAGACATGTGGAATTGCAGATAC
>CAZYCT010000085.1:0-9019 GCA_964646135.1 uncultured Coprococcus sp. | reverse complement strand
ATTAAGTGTATATAATGGAATTCCACATTTGATGATTCCGGTTGTGACTGACCCAAAGAAAGCAGCGGGAGCACTGAACTGGGCAGTTACGGAGATGAACAAGCGTTACCAGCTTTTTGCAGAATACGGAGTGCGAGATCTGAAGGGATTCAATGAGAAGGTAGAACATCTGCCAAATCAAGATGCGCCTGATACACCAAAGAAAATGCCGCAGATTGTGATTATAGTAGATGAGCTTGCGGACCTTATGATGGTTGCACCAGGAGAAGTGGAAGATTCTATCTGCCGTCTGGCACAGCTTGCCAGAGCGGCTGGTTTACACTTGGTACTGGCAACACAGAGACCGTCCGTGAATGTTATTACAGGATTGATCAAAGCGAATATGCCGTCCCGTGTTGCATTTGCAGTTACTTCAGGAGTGGATTCAAGAACGATTTTGGATATGAATGGCGCAGAAAAACTGCTTGGCAAAGGGGATATGCTGTTCCATCCAGTGGGATATCCAAAACCAATCCGAGTACAAGGCGCATTTGTGTCCGATGAAGAAGTACAAAGTGTTGTGCGGTATTTGAAAGATAATTGTGGTCAAATTACATATAGTGAAGAGATTCAAAATCAAGTGAATCATGGAACGCAGGTAATCCCGTCAGCAAGTGATGGTGGGTCTGACAGAGATGCATATTTTATAGAAGCTGGAAAGTTTATTATAGATAAAGACAAAGCATCGATAGGAATGTTGCAGCGTGTGTTTAAAATCGGATTTAACCGGGCTGCACGAATCATGGATCAGCTTGCAGAGGCGGGGGTTGTCGGAGAAGAAGAAGGGACAAAGCCGCGTAAAGTATTGATGTCACTGGAAGAATTTGAACAATATGTTGACGAATATGTATAAGTTGTCTTGCAAGCCGAAGAATTATAATGTAAGATTAATAGGTTATAGAATAATTTAAAATCATCAGATTTGATATAGATAAAGGGGAAGAAACTTATGAAATGTACGAAATGTGGAACAATACTTGCAGATGGAGTTTTACTTTGTCCTAATTGTGGGTGTGAAGTGCAGATCGTACCTGATTATAATCCGCTGGATGATGTCTTAACTGCACAGGTGAAGGGAGCAGTTAGCGAGACGTTGCGAATTAATGTAAATCAGGAGCAATTAGAGAAATATAGGGCTGAACACAGTCGCGCAGCAGGGAACACATATGAAGGTGGAAGAACTTATCATAAAAGAATCAGTGAAAGCCAAGGATTAGAGAATCCTGGTGTTAACGTGCGCAGAAATATGACAGATGAAGAGATAGAACGGGAGAGAAGAGCACGAAAAAGAAGAGCTGAGAAAAAGCGAATGCTAGCAAAGAAGAGAAGACAACAGAAGATGATTATAGCTGGCGGGGCGGTTGTATTACTTTTGTTGCTGTGTGTATTTGGTTACACCAATTCTTATAATGGAAGAGTAAAAAGTGGTTATAAGAAGTTGGAGGCAAAGGAATATACAGAAGCAGAGTTGAAATTTGAGAAGGCAATTGAACGGAAGAAAGCGAGAAGTGAAGCATACGCAGGACTTGCGGAAGTGTATCTTGCACAAGGAGAAGCCGAGAAGGCAGAGCAGTTGTTTAAGGATGCCTTGGAAGAACAACCGAAGAATGTTTCTTTATATGAGGCAACGATTCAGTTTTATATGAATACGAAACAAGAAACGAAAATCATGGCTCTTTTGGCTACTTGTGAAGATGAGAATGTGTTGAAACAGTTAGAAAAATTTGTCTCAGAGGGTCCAAAGTTTAGTTTGGATGAGCAGAAGGAGTACGATGAAGTTCAGGCATTGGAACTCAGCGGAAATGGTGAGGCAATTTACTATACGACAGATGGAACAGATCCTACTGTTGAGAGCACTAAGTATACGGAACCAATTAAATTGTTGGAAGGTGAAAATGAAATCCGGGCGATTTCTGTAAATGCGGAAGGAATTCCAAGTCTTGTAGTTACGAAAATCTATACAGTAGAATTTCCAATTGAGGGTGCGCCGTCAGTGACTCCATCGACAGGACAGTATGAAGAAGATCAGAAAATCAAGGTTGTAGTGCCAGAAGGATATGTAGCATTTTACACGACAGATGGCTCTAATCCGACAACTTCTGAATCTAGAATTCAGTATTCAGGGCCATTTGATATGCCAGAAGGGAATACAATTTTGAATGTAGTTCTTATGAATCAGAAAGAACGATACAGTGATGTGACAAAGAGAAATTATGAGCTTATTTTGTCGGAAGACTAAGAAACTCTGCTTTTTTGTCTTGCATATGTAAAAGGAAAATGTTAAACTGTTTGTGTGATAAAAAATTCACAAACAGTTTGCTTATGAAATGGATTTTAGGAGGCATGACCATGTACAAAATTAGAAAAGCTGAGAAGCTTGCTGATAAGATTTATCTTATGGATGTAGAAGCACCGCGAGTTGCCAAGTATTGTGAGCCGGGACAGTTTGTAATCGTCAAGATGGGAGAAAAAGGAGAGCGTATACCGCTCACAATCTGCGATTACGATAGAGAAGAAGGAATCATAACGATTGTATTTCAAAGTGTTGGTGCATCAACAGAGATAATGGCTGATCTGAAAGCAGGAGATTCGTTTAGAGATTTCGTTGGACCATTGGGTTGTGCATCAGAATTAATTTCGGAAGATTTGGAAGAGTTAAAAAAGAAGAGAATACTTTTTGTGGCAGGGGGCGTCGGTGCGGCACCAGTTTATCCACAAGTGAAGTGGATGCATGCACATGGAATCGATGTGGATGTAATTGTAGGTGCAAAGACGAAAGACATGCTCATCCTTGAAAAAGAAATGCAAGCTGCAGCAGGTCGCTATTATCCATGTACGGATGACGGTACATATGGACATGCCGGAATGGTAACAAGTAAGATTGAGAAATTAATTGAAGAGGGAAATAAATACGATATTTGTGTGGCAATCGGACCGATGATCATGATGAAATTTGTCTGTCTTCTCACTAAGAAGCTGGGAATTCCAACAATTGTGAGCATGAACCCTATCATGGTAGATGGTACTGGTATGTGTGGTGCATGCCGACTTCAAGTAGGAGATGAAGTGAAGTTTGCATGTGTAGATGGACCAGAGTTTGATGGACATCTTGTAGATTTTGATCAGGCTATGAAGAGACAAGAGATGTACAAGACTGAAGAAGGAAGAGCGATGCTGAAATTGCAGGAAGGTGATACACACCACGGCGGATGTGGTCATTGTGGAGGTGACAAATAATGGCGAATGTATTAGAAAGAGTACCAGTAAGAGAACAGGACGCCAAAGTTCGAGCTACAAATTTTGAAGAAGTATGTCATGGCTATAATATGGAAGAAGCGATGTGCGAGGCATCGCGCTGTATCGGCTGTAAGAATGCAAAATGTGTCCAGGGATGCCCTGTTGGAATTAATATTCCTGGTTTTATAGGTGCAATCAAGGAAGGTAATATAGAAGAAGCATACAGAATCATTAGTCAATCTTCAGCGTTGCCAGCTGTGTGTGGACGAGTATGTCCACAGGAGTCACAGTGTGAAGGTAAATGTATTCGTGGAATCAAGGGTGATCCAGTTGCGATTGGTAAATTGGAACGATTTGTCGCAGACTATGCATTGGAACATGATATTAGACCAGTTGGCACAGAAGAAAGTAATGGACATAAGGTGGCTGTAATTGGTTCGGGACCGGCTGGCCTTACTTGCGCAGGGGATCTTGCAAAGCTTGGATATGAAGTGACTGTATTTGAGGCGCTTCATGAATTGGGTGGAGTGTTAGTGTACGGAATTCCAGAGTTTCGTCTTCCAAAGCAGAAAGTTGTTGCAAAGGAAATTGATAAAGTAAAAGGACTTGGAGTAAAATTTGAAACCAATGTTGTAATTGGCAAATCTATTACAATCGATCAGTTGATTGAGGAAGAGGGATTTGAAGCAGTATTTGTTGGATCTGGTGCAGGACTTCCTAAGTTTATGGGTATTCCAGGTGAAAATGCCAATGGTGTATTTTCAGCCAACGAATATTTGACAAGAAGTAATCTGATGAAAGCAATCGACGAAGATTACGATACACCGATTATTGGGGGCAAGAAGGTTGCAGTTATCGGTGGTGGTAACGTAGCTATGGATGCAGAAAGAACTGCCCTTCGACTAGGTGCAGAGGTACATATTGTGTATCGACGCAGTGAGGAAGAATTGCCAGCGCGTGTGGAAGAAGTACATCACGCTAAGGAAGAAGGCGTTGTATTTGATGTCCTTACGAATCCAGTAGAGATCGTAGAGGAAAACGGATGGGTAAAAGGAATCAAATGTGTGCGTATGGAGCTTACAGAACCAGATGAATCGGGAAGAAGAAGACCGATTGCAGTTCCAAATTCAGAATTTGTTATTGAGGTGGATACAGTGATCATGTCTCTTGGTACATCTCCGAATCCATTGATTTCATCAACAACAGAAGGACTTGAGATTAATCAGTGGAAATGTATTGTGGCAGATGAAGTTACTGGTAAGACTTCAAAAGAAGGCGTTTATGCAGGTGGTGATGCAGTAACTGGTGCAGCGACTGTTATTCTTGCCATGGGAGCAGGACGTGCCGGAGCAAAAGGAATTCACGAATATTTGTCGAATAAATAAAATAGAAAAGGATTTTGGACAGTGATGTCTGAAATCCTTTTTTCGTGGACATAAAATCATCACAATGATATAATGGTGCAAAAGAATGAAAAGTAAGGAGCAAAAAAATGAATTTTCAATACATATTATTTGATTTAGATGGAACAATTACGGAGTCAGGACCAGGAATTATAAATTCTGTGTATTACGCAGTTACGAAGATGGGATACGAAGTAGAAGATAAAAGTGAGTTGAGACGTTTTATCGGGCCACCGCTTTATGAGTCTTTTCAAAAATATTTTGATATGACTCAAGAACAATCAGAGGAAGCCGTTCGAAAATATAGAGAGTACTATACGACGCAAGGAATTTATGAGAATACAGTGTACGAGGGAATCATAGAAAGCCTTGAAAAGCTAAAAGCTGCAGGGAAGAAGCTGGCAATTGCAACTTCAAAACCAGAAGCGTTCGCCAAGCAAATAGCAGAACATTTTGATTTTGCAAAATATTTTGATGTTATTTCAGGGGCATCGATGGATGAATCCTTAGTTGCGAAGGCAGACATTATGTCCAATGCTTTAAAAGCGCTTTCTGTTAACGAGGCTGATAAGAGTCAAGTTTTGATGATTGGAGATCGAGAACATGATATAAACGGTGCAAAGAAAAATGCAGTTGCATCGATGGGTGTGCTTTATGGATATGGTGACAGAGCTGAGTTGGAAGCAGCAGGTGCGGATTATATTGTCGAGACAGCAGCGGAGATTTCGAAAGTGATTTTACATGGATAATAAGGAGGAAACAGCATGGAGCGCAGAGACAAAATTAATTATTATTTGGACCTCGCAGAAGTGGTATCGCAGAGGGGAACTTGTCTGAGACGTCGATTTGGTGCGGTAATCGTAAAGAATGATGAAGTGATTTCTACCGGTTATGTGGGAGCACCGCGTGGAAGAAAGAATTGTACAGACATGGGAATCTGTATTCGCCAGAAATTGAATGTTCCAAGGGGAGAACGCTATGAACTCTGTAGAAGCGTTCATGCAGAAGCAAATGCAATCATCAGTGCATCTCGTGACAAGATGATTGGAAGTTCCCTTTTCTTAGTAGGAATAGAAGCGTATGACGATTCTTATGTGAAAAATGCAAGTTGTTGTTCTATGTGTAAACGTCAAGTAATCAATGCAGGAATCGAAAAAGTGTATATTCGAGACACTAAGGAAGAATATCGCGTTGTCAATGTAGATGACTGGATTGAGAATGATGAATCTTTGGAAGGAATTCTGGGATATTAATGAAAATCACAATTATTACAGTTGGAAAAATAAAAGAGAAATATTTAAGAGATGCAATTGCAGAATATGTGAAGCGTCTCAGTAAATATTGCAAGCTTGATATTATAGAAGTGCAGGACGAGAAGACGCCAGATCATGCTAGTGAAGTGGTAGAGGACTCTATTCGTTCCAAAGAAGCAGAGCGAATCCTGAAATACATGAAAGAAGATGCTTTTATTGTTACACTTGAAATTGGAGGGAAAATGCTCTCATCCGAGGAATTGGCAGACAAGATTGAAAAATTAGGTGTTCAAGGGACAAGTCATATTATGTTTATTATTGGTGGCTCTATCGGACTTGGAAAAGCAGTGCTGGAACGTTCCAATCTTGCATTGAGTTTTTCAAAGATGACATTTCCACATCAATTAATGAGAGTCATCCTTTTAGAGCAGATTTACAGAAGCTATCGAATTATCAACAAAGAACCATATCATAAATAAATTTGAAGAGGATTTTAGACAAAGCAGTCTAAGATCCTTTTTTCATGGACATAAAAATGGCACAATGATATAATGATGCCAAATATGTTATAGGGAAAAAAGAAAATGATATTTAGTTCAATGATTTTTGTGTGGATTTATTTGCCGATTGTTTTGGTAGGCAATTTTATCATTCAAAAAGTTGCAGGTAATGCAGCGTCGAATGGATTTTTGCTTGTGGCAAGTTTGCTTTTTTATGCCTGGGGAGAGCCAGTATATATCATCTTGTTGATGTTTTCCATCGTGTTGAATTGGGCAGGGGGCCTAGTGCTGTCGTGCGAGTTCAAGAGGCGAAGAATTTTTTTGGGAGGACTCATTTTTGTAAATTTAGCATTACTGATGTACTTCAAATATGCAGCAATGCTAATTTCCAGTTTTAATCAGTTGTTTAAGACATCTTATGAAATTCCTCACATTGCATTGCCGGCGGGAATTTCCTTTTTTACTTTCCAAGCACTTTCTTATGTCATAGATGTATATAAGGCACAATGTCCAGCTCAAAAAAGTATTTGTAAATTAGCACTATACCTCTCTTTTTTTCCACAGTTGATTGCTGGACCAATTGTAAAATATAAAGATATGGAAGAACAGTTGTGTAAACGGGAGTGGAAGTGTGGACAATTGGCAGAAGGAATCCGGAGATTTGTGTATGGATTTTCGAAAAAGGTGCTGATATCTAATACATTGGCATTTTCTGTGGATCGGATATATTCGCTGCAAATAGTAGAAGTGACCGGCGTAATGGCATGGGCAGCAGCACTTATGTATACATTACAGATATATTATGATTTTTCAGGATATTCGGATATGGCAATCGGACTTGGAAAAATGTTTGGATTCGAATTGCGGGAAAACTTTGCGCATCCGTATACTGCACGGTCAATACAAGAGTTTTGGCGGAAATGGCATATCTCGCTTAGTGAGTGGTTTAGAGAATACTTGTATATTCCACTTGGAGGCAGTAGAGGTGGGAAGATATCGACATATAGAAATTTATTGATTGTGTTTTTGCTTACTGGAGTTTGGCATGGCGCAAGTTGGAATTTTGTCCTTTGGGGATTCTATCATGCATGTTTTCTAATTTTAGAAAGAAGCCTGTTAAAGGAGACCTTGCAAAAGAATAGAATTTTTTCAAGTTTATATACACTTACTGTGATTAATTTTGGCTGGGTGCTCTTTCGTATAACGGATATTGGGAATGCAGTAGAGTATGTGAAACGTATGTGTTTTCCATGGAATTATGTGAAAAGCAATTATATGGTGCTAGAGTTTGTTGATTGGTATACGATATTTATTTTTGCCTGTGGTATTCTTGGATGCGGATTCATACACAAAGTTATTCCGAAAAAGGTGAAGACATGGTGGAAAAATTCTTATATAGAAATTCTGTGTGCAATCACACTTCTAGTGCTTGTATTTGCAAGTTTGGCTGGAAATACATATAATCCATTTATTTATTATAGATTTTGAGGCATGCGAGATGAAGAAAAAAGATAGAATTACAATTTTTAGTTTTATGGTACTTATTGGAATTCCCTATCTAATATGGCCTTTTTGGGCGAGAAATATAGATACAGAAAATTATGAGAACAGAACGCATACGTTGAAGCCTGTGCTTGTAAGTGGTAATTTCACCGATTTTCCGAAGCAATGTGAAGAATATATAAATGATCATCTTCCGTTTCGTAACCAATTAATTCGTTTGGATTCTTTCATGAAATATTATCTTTTTGGCTCCTCGTCTTCCGAAAAAGTTGCTGTTGGAAAGGACGGATGGCTTTTCTACATCGATGAGAAAGATAAGGATCCACTGGGATGTTATAAAGGAACGAATCTATTAGATAAAGAGCAATTGGAACGGATTGCTGAAAACCTTATATTATCCAGAGACAATCTGAAGCGAGAAGGAATCGATTTGCTTGTGTTTATTGTGCCAAATCGAGAGCGTATATATGATGAATATATGCCGTGGTATTACGGAGAAAAGGGAGAAAACTACGCAGCACTTCAAATTTATCAATATATAAGGTCAAATACAGATATTGACATCATATATCCTTATGAAGAATTAAAGCAGACAGCAGAGCGTTTGGGAAATAAGATGAGTTTATATCATAAAACAGACACCCATTGGAATGAACTAGGAGCATATGTGGGTGTAAGGAGATTATTAGAACAATTGGACATTGCGATGCTACCGTATGATGATGAGAATATAACAATAAAAAAAGAGAAAGATGTACCTGGGGATATGGCGAAGTTTTTGAATCTGAGTACTGTGATAGATCCGGGATGGACCTATTTTCCATGTGGGTATCAAAAAGGTGCACTGATAGAGGAAGAGTATGATTTGCCCACCTATATCAGGTATCGAGCAGAAAATGCAGATGGACGAAAAGTTTTTATTAACAGAGATTCCTTTGGAACGGCTATGGCAGAGATTGTTGGCTCCCAGTTTGAATCTAGTGTAATGGTGTATCGTGGTGTTTACACAAATGACATGGTGGCGGAAGAAAAGCCAGATGTATATATTCTGGAGATGGTTGAACGATATGCGCCAGATGTACTC
>CAZYCT010000084.1:0-9251 GCA_964646135.1 uncultured Coprococcus sp. | reverse complement strand
AAAAGCGGTGATCATCTGTAACCCACACAATCCATCAGGAAGAGTATGGAAAAAGGAAGAATTGGCGCAATTAGCAGAAGTTTGTCTGAAACATGATTTGTATATTATCTCAGATGATATTCACAGTGAGTTGGTTTCTAAGGAACACAAACATGTTTTTATCGGTTCTGTGTCAGAAGAAGTCAAGGATAAAAGTATTATTTTTACTTCTCCGTCAAAAGCATTTAACCTTGCAAGTATTCACGTGGCAAACTGTTTCATTTCAAATGAAGGATTGCGGAAGAAGTATCAAGAAATTGCTGGGAAAACATTTGCGACAGAAAATAATGCGTTTGCGGAAGCTGCACTTACTGGCGCATATGATAAATCTGAAGAATGGCTGGATGAGTTAAATGAATATATTGAAGGAAATCAAGAATATTTTGTTGAGTATATAAAAAAAGAATTTCCAGTCTTAGAAGTAAGAAAGCCAGAAGGTACTTATCTTGTGTGGGTGAACTTTTCGAAGTCAGGAATTCCGAAAAAGAATGTCAAGGATTTCTTGCTCAGAGAGTGCCAGGTAGCAGTAAATGAAGGTGAGTTTTTCGGAAAAGAAGGGGAAGGATTTGTAAGATTTAATCTTGCATGTCCTAGAAAAAATGTTGAAACTGTCTTGCGGAAAATGAAGGAAAAGAAAATTACCAGGACTTTGATTCAAGAGTAGAAGAAATGCAAGGTATAGTGCCGTATAAAGTTACTAAGAAATAATAGATATAAAAATTGTGCCCCGTTATGAGGCACAATTTTTATTCGCTATATTCGCTAATGTCTTTGTTGTTTTCACAATAACATTCATCTGTTGATTCTGTGTTTTCACAGCAGCAGCCTTCAGTTACAACTTCGGCTTCCTCAGATTTGGCTGTCTCTTCTGTGGATGGTGTCAGTGTTGTGTATCCACGGCTGGATACGTCTTTTAGGTCATCATCTATTTCAAAATCTTCTGTTTCAAAGTCCTCGTTAAATTCTTCTTCAAAATCAGATTCGGAATGTTTTTTCATATACCAGCAGAACGCGCCAGCTGCGGCACCTGCGGCGGCGAGAATGCCCAGAAGTTTGGTTGTTTTTTTAGACATAATGATTGCTCCTTTCAATTGTGCAATTGTACAGATAACCATATTATAATACTTTTTAAGAAAAGATGGTAGTAAAATCTTTATAAATCGATTTGATGAAAAATTAAGAATTTCAAATAAAAATCTTTGGTAAGGGAAGTTGAGTCGGGGAAAAAAGTGTGTTAGGATATATCTTATGAGTATAGAGGTGATATGCATGGAAAAGAGAAGAAAAGCGGCAGAGTCAAAGGTACAGGATGTAAAAAGAAAAGCCCGTGGGAAAGTGTTTGGTGTTATTTACAGCCGTACGGCAGTTGTATTGGCACTATTATTGCTGGAAATTGGTTTGGTTTTTTACTTCCTTAGTGGAACGAATTATAACACTGGGTATTTATATGGAATCTATATTTTGTTGACTGCTGGCTGCGTGATCTACATTATCAACGAGGAAGGGAATCCATCCTTTAAGTTGACGTGGCTGATATTCGTTGTGGTGCTTCCGTTAGCGGGAGTGGTATTTTATATTTATACAAAATTGGAATTGAGCAGAAAGATAATAAGGAATCGTTTGAGTGAATTGCAGGTAGAGACGGAGCCATATATGCGGCAGAATAATAATGTAGTTCGGGCGATGCGGAGCAGTCGTCTGGCCAATGTGAATTTATCTTACTTTTTGTATCATCAGGTCGGCTTTCCCACTTATGGGAATACAAAAGCAGAATATTTTCCACTGGGCGAGGAAAAGTTTAGCGCAATGCTGGAGATGATGAAGCGTGCCAAGAAGTTTATCTTCATGGAATATTTTATTATTGAAGAAGGCGTGATGTGGAACTCAATTTTGGAAGTTTTGCGCAGAAAGGCAGCAGAGGGTGTGGAAGTGCGTGTGATGTATGATGGTATGTGCAGCGTGAAGTTACTACCATACGATTATCCGAAAATGCTGCGGAAGATGGGAATCAAGTGCAAACAGTTTGAGAAAATTACACCTATATTTTCTACCAGTCAGAATAACCGTGATCATCGAAAAATCTGTGTGATTGATGGGGAGATTGCTTTTACCGGTGGGGTCAATCTGGCAGATGAGTACATCAACAAGAAGGAGCGCTTTGGGCATTGGAAAGATACAGCCATTATGCTTAATGGAGATGCAGTTCAAAGTTTCACGATCATGTTTTTGCAGATGTGGAATGTGACAGAGCGCATACCAGAAGACTATGAACGATATCTGACTCCGAAGGAACGGGGATTTCGCAGAGAAGAAGGATATATGATCCCATATGGAGACAGCCCGTATGACAATGAAAATGTGGGGGCAGAAGTTTATTTTCATATTTTGAATCATGCAAAAAAATATGTTCATATCATGACCCCATATCTGATACTGGATAACGACATGATTGCGGCTTTAAAGCGAGCGGCTAAAAGTGGAATCGAAGTGCAGATTATCATGCCGGGGATTCCAGATAAAGAATATGCTTTTTGTCTGGCAAAGACATATTATGAAGAATTGATTATGAGTGGCGTACAGATCTATGAATACACGCCGGGATTTGTACATGCGAAAGTATTTACATCGGACGATGATACAGCAACGGTAGGGACAGTCAATCTGGACTATCGCAGTCTGTTCTTACATTTTGAATGTGGTGTATTTATTTATCACAATCCTGTTGTCTATGACATCGAACGAGATTTTCAGCGCACGAGGGAGAGAAGTCATAAGGTGACTCTTATGGAAGTGAGAAATCGTACATTATTAACAAAAATTTACGGTCAATTACTGAAATTAATAGCACCTCTGATGTAGAAAAAATAGTTGTATGCGCGGGAAAAAGGTAGTATAATAATGCGTGGTGTTTTTAACAAGAACTATTTATGATATCATTTTTTATTAGACAGGGATAAAATTCAGGAGGAATTATTATGGTAAAGGCAGTTGTCGGTGCAAACTGGGGAGATGAAGGAAAGGGCAAGATTACAGATATGCTTGCTGAGAAAGCGGATATTATTATTCGATTCCAGGGAGGCGCTAATGCAGGACATACGATTGTCAATGAGTATGGAAAATTTGCGCTTCATACATTGCCATCAGGTGTATTTTACGATCACACAACAAGTATTATAGGAAATGGCGTTGCATTAGATGTACCGGTTTTGTTTAACGAGATTCAGTCAATCGTGGAACGCGATGTACCGGCTCCAAAGATTTTAGTTTCAGACAGAGCACAGATGGTTATGTCATACCATAAGAATTTTGATGCGTATGAAGAAGAAAGACTTGGCGGAAAGTCATTTGGCTCTACAAAGTCAGGAATCGCACCATTTTACTCAGATAAATATGCTAAGATTGGTTTCCAGGTAAGTGAACTGTTCGACGAAGAACTATTGAGAGAAAAGGTAGTTCGTGTTGCAGAACAGAAGAACGTGTTATTGGAGCATCTGTATCACAAGCCATTGATTGATCCAGATGAGCTGTTTGCAGAACTTATGAGCTACCGCGCGATGGTTGAGCCGTATGTGTGTAACGTTTCTGCATATCTTGCACAGGCAATCAAAGATGGAAAAGAGATTTTATTAGAAGGTCAGCTTGGAACATTGAAAGACCCAGATCACGGTATTTATCCGATGGTTACATCATCTTCTACACTTGCAGCGTATGGAGCAATTGGTGCAGGTGTGCCACCGTACGAGATTAAGCAGATCATCACAGTATGTAAGGCATATTCAAGTGCGGTAGGAGCAGGAGCATTTGTAAGTGAGATTTTCGGGGATGAAGCCGATGAGTTGAGAAAACGCGGCGGTGATGGCGGCGAATTTGGAGCAACAACAGGTCGTCCAAGACGTATGGGTTGGTTTGACTGTGTAGCTTCTAAATATGGATGTCGACTTCAGGGAACAACAGATGTGGCGTTTACAGTTGTCGATGTATTGGGGTATCTTGATGAGATTCCAGTATGTGTTGGATATGAGATTAATGGGGAAGTTACGACAGAATTCCCAGCAACATATCTTCTTGAGAAAGCGAAACCAGTTTTGAAGACATTACCTGGTTGGAAATGTGATATTCGTGGAATTCAAAAATACGAAGATCTTCCAGAAAACTGCAGAAAATATATTGAGTTCATTGAAGAACAGATTGGATATCCAATCACAATGGTTTCAAATGGACCAGGAAGACATGATATTATTTTTAGATAATGAGGAAATAGGACATCTTGCTGAAAAGCAGGGTGTCTTTTTTGCAGTGTGCCTAGAGGTGCACGTTTCCAACGAGTGAAAGAATAATGGATTGAGAAAGATGACCGAGGCCATCTTTCTTAATTCATTCATTTTGTTTTATAAGAGATGTAAATCATGTTCCGCTGCAACTCTCAATGTCTCATCTGGCCAGGTAGAAGAGTGGACTTCTCCAATGTGTGCTTTGCGCAGATAGAACATACAGATGCGAGATTGACCGATTCCACCACCGACAGTGTAAGGAAGTTCTCCGTTCAGCAAAGCCTTCTGGAAATCCAGTTCAGCCCGATTTTCACAGCCAGAAGCTTTGAGCTGATTTCTAAGAGCCTCTTCATCGACGCGAATGCCCATGGATGAGAGTTCTAGAGCAATATCCAAAACTGGATAGTATACGATGATGTCTCCGTTCAATTCCCAGTCATCATAATCAGGCGCACGACCATCATGCTTTTGACCGGATGCAAGTGTTTTTCCGATTTGTTTGATAAAAATAGCACCTTTCGCCTTTGAAAAAAGATACTCTCTTTCTTTCGGCGTTTTGTCTGGATACATGGTCTCCAGTTCCTGAGAGGTGACAAACGTAATTTCGTCCGGTAAAATGGCATTTATGTAATTATACCGTCTAGCCATGAACTGCTCGGTCTCTTTTAATGCACGGTATACCTTATTCACAGTATATTCTAAGGTCTCTGTGTTGCGCTCTTCTTTTGAAATAACTTTCTCCCAGTCCCATTGATCGACGTAAATAGAATGGATATTATCCGTCTCCTCATCTCGACGAATCGCAGTCATATCTGTATAAAGTCCTTCTCCTGAGTGAAAGCCATAGCGCTTCAACGCGTAGCGTTTCCATTTTGCAAGAGAATGAACTACTTCAACTTCTTTGTCATTTTGTTCGCGTAATCCAAAGGATACAGGGCGTTCTACACCATTTAGATTATCATTCAGTCCTGATTCTGGACGTACAAACAGAGGTGCTGAAACACGGGTCAAATGAAGTGATTTGGCAAGTGCGCGTTCAAAATGATCCTTGATTTCTTTAATGGCAACTTCTGTTTCACGAATGGTAAGTGGAGAATGATAGTTTTCTGGAATTATTAAATTCATCATGTTGTCACCCTTTCTTTTCATGAATAAGTTTAGTGTAGTAGATGAATGAAGTGTTGTCAATCATAAAATATTAAGATTTTACTTAGATAATATTCATAAAGCGGACATAAAATGGTCATGTACAAATGATATTGTAAATGTGCTGTCATATTTGACTGACTGGATTCATATAATGGAAAGGTCGGGAATTTTAAAATCTGATCAAATGAAAAGGAGGTATTCGATGGAGAGAAAAGAAGAGCAGCATGAAGAGAGAAAAACAATTTCAATAGAAGAATATTTGAACAGAAGACAGAAGAAAAATCAGGAGAGAAATCGGCAGGAAGCCGTTACAAAAGAAAAAGACGGTCCCACCTATATGTGGGCAGAGCTGTATATATAAATAAAATAGATTTTCTATAAGAAAAGTTTTGCAATAGATAAAAAAATACTGTATGATATATGAGGTTAGAAATGTACAAAAGGAGAATTTAAATATGAGCACGTTATTAGAACAGTGGAGAGAGACCGCTTATTCTCAGGAAGCAGACAGAAATCAGCTTCAGAAATTTTGGGGAGCTTATTTCGAAATTGAAAAAGGAATTTATGAAAAACTTTTGACAGAGCCAGATGTAGAAGTGAAAGGCACTGTAAAAGAACTTGCTGAAAAATATGGTATTGAAGTTTTCACAATGACAGGTTTCCTCGATGGAATCAATGATAGCTTGAAAGTTGCCAATCCAATTGAGACAATGGATGCGGATACAGAAGTAAGCCTTGCTTTTGATAAGGAAAAACTTTACAAGAATATGGTTGATGCAAAAGCAGACTGGTTATATGAACTTCCACAGTGGGATGCAATCTTCACAGAAGAGAAGAGAAAAGAACTCTACAAAGAACAGAAGAATGCCCGCACAATTCATGTGGAAAAGAAAGTATATCCAAACGATCCATGTCCATGTGGAAGTGGAAAGAAATACAAAAAATGTTGCGGAAAAAATAAATAAGCTCCACAGTAATTGATTGACAAATTTATTTTTTATCGTTATAATGCTTACAAATGCGTTGATGAGAAGAGTAGAGTATTGTATGATTTTCAGAGAGAGGAATCTAGGCTGTGAGTTCCTCATTCAAAGGTACTTGAAGACCACCTCGGAGTGACTGTGATGAGCAGTCCGGTTAGATACCGTTATCATCTGTAATGAGAGACTTCTTTCGGTTATAAGGAGAAGTAAGCGGGGTGGAACCGCGAGTGTGTAGATAACTCGTCCCTTGCAGTATTGTATGTGCTGCAAGGGATTTTTTGCGTGTTGAGAAATGATAAGTTGTATTTTGAAAGGGAGGCGAATGTATGATTTTAAATAATGGGATGCATATTCCAGAGACTGGATTTGGAACATACAAGTTGAAGGACGGAAATAATGCAGAGGTTTTCGAGATGGCGTTAAAAGCAGGATATCGCTACTTTGATACCGCTTCCTTTTATGAAAATGAAGAAGTGCTTGGAAGAGTTTTGAAGGAAAGTCAAATTCCAAGGGAAGAACTGTTTCTTGCGTCGAAGGTTTGGAAGACGGAGATGGGATACGAAGGAACGAAGGAGGCTTGCAAGAGAAGTCTTCAGAGACTGCAGACGGAGTATTTGGATCTCTATCTGATTCATTGGCCAATTCCATCCGCAGACTGTGCAGACTGGAAAAAGCTTGATGTAGATACGTGGAGAGCCATGGAAGAGCTGCAGAAAGAAGGAAAAGTAAAAGCCATTGGACTTAGTAATTTCCTTCCCCACCACATTGACAATATCTTAGAGCATTGTACCATCAGACCAGTGGTTGATCAATTGGAACTGCATCCTGGCTACATGCAGGAAGCGGCCATAAATTATTGCTGGAAACAGGACATAGCAGTGCAGGCGTGGAGCCCAGTGGCTAGAGGAAGAGTGTTTGAAAATCCCTTACTGGTATCCTTGGCTGATAAGTATCAGACATCTGTCCCACAGATTTGTCTCCAATATCTGAGACAGCGAAATATTCTGATTGTTCCAAAGGCATCAAGTCTTGAACGAATGAGAGAGAATCTGGCAGAAGCAACCTTCAAACTTGAAAGAGAAGAAATGCAGAAAATTACTTCTATGCCACAGTGTGGCTGGAACGGAGGACATCCGGATCCAGATTTAGAAGACAAAAATAAATAAGAAAAGGATAAAAAGAAAGAGAGGAAATATTATGAAAATCACATTAAAAGATGGATCTTGCAAAGAATATGCAGAAAGCAAAAGAGTTCTTGATGTGGCAATTGACATCAGTGAAGGATTAGGAAGAGCTGCCTGTGCAGGAAAGGTAAATGGAAAAGTTGTAGATTTAAGATACGAACTTACAGAGGACTGTGAGTTAGAAATCCTCACATTCAGCAGTGAGGAAGGTAAGAGAGCATACAGACATACAGCAGCTCATATCATGGCTCAGGCTGTCAAGAGACTCTATCCAGAAGCAAAATTAGCCATTGGACCAGCAATCGAAGATGGCTTCTACTATGATTTTGACCGTGAACCATTTTCACAGGAAGAACTTACTGCAATCGAAAAAGAAATGAAGAAAATTATCAAAGAAAATATTGCTATCGAAAGATTTACACTTCCTAGAGAAGAGGCGATCAAGTTTATGGAAGAACAAGGAGAGCCATACAAAGTAGAATTGATCCAGGATCTCCCAGAAGGAGAAGAAATTTCTTTCTACAAACAGGGTGATTTCACAGATCTTTGTGCAGGTCCTCACTTGATGAAGACGAAACCAATCAAGGCATTTAAATTGATTTCTTCTTCTATGGCGTACTGGAGAGGCGATTCTAATAAAGCACAGCTTCAGAGAATTTATGGAACAGCTTATGATAAAAAAGAAGATTTAGAAGCTCATATGGCACATCTTGAAGACATCAAGAAGCGCGACCACAATAGACTTGGACGTGAGATGGAACTCTTTACAACAGTAGATGTCATTGGACAGGGACTTCCACTTCTCATGCCAAAAGGAGCGAAAATCATTCAGAAGTTACAGAGATGGGTAGAAGATACAGAGGATAATGAATGGGGGTATGTACGTACAAAGACACCACTCATGGCAAAATCTGACCTCTACAAAATCTCAGGTCATTGGGGACACTATAAAGAAGGTATGTTTGTCCTTGGAGATGAAGAAAAAGACAAAGAAGTATTTGCACTTCGTCCAATGACATGCCCATTCCAGTATTATGTGTACAAAGCAAGCCAGAAGTCATACCGCGATCTTCCACTTCGTTATGGTGAAACATCTACACTGTTCCGTAACGAAGATTCAGGAGAAATGCATGGACTTACACGTGTGCGCCAGTTCACAATCTCAGAAGGACATCTCATTGTAAGACCAGACCAGATGGTAGAAGAATTTAAAGGCTGTCTTGCTCTTGCCAAATATTGTCTTGAAACACTTGGAGTACAGGATGATGTAACATACCGCTTGTCAAAATGGGATCCAAATAACAAAGAGAAATACATCGGAAGCGAAGAAGTGTGGAACGAAACACAGGGTCACATCCGTCAGGTACTTACAGAACTTGAAATTCCATTTTATGAAGAAGAAGGGGAAGCAGCCTTCTATGGACCTAAAGTTGATATTCAGGCTAAGAATGTGTATGGAAAAGAAGATACAATGATTACAATTCAGTGGGATGCAGTTCTTGCAGAACAGTTTGATATGTACTACATTGATCAGAATGGGGATAAGGTGCGTCCATATATCATCCATAGAACAGCAATGGGATGTTATGAGAGAACACTTGCTTGGCTCATCGAAAAATATGCAG
>CAZYCT010000083.1:0-9486 GCA_964646135.1 uncultured Coprococcus sp. | reverse complement strand
AAATGTTACTTTCGTTCCACTGACTTCAGGATCACATTCACCGATTACCTCCAGCGGATACATTACTTTTCCTCTCTCGTAACGTTGTTTGTATATTTTTCCTTCTTTGCTTATCTCAACTTCCAACCAGTTTGAAAGTGCATTTACAACAGATGCTCCTACACCATGAAGACCTCCGGATACTTTGTATCCTCCACCTCCAAACTTTCCACCTGCATGAAGGACAGTAAACACTACTTCTACTGCAGGGATTCCAGCTTTATGATTGATTCCAACAGGAATACCACGTCCATTATCTATAACTGTAACGGAATTGTCTGGGTTAATATACACTTGAATATGATCACAATATCCTGCAAGAGCTTCATCAACTGCATTGTCTACAATCTCGTACACCAAATGATGAAGTCCTCTGGATGAAGTACTTCCAATGTACATACCCGGTCTTTTCCTTACAGCTTCTAATCCTTCCAATATCTGGATTTGATCCGCACCGTATTCTGTACTCATTTCTATCCTCCTAATTCTCGTTCACGACATGCCCTTCCTGGACATGAAATATTTTATTAATTGCAAAACGATGATTCACAAACTCATCCACACCAGTGCAGGTAATGAGTGTCTGAATATCATGTATACTGTCTAATAAATAGTTTTGCCTGTTTTTATCCAGCTCAGACAAAACATCGTCCAGCAACAACACCGGTGTATCTTTAATAATTTTTTTCACCAGTTCAATTTCTGACATCTTCAAAGAAAGTGCAGCTGTCCGCTGCTGTCCTTGAGAACCAAATTTGCGAATATCAATACCGTCCGCCAAGAAACAAATGTCATCTCGATGTGGACCGACCGAAGTATTCTTCGTTCTGATATCTCTTTCTCTATTTTTTCTCACAGCCTCTTCCAAAGAAATTGCACCACAACCTGACTCGTATAACAAATGGATTTTCTCATTTCCACCTGTCAGTTTCAAATGAATATCTTCAATGATCTCATTCACTTCTTCTATGAATTTCTTTCTTCTCGCAATGATCCGCTCGCCGTACATCACAAGCTGCATATCCCATACATCCAATGTGTCCAGAAGATCTGTTTGAAAATAAGCATCTTTCAAAAGTTTATTTCTCTGATTAATGATCTTATTGTAGCTAGCTAAATCTTTCAAATATACCTTGTCCAACTGTGAAAGTTCCAGATCCATAAATCTTCTTCGCTCAGAAGGCCCATTCTTGATAATATTAAGATCTTCCGGCGAAAAAAATACAAAATTCATAATTCCAAAAAGCTCTGCAGCTTTCTTTATCGGAACCCTGTTAATCGCAATCCCTTTCGGACTATTCTTCTTCAAATGCATATCTACTTGAAAAGGAACACCTCGTTTTTCTACGATGGTCTCAATATGAGATTCCTCTCTTTCAAACTTGATCATATCGCGGTCTTTCGTTCCACGGTGCGATTTGGTTGTGCCAGATAAGTAAACTGCTTCAAGAATATTCGTTTTTCCCTGTGCATTGTCGCCATAAAAAATATTTGTTGCCTTATCAAATTCAATATTCAATAAATCATAATTTCTGTAATCTTTTAATTTCAAAGATTTGATAATCATAGGCACACCATCTATTTTTCTATTTTTATTTCTTCTCCATTGAATGTTACAATGTCACCATCGTAAAGCTTCTTGCCACGTCTAGTGTCAACTTCCCCATTCACTTTTACAAGACCATCGATGATTACATCTTTAGCCTCCGCCCCATTTTCTACAACTCCGGCAGCTTTCAGTGCTTGTCCAAGTTTAATAAATTCTTCTCTTAACTTGATTGTATACATAAATTTCCTTTCCGTGCGCTTACGCTACACTGCTAAAATTAACTGGAAGAATCAAATAAATATAGCTTTCTCTCTCGTCCTTGATGAAACATGGAGCCTTCGCATTCATGAAATAAAGGGTCACTTCTTCGTCATCAATTACGCGGAGAGCATCGATCAAGAACTTCGGATTGAATCCGATCAAAAGATCTTTGCCTTCCTTCTCGATAAAAATCTCTTCATCCATAGTACCAAGCTGAGATTTAATGCGAAGTTCCATAGCTTCTTCCTGGATATTAATGATAATTGGCTTCTTATCTCCTTCTTTCACAAGAAGTGTCGCTCTGTCTATACAGTTGAGAAATTCTTTTTTATTGATTTTCAACTTTGTTTCATAATCGTTTGAAAGCATCTGATTGATTCTGAAATATTCACCTTCGATCAATCTAGATACAACGATTGTACTGTCAAATTCAAATAAAACATGATTGTTTGTGAAGAAAATATTGACTTCACTCTCTGCATCTCCAGAGAGTATCTTGCTAATTTCGATCAATGTCTTACCTGGTACAACAACTTTTTTCATTTCATAGTTGTTATTCAAATAAATTTTGCGGATTGAAATTCTATGTCCATCCAATGAAACAACTTTCAAAACATTCTCATTGATTTCAAACAGTTCGCCAGTCATCAATTTGTTGCTGTCGTTGTCAGCAATAGAGAAGATTGTCTGACGGATCACTTCTTTCAAAGTGAACTGTGAAAGTACAATAGGTGTATCTTTTTCTATGTAAGGGAGATAAGAAAAATCTTCTCCTGATCTTCCTGAAATATTAAATTTCGCTTTTTCACATGTAATCAGTGTTTGAAAGTTAGCATCTGTTTCAATGATGATCTCATTGTCAGGTAATTTCCTTACGATGTCTGAGAAAATCTTAGCATCAATTGCAATCATACCCTTTTGTTCAACAACACCATCAATGACTGTTTCAATTCCAAGCTCCATGTCATTGGCAGTTAATTTGATTGTATTTGTATTAGCATCGATTAAGATACATTCTAAGATAGGCATAGTTGTCTTGGTAGGTACAGCTTTTGAAACAATGCTTACACCTTTTACAAGATCAGCTTTTTGACATCTAATTTTCATAGTGTGTAAAACTCCTTTCAACGTGCGATAGATAAATATATTTATAAAAGTTTTCCGCCTTATTCTTATTAGGGGGTGTGGAAATGTGGAAATCCCTTTCAAACCCTTGAAAATAAAGGCTTTCTGATTTTGATAATTAAGTGGATAAACTTTGAAAACCGTGTGAATGTCTTTGGGAAAACTTTTAGATAGGATTGATCTTCTTTTTGATGATATCCAAAGTATTCCTCAAAGTTTCGTTGGTTTCCACATCATTTGCGACTTTATCCACACCATGATTCACAGTGGAGTGGTCTCTTCCACCAAGTAGTAAACCGATGGTCTTAAGTGGTGTATCTGTCATTTTACGACAAAGATACATAGCAATTTGTCTTGCGTTCGCAATTTCTGCATTACGTTTACTGCTCTTGAGATCAGAAATAGGTACATTAAAGTGTTCAGAAACTACATCAATGATAAGTTCTGGGGTAACTTCACGATTCTGGCTAGGAGAAATCATATCTTTTAGAGCTTCTGCCGCCAGCTTAATATCCATTTCTTTCTGATTATTATTAATACGGTAAAGAGCAATCAATTTATTAAGAGAACCTTCAAGTTCTCGAATATTAGTCTTAATATTAGTAGCGATGTATTGAATGACTTCATTAGGAATATTGTAGCGTTCCAATTGGTCATTCTCAATCTTCTTATATAAAATAGCCATTCTTGTCTCATAATCAGGTGCAGATATATCTGCGATAAGACCCCACTCAAAACGAGTCTTGAGTCTGGCTTCAAGTGTCTCCATATCTTTCGGTGGTTTATCACTGGAGATGATAATCTGTTTTCCAGCATTATGTAAATGGTTGAAAGTGTGGAAAAACTCTTCCTGTGTACTTTCTTTTCCTATAATAAACTGTACGTCGTCAATCAAAAGTACGTCGTTATTTCTATATTTGTTGCGGAAAGAAGTCATTGCAAGTTCGTCACCTGTCTTACCAATACGGATTGCATCGATCAATTCGTTGGTAAATGTTTCACTGGTAACATAGAGAACTTTCTTGCTTGGATCTTTGTCCAAAATATAATGTGCGACAGAGTGCATAAGGTGAGTCTTACCAAGTCCAACGCCTCCATATAAAAAGAGTGGGTTGTAAACTTCACCAGGCTGTTCTGCAACAGCGACAGATGCTGCATGAGCAAATTGGTTATTTCCGCCGACAACAAAGGTATCAAATGTATATTTTGGATTCAGATTAGCTTGTTCTGAAATATTATTCATCTTGCGGGCTTTTGGTTTTGCCTCTTCTCTCTTAGGAGAGTTATTATTTGTGCGGAAAAGTTCAGATTCAGTATTGATCGAATCTTCCGGAATAAATTGAATATTGTATTCAATTCCTGTAACTTCAGCAATGCATACCTTCAGAGGAAGTAAATATTTATTCTGAATATGTTCGATACTTGCTTTTAAATTCACTACGATATAGAGAGTATCGTCAACAACATCATATACTTTAAGTGGACGGATCCACGTATCAAATGAAATATTTGTCAAAAAATACTCCACTTTTAATTTTTGAATTATTTCTTCCCATTTTTCTACTACGGTAAACATTCTTATAAAAACTCCATTCTACTAAATAAACATAATCATACGCATATATTTTACATTAAAATTGCGTTGGAATCAATGAAAAATCAGTTGGGATAAGTTTTCAACACGAGAAAATGTTGTAATTTAAAGGAAAAGTCGAGAATAAAAAAAGTAATACACTCGTTTTCCACGGTTTTCCACAGAGTTATCAACAAAATGTGGAAAAAGTAAAGGCAAAAAACCGCTTGTTTTTCTTGACGATTTTAAAATTATTTAATATAATACATAATGATGTTTTGAAAAAGAAGCAATACTAACATTTAAATATGAAATAATTGATAGGAGGTGGATATCAATGAAAATGACATTCCAGCCAAAGAAACGTTCAAGAGCGAAAGTTCACGGATTTAGAGCAAGAATGAGCACAGCAGGTGGAAGAAAAGTACTTGCTGCAAGAAGAGCAAAAGGAAGAAAAGTATTATCAGCATAGGTCACGAATTAGTGGCCTTTTCTTCTACAAAAATTTAGGAGAAAAAAAGAATGAAATTTTCCGAATCACTCAAAAAAAATAAAGATTTTCAGACTGTTTACAGAACAGGAAAGTCTTATGGTAACAAGTATCTTGTAATGTATGTGATTCCAAATCATCTTGGAAAGAATCGAATCGGAATATCGGTCAGTAAAAAAGTAGGAAATAGTATTGTTAGACATCATTTGACCAGATTGATAAGAGAAAGTTACAGATTACATGAGGAACAGTTCCAATGTGGATTAGATGTGGTAGTGATTGCAAGAGTGTCTGCAAAAGACAGAACTTATCACGAGATAGAAAGCGCATTGATCCATTTGGGAAAGCTTCATAATATTTATGAGGTAGACATTATTTCGGACTAATGAAAAATTTAGTTCAGCATATCAGAAAGATGGATATGCAAAAGGGCATCGACGATGAAACATATAATGTTATTTCTTATTCGTTTTTATAGGAAGTATTTATCTCAGTTAAAAGTTTATACACATTGTATTTATACCCCAACCTGCTCGGAGTACGCACTGGAAGCAATTGAAAAATATGGTGCACTCAAAGGAGGTTTTTTGACTTTGTGGAGAATACTTCGCTGTAATCCTTTTTCGAAAGGAGGATATGACCCGGTGCCATAAGAGAGATACCCAAATTTCGGGGTAGGACCGCAAAAGGCCTATAACATTATGGAGGAAAATAAAATGACAGGTATTTTAATTACGAAGGTAAGTACGCCTATTATTGGGCAAGCTGCCTGGCTGCTTGGTAAATTGATGGATATCCTTTACCAGTTGATGAGCATGATTGGAATTAAAAACGTTGGTATTTGTATCATGCTTTTGACAGTAGTTGTCTATACATTGATGTATCCATTGACTGTAAAGCAGCAGAAATTTTCGAAAATGTCTTCAGCTATGGGACCAGAAATCCAGAAAATCCAAAAAAAATATCAGGGTAAAAGGGATAATGAGTCTATACAGAAGATGAACGAAGAAACACAGCTTGTATATGAAAAGTATGGTGTTTCTCCAATGAGTGGCTGTTCTAGTTTATTGATTCAGCTTCCAATTTTATATGCAATATGGTATGTAATTCGTGGAATTCCAGCTTATATTGGTCAGGTAAAGGAAATTTATCTTCCATTGGTTGATGGAATTTTGTCTACAAAAGGTGGACAGGCTGCATTAGAGGCAATTGGCGCTGCAAAACCAGTGTTGATGAGTCCAGAAAAATATGATTATTCTCAGTCAAATATTATTATTGATGCATTATATAAATTTGAAACTTCTACTTGGGAAAGTTTAAAAGAAGCAATTCCATCTCTGGAAAGTTTGATTGATTCTACAATGAGTGAAGTACAGGATATCAGCTACTTCCTTGGACTTAACATTGCAGAATCACCAGCTACACTGATCAAGAGTGGCTTGGCTGCAGGAGCATGGGCAATTGTAATCATGGCAGTTTTGATTCCTCTCTTGTCAGGACTTACACAGTTTATCAGTGTAAAGATGATGCCACAGAATACAAATGGAACTCAGACTGATGCGCAGGTTGCTGCGACTATGAAAACAATGAACTATACAATGCCTCTTCTTTCTGTATTTATGTGTTTCACATTGCCAACTGGTCTTGGTATTTACTGGATTACGAGTGCAGTTGTTCGTACAATTCAGCAGCTTATCGTTAGCAAACAGCTTTCTAAAATCGATATGGATGAATTAGTTCAGAAGAATCTGGAAAAAGCAGAAGCAAAGCGCGCAAAACAGAAAGCTGCTACAACAGAATCTGTAAATAATATGGCTCATACAAAGACAAAGAAAATGGATAATGTAAAGTCTAAAAATGAGCAGGAAGCATTGGAAAAGAAAATTGAAAATGTAAGAAAACAGAATGCAAATGCAAAGGAAGGCAGTCTTGCGTCAAAGGCCGATCTTGTCAGAAAGTTCAATGATGGGAATAAATAGAGGTGACAGTAATGATGAAAGAAATTACAGTATCAGCAAAAACAGTTAATGATGCGATTACAGAAGCAAGTATTCAGCTTGGTGTAGCAAGTGATCAGATGGAATATGAAGTTATCGAAAAAGGAAGTACTGGATTTTTTGGTATCGGAAGTAAACAGGCAGTTATTCGTGCTAAATTAAAACAGGAAGAAGAACCAGTAGTGGTTGAGCCTGTGAAAACAGAAGAGAAAAAAGCTGAAAAGAAACATAACGATAACAAAAAACATCATGAGAAAAAGCACACAGAGAAAAAAGTTGAAAAGAAAGAGCACAAAGAAGTAAAAGAAACAAAACCTGTTCAGAAACCAGTTGAAATGGAAGAAGAACCAAAGAAAGAAACAGAACTCACTGTTGTTACAGAAGAAACAATGAAAATCTGTGAAGAATTTTTGAGTGATGTACTGAAAGCTATGGGTATGGAAGGTGTTATAATCAACTCAAAGATTGACGAAGATGGTGCACTTAGCATTGAAATGGACGGTGAGAATATGGGAATTCTCATTGGAAAACGTGGACAGACACTGGATTCTTTACAGTATTTGACTAACCGTGTTGCTAATAAATCTCAGGATGGATATGTAAGAGTAAAACTCGACACAGAAGACTACAGAAGAAGAAGAAAACAGACATTGGAAAATCTTGCAAAGAATATTGCATATAAAGTAAAACGTTCAAGAAAAGCAATTTCTCTTGAACCAATGAATCCATATGAAAGAAGAATTATTCATTCAGCACTTCAAGGAGATGACAGAGTGTCAACTCACAGTGAAGGAGAAGAACCATACAGACGTGTTGTTGTAACTCCAAACAGAAGATAATCTTAGAGATTTGAAAGGAAGTAGATTCAAACTACTTCCTTTTTTTTTGCTTTTATTATAAAATGTAGTGTGAATAATTATGTAAAAATAGGTGATGTTATGGGATTTAAGACAGATACAATCGCAGCAATTTCTACAGCTATGACGAATTCTGGAATTGGAATTGTGAGAATTAGTGGTGAAGATGCATTTAAAGTTATTGATAAAATATATAAAGGAAAAAAAGAAAAGAAATTATCTGCACAGAAGAGCCACACGATTCACTATGGATATATCGTGGATGAGGAAAATGTGGTAGATGAAGTTCTTGTTCTTTTGATGAAAGGACCACATAGCTACACTGGTGAAGACACCGTTGAAATTGATTGTCATGGCGGTGTATTTGTCACAAAGAAGATTTTAGAGACTGTTCTAAAATACGGTGCAAGACCAGCAGAGCCAGGAGAATTTACAAAAAGAGCTTTTTTAAATGGAAGAATGGACTTGTCGCAGGCGGAGGCTGTTATCGATATCATTCATTCTAAGAATGAGTATGCACTTCAAAGTTCTGTCAGTCAATTGCGAGGAAGTGTTCAGCAAAAGATAAAAGAAATTAGAGAAGTTATACTTCACCACACAGCATTTATAGAGACAGCTCTGGACGATCCAGAACACTATGATGTGGATGGTTATGGAGAAGAGCTGGACCAAGTTGTAGACGATCTTCTACTCAAAGTTCAGAGATTGATCGATACCGCAGATGATGGAAGAATTATGAAAGAAGGTATCAAGACGGTCATCGTTGGTAAACCAAATGCCGGAAAATCGTCCCTTTTAAATGCACTTATCGGTGAAGACAGAGCAATTGTAACAGACATAGCAGGAACAACTCGCGATGTGTTGGAAGAAAATATTCAGCTTCAGGGAATTTCTTTGAATATTATGGATACTGCTGGGATTCGAGACACAGAAGATATCGTGGAAAAAATCGGAGTGGATAAAGCCAAGTCTCATGCAGAAGAGGCAGACCTTATTATATATGTAGTGGATGCATCGGTACCGTTAGATGACAATGATTTTGAAATTATCAACATGGTTAAGAACAAAAAAGCTGTAATTTTGTTAAATAAATCAGACTTATCCACAGTTATCAACAAAAAAGAGTTGAAAGTGT
Source organism: uncultured Coprococcus sp. (assembly GCA_964646135.1). Lineage (GTDB taxonomy): Bacteria > Bacillota > Clostridia > Lachnospirales > Lachnospiraceae > Allocoprococcus. The sequence goes on along the minus strand of CAZYCT010000083.1, from coordinate 460 downwards.
GGATAAATAAGCCGATGATTGAGATTTCTGCGAAACAGGAGACAGGAATCCATGAGTTGGAAGAAGTGTTGAAAGAGATGTTTTATCATGGGGAAATTTCTTTTAATGACGAAGTATATATTACGAATGTAAGACATAAAGCAGCACTGAATGATGCTTATGTAAGTTTAAAGAAAGTGAAAGAAAGTATAGAAAATCAGATGCCGGAGGACTTCTTTACTATAGATTTGATGGATGCATATGAGTCTTTGGGAAGTATTACCGGTGAGACAGTAGGAGAAGATTTGGTAAATGAAATATTCAGCAAATTCTGTATGGGTAAATAGAGATAATTATGATGTGGTAGTTGTAGGTGCTGGACATGCTGGCTGTGAAGCAGCACTGGCGGCGGCAAGATTGGGATTAAAGACAGTTGTTTTTACAGTGAGTGTGGACAGTATTGCATTGATGCCGTGAAATC
>CAZYCT010000082.1:0-9631 GCA_964646135.1 uncultured Coprococcus sp. | reverse complement strand
AGGAGGTAAGTATATGTATTTATTATACTTTTGTGCGTGGCTGATTTTTGCAGGCAGCATAACAATAGAGATTTGTCTGTTTGGGTTGATAATTGCAGCTGCGATTTTTATATTTACATGTAAATTTATGGATTATAGCGTAGAAAAAGAAAAGAAAATGATAAAAAAAGCGGGGAAATTTCTTTGGTATGTCATTGTATTAATTAAGGAAATTCTTCTTGCGAATGTGCAGACGATTCGGTTGATTTTATCAGAAAAAGAAGAGGTCAAACCAGTGTTGGTTGATTTTGAAACGGATCTTACAACGGAGATGGGGAAGGTACTTCTTGCAAACTCCATCACACTTACTCCAGGAACGATAACGGTAGAAGTGGATGAGAACGGCTATCTCGTACATTGTCTGGATGAAAGTCTGGCAGGTGGAATGGAAGAATCTGAATTTGTGAAATTGATTAGAAAGTTGGAGAAAGAGTAGGGCGAATCGATATGGGAAATGAGATACAAGGACTTTCGCAGGCATATGAGATTTTATTTACAGTTGCATTGATTTTTCTTGCAGTTGCATTGATGCTCTGCCTGATTCGGGCAATCATCGGACCTAGGATTGCGGACCGTGTTGTGGCAGTCAATATGATGGGAACTATGGTTATGGTCATTATCGGAATCTTGGCGGTGAAAATGCAGGAAGGATATCTGGCAGATATTTGTTTGATTTATGCGATGATTAGTTTCCTTGCAGTTGTGGTCTTGACGAAGGTTTATACAGGTGTTTATACGGAAGAAAAAGAAAAGGAGGAGAAATAATAGCTATGTTAGAATGGATTCGTTTTGTTGCTGGAGCAGCGTTTCTTCTCTTTGGAATGTTTCTGTTTTTAGTAGAATTGATTGGTGTGTTCCGATTTCGGTATGTTTTGAATAGGATGCATGCAGCTGCCATCGGTGATACCCTTGGCATTGGATTTTCGTTGCTGGGACTGATTATCATGAATGGACTGAATTTTACTTCGCTGAAGCTGTTTTTAGTAATCGTCTTTTTGTGGTTCTCGTCGCCAACTTCTTCCCATTTGATTGCAAAACTGGAAGTGACAACGGGAAAAGATAAGGAAAAACAATATAAGAAGATTTGTTTGCAGGAGTTGGAGAAAGAGGAGGACGAATAAAATGCAGATATTTACAAGTATGTTGTTGCTTTTTTTGATTGTCTGTGCAGTATCTGTCAGCTTTTCAAAAAATCTTTTAAATTCTATCCTGATTTTCATGTCATATAGTTTGATCATGTCAGTACTTTGGATTGTTTTAGAATCTCCCGATCTGGCCATTACAGAAGCGGCCGTGGGAGCAGGGGTTACGAGTATTTTGTTTTTTGTAACACTGAAAAAGATTCATGGGATTATGGAAAATGAGGAGAAGGAGGATGCGTAGATGAGTCGAAAGCTTTCACAAGAAGAATATCAGAAGACGCGCAGTTTTCGCTTCAAGCAATGGCTGGACGGAAGTAAAGATCCGTACTTAGGAGAAGTGGAGATGCAAGTGCAGGAACCTGTTCCAGAGAATAAGAACTCTACCAGTGAACAGAAGGAAAAACGCCAATTGCTTTTGGAACGTGTGTATGACAGAAAGCATAATTCACAGCTGAAATGGTTTCAGAAGCTTTATAATGGTCTGGCAGTTTTGTTTTGTGTGACACTTGTGGTTTTACTTTTATCAGCTGTTTCGTATCTTCCGACAATAGGAGAAGCAGAAAAGCCAGTGAACAACGAAGTGTCAGAGCGTTATATAGAGAGCGGCCTAGAAGAGACGGGTTCTGTGAATATCGTGACGGGTATGATCTTGGATTATCGTGCATTTGATACGCTGGGAGAATCTCACGTTTTGTTTGTCGCTACTTGCACGGTACTGATTTTGCTGCGCGTAGATAAGAAAGGCAGAAAAGATGAAGTGGCAGAAGCGGCAATGAACGATCGCACTCGCGAACCGAAAAATGATATGGTTCTACAGGGTGTAGCGAAAGTCTTGGTTCCACCAATTATTATTTTTGGAATTTATGTAGTTCTTTTTGGTCATTTAGGACCTGGAGGTGGATTCTCAGGGGGAGCAATCATAGGAGCTGGATTAATCTTGTATTTAGAGGCATTTGGTTTCGCAAAGACAGAGCGTTTCTTCAAAGAATCTACTTATAAAAAGATGAGTTTTGCAGCACTGACTTGTTATTGTGTCTGTAAGAGTTATTCCTTCTATACTGGTGCCAATCACATAGAGAGTATCATTCCACTTGGAACTCCGGGAGCAATTTTGAGCAGCGGCTTGATTCTGGTGTTAAATATTTGTGTCGGAGTTGTAGTTGCAGGCACCATGTATACTTTTTATGTTATGTTCCGAAAAGGAGGATATTAACAAGATGAATTTGACAAATCTACTGGCCAATTATGGGGAAGCAGCGGCTATGATTTTATTTGGAATCGGTTTTACGAATCTTCTCCTTCAGAACAATTTGATTAAAAAAATCATAGGATTAAATATTATGGATACAGCGGTGTACCTGTTTTTGGCTTTGAAAGGTTATATTGCAGGACGAAAAGCACCGATTGTGACAGATGGGATTCAGAGTATGGAGGCATACATCAATCCGATTCCAAGTGGTTTGGTATTGACTGGAATCGTGGTTTCGGTATCCGTGACAGCGTTGATGTTATCGCTGACGATCCGTTTATACCGGAGATACCATACACTTAATTTTGATGAAATTACAGCGATGATTAAGAAGGAGGAAAAATAATGGCTTTTGTACAAAATCTTCCTTTTATATGTATTCTTATTTCCCTGTTTACGGGACCACTTTCATCGGTTTTGGATGGAAAGAAAGCAAAATATTTAAATGTGATTATGATTTCAGCAGTGGGAATCATGTCTGCGATGGTTCTGGCATTTACCATTTCTTCGGGAGAATCTTATACTTATATGATGGGCCACTTTCCGGCACCTTGGGGAAATGAAATTCGAGTGGGTGTATTAGAGGCACTTATGGCGACTGCTTTTAGTGTTATTATGCTGCTTTGTGTTGTCGCCGGCGTGAAAGAGCGAGAAGAGGAATTGGAGAGCACGAAGCAAAATCTCTACTACATCATGACGAATTTATTGTTCTGCTCGCTCCTTGCATTGATTTATACAAACGATATTTTTACAGCATATGTATTTGTAGAAATTAATACAATCTCAGCCTGTGGTCTGATTATGATCAGACAGAATGGACACACCATTTCGGCGGCAATGAGATATATGATCATGAGCCTTCTGGGGTCTGGTCTTCTGCTTCTGGGAATTTGTTTCTTGTATGACCTTACGGGGCATCTTTTGATGAGTAACATTAAGGAGCAGGTAAGCATTCTTGCAGCCAGCGGTGAATATCAGATGCCGCTTTTAGTGTGTATCACACTTATGACAGTGGGATTGGCGATTAAGAGTGCCTTGTACCCATTCCACACATGGCTGCCAGATGCGTATGGATATTCGACCTTGTCTTCGGCGGCAATTCTGTCCTCGCTGGTATCGAAAGGCTATATTATTCTTCTGATCAAGATTTACTATCGCGTGATTGGAATGGACGTGATCAGAGCTGAAAAGATTACGAATATTTTGTTTGTGTTTGGTCTGATTGGTATGATTATGGGATCAGTTGGTGCGATTCGTGAGAACAATATCCGACGAATGATTGCCTATTCTTCGGTAGCACAGATTGGCTATATTTATATGGGACTTGGACTTGGAAGTGAAATAGGAGTCGTGGCAAGTGTGTTCCATATTCTTTCACATGCGGTATCGAAAGCGTTGTTATTTGTTTCTGCGTCAGGAATTACCGCTGCGTCAGGGAAAAATAAAGATTTTGCAAGCTTGACTGGTGCAGGCTTCCGAAATTATCTTGCAGGGATTGCATTTACGGTGGGCTCACTTTCGATGGTTGGATTCCCAACGTTTGCAGGATTTATCTCGAAATTCTGGTTTGCACAAGCTGCGTTTGAAAATAATGTGAAGATGCTTCCGGCTCTTCTGGTGTTGATCATCAGTACAGTGTTGAATGCGATTTACTTTATGAAGACGGTGATCAGAATCTATACACCAGCGCGGGCATTGGCTTTGGAGCGGGGATATCAGAGAATTAAGATTTCGCAGCAAGCTCCAAAGAGTTTCGCTATGGTTGGATTTATTGTATTGAACTTTTTGCTTGGTATGTGTTCTGAACCTGTGATCAGACTGATACAAAGTGGACTGGCGATGTTTGGATAGGAGGAGAAAAAATGGAAATTTGGATGTTACTTCCGATATGTCTGCCTGCAATTGTAGGAACATATTTGCTGATTTCTTCCTTTCGGCAGCATGTAAAGAGTTCAGAGGCTGTTTTAAGGACAGAAGAGAAGCATTTAAAAAGCATTGTACTTATAACTTTAGGAATTTCTGTGGTGCTGGCACTTCTGGTGGCATGGAGTGGAGAAAAGAGTTTGACACTTTTCTACCTTATGAAAGATATCCCAATCTGCTTTCGAGTAGATCGGGTTGCAGCACTTTTTGTGACTGTGGTGAGTCTTGTGTGGCTCTTGGTTGGAATTTACGCATTTCCCTATATGGCTCATGAGGGAGAGGAAAAGAGATATTTTGGATTTTATTTAGTTGTCTATGCTGTTTTGATGGGACTGAATTTTTCTGGAAATCTTGTTACATTGTATTTGTTCTATGAACTTATGACAGTGACATCGATGCCGCTTGTGCTGCACAATGGTTCAAGAGAAGCGATTATGGCAGCATTAAAATATTTGTTCTATTCTATGTGCGGTGCTTATATGGCACTGTTTGGAATTTTCGTTTTGTATAAGTACTGTGATACACTTGCGTTTGTAGAAGGCGGAAGTTTGAATCTGGCAGCAATAGAAGGAAAAGAAGCACTTATTTTAATTGCAGTGATGGCGATGTTGATTGGATTTGGTGTGAAAGCAGGGATGCTTCCTCTGCATGCGTGGCTTCCAGCTGCACATCCGGTTGCACCAGCACCAGCTTCAGCAGTGCTTTCAAGTATTATTGTAAAAGGCGGTGTACTTGCAATCATTCGTGTGGTTTATTATGTTGTCGGAGCTGATTTCATCAGAGGCACTTGGGTGCAATATGCATGGTTGGCATTGAGTCTTCTGACTGTGTTCATGGGATCGATGCTGGCGTATAGAGAGCCGGTTCTTAAAAAACGTTTGGCATACTCAACCGTGAGTCAGGTATCTTATATCTTGTTTGGACTTTCTGTACTCACGCCTGTGGGAATGACAGGGGCACTTTTGCATGTAGTGTTCCATGCATTTATCAAATGCGCGCTGTTCCTTTCAGCCGGTGTGTTCATATTCCAATACGGAAAACCACGTGTGGAACAGTTGGAAGGAATTGGAAAATATATGCCGAAAACACTTTGGTGCTATACGTTTGCAGCACTTGCGTTGATTGGAATTCCACCGGCAAGTGGATTTATCAGTAAATGGTATCTGGCACAAGGTGCACTAGATGCTGGTATTGGCATCTGGGGATGGGGCGGTATTGCAGTATTACTTGTGAGCGCGCTTTTGACAGCGGGCTATCTGCTTCCGATTACGATGAAGGGATTCTTTACCGAGAAATCATCGGAGGAACTGGAGTTTACCAAAGGAGAGCCACCATGCGAAATGCTTGTACCATTGCTTGTTTTGGCATTTTTGGTGATTGTGCTAGGTGTATTTCCAAATGGTTTGATTAATTTTGCAGCGCATATTGCGGAAGCTGTGTTATAGGAAGGAGGAGTTTTCATGAATGCAATAATGATGCTTGCAGTGGTAGTGCTGCCGATTGTGACAGGATTTATGATTCCGGTACTTCCTTTTAAAAATCGCAAACAGTTGATGTGGTATGTGGAGGGAGTGACAGTTCTGACATCTATCCTTGTGTTTCTGTTGCTCTTTAAACGACCAGAAGAATCTTTTGTTTTGTTCCGGTTTGCCGAAAACATGGTCTTGCAGTTTCATTTAGATGGTCTGGGGATGGTTTTTGCAGGAATGGTAGCCTTCCTTTGGCCGTTAGCGATTTTGTATTCTTTTGAATATATGAAGCATGAGGGGCATGAAGAGATATTCTTTATGTTTTATACGATTACCTATGGCATCACGCTTGGTGTGGCTCTGTCCGGAGATATTTTAACGATGTATGTATTCTTCGAAATGTTGAGTCTTGTTACATTGCCACTGATCATGCATACGCTTACTAGAGAGGCGATTCATGCAAGTCGTACCTATTTTTACTATATGATAGGTGGTGCAGCGTGCGCCTTTATGGGAATGATTTTTATTCTGAACTATGGAAGTTCTACCTTCCTTATGGGTGGGACACTGGATCTTGCTAAGGTAGGAGATAATACGAATTTATTGTTACTTGGATATATAATGTGTTTCTGTGGATTCGGTGTAAAGACGGCTATGTGGCCTTGCTCTTCGTGGCTTCCGAAAGCAGGTGTGGCACCAACACCGGTTACTGCACTTTTGCATGCGGTAGCAGTTGTAAAGACAGGAGCATTTGCGACTATGCGTGTGACATATTATAGCTTTGGAACAGAATTTCTAAGAGGCTCATGGGCACAGAAATTGTTGCTGGTTCTGGTAATTTTCACCATTGTTTATGGCTGTAGCCGAGGAGTTAAGGAGACCCATTTAAAACGAAGACTGGCATGGTCGACGGTAAGTAATTTGTCTTATATTCTGTTTGGTGTACTTCTCATGACACCAGCAGGCCTTGTGGGTGCGTTATGTCATATGATTTCACATGCAGCTATGAAGATTTGTCTGTTCTTCTGTGCAGGTGCTGTGATTTACAAAACAGGAAGAAATTATGTACATGAATTAGATGGATTTGGAAGAAAAATGCCATGTGTGTTCTGGTGCTTTACACTTTCTGGACTTGCACTGATGGGACTTCCAGGAATGAGTGGTTTTGTCAGCAAGTGGAAACTGGCAGAGGCAGCGGTGGAAAGTGGAACAGTTCTTGCGTATATGGGAATTGTAGCGCTACTGATTTCCGCACTGTTGACAGCTCTTTATATTATGCCGGTTACGGTGAGAGCATTTTTCCCAGGAAAAGATTTCGAGTATGAGAAAATTGCGGATGTGGAAGATCCGAACTGGATGATCTGCGTGCCGCTTGTGCTCTTAGTGGTAGTGATTTTCTGCCTGGGACTTCACGCACAGCCACTTATTGATTTGTTTACTGCTGTGGCAGCGGGTATGTAAAGGAGGGAAGACGAAAAATGAATGATAATTTAATTCTTAGTTTTCTTGTGTTTTATCCGTTTGTGGGCGGTCTTTTGATATACTTGGCAGGAAGAAAGAATGAAAAATGCCGTAATATTCTTGCGTGCTTCGTGGCAATTAGTGAGTTTGGGATCATGTTGTATCTTTTGATTAAATATGGAATCTTACTTGTGGAGAAAGAGAGCGTTCATGCATTTGCAGAGTGTTATGTGCCACACGTTTGTGGGTTTGGCTTGAATTTTACGCTGGATGGTTTTAGGCTGCTTTATGGAACCATTGCCGCATTTATGTGGGCAGGGGCAACGCTCTTATCTGGAGAATATTTTAAGCATCACAGGAACACCAATCGATTTTATTTGTTCTTACTGTGGACATTAGGTGCCACGATGGCAGTGTTTTTGTCGGCTGATCTGTATACAACGTTTATCTTTTTTGAGATTATGTCATTTACTTCTTATGTGTGGGTGGCTCAGGAGGAGAATGCACCTTCACTTCGCGCGGCAGGAACTTATCTAGCAGTAGCGGTGATCGGTGGGCTTGTCATGTTGATGGGGGTTATGATTTTAAGTCATGAACTTGGAACGGTAATGATTGGCGAACTGTTGACAGCGACAGAAGGATATGAAGGAAATAGAATCTGGATTTATGCGGCACGTTTTTGTCTGTTTTTTGGATTTGCTGCAAAAGCAGGTGCCTTTCCACTACATATCTGGCTTCCAAAAGCACACCCGGTGGCACCGGCACCGGCATCTGCGTTGCTGTCTGGAATTTTGACAAAGACAGGTATGTTTGGAATATTGGTCGTAAGCTGCAATCTATTTTTGTATGATGTGACATGGAGCCAATTTCTGTTGACTGTCGGTGTGCTTACCATGTTTGGTGGAGCACTTCTTGCAGTATTCTCGGTTGATTTGAAAAGAACTTTGGCTTGTTCTTCTATGTCACAGATTGGATTTATCCTTGTGGGAGCAGCTATGATGGGCTTATTAGGAGAACACGGACAGCTGGCCGTGCATGGAACCTTCCTTCACATGGTGAATCATTCCCTTATTAAATTAGTGCTTTTCTTGTCCGCAGGTGTGATCTATATGAATACACATGCTTTGCATTTGAATGATATTCGAGGATTTGGACGAAAGAAACCATTGTTGAAGATTGTATTTTTGATTGGAGCACTTGCAATCGGAGGTATTCCTGGATTTGGCGGCTATATCAGTAAGACACTGATTCATGAAAGCATCGTGGAATATGGAGCAGTTGGCGTTATGCGGTTTGTGGAATACATCTTCCTGTTCAGCGGTGGATTGACAGTTGCATATATGACGAAAATTTTTATCGCAGTCTTTGTTGAGAAGAATGAGAAAGCAGAAGTGCAAGAAGCTTTTGACGCGAAGAAACAGTATATGAATCCGCAAAGCGGAATCGCACTTGCTGTGAGCGGTGGTGTACTTTTCTTGTGGGGACTTTTCCCACACCAATTCATGGATCAGGCGGCAAGTCTGGCACAGGGATTTATGAATTTCCATCCACATGGAGAACTGCATGTGGTACATTATTTCAGTTGGGTGAATCTTAAAGGCGCATTGATTTCTATTCTGATTGGAGCAATTGTGTATCTCTTTTTTATCCGAACAGTATTGGTTCGAAAAGAAGAAGGAAAACGGTACTATATCAATCTATGGCCAAGTTGGCTGGATGTGGAGAATCTGATCTATAGACCGATTTTATTAGGACTTTTGCCAACAATCGGAGGAATCTTTAGCAGAATTCTGGATAGCCTTGTAGACGGATTGGTGGTTTTACTTAGAAAGACCATCTATAGAGACAGTCCACTGCCTAGAGAAATCGCAGTGGGAAATGTATTGACTAGAGGCGTAGGACATATCCTAAATGGTATTCAGTGTGTTGGAAATAGAACTTGGCGTAAGAAGGCACAGGTACATAAGGACTATGTGCATGGTGCAGCGATGTGGAAAGATGAATTTGTAGAAAGTCAGCGAATCATAGAAAGAAGTCTCTCTTTTGGATTTTTAATGTTTGGACTTGGACTTTGCCTGACTCTCTTGTATGTAATTGTGCTATAGAAAAATGTAGAGAAAGAATGAAGCGTGCCTTTAGGCGGGTGCTCGTAAAACAGTTAAACCAAAAATTTAACTATTTTACGGCACCTGTCAGACGAGGTTGGCTAAACAAAAGTTAGCGATACTTGGTTTGATAACCGAGTATCGCTTCTTTTTTACCCGTAAAAACGCTTTTGTGGAGGTACATATGATGCAGGAACGAAGAAAAGCTCAAAGCCACCATGACAGATGAGCAAAAAGAACTAT
>CAZYCT010000081.1:0-9697 GCA_964646135.1 uncultured Coprococcus sp. | reverse complement strand
GAGTATGCAAAAACTGTAAAATTCATTAAAGATGGCATCTTGTCAGATGGAGGTGCAGAGAATGAATAAGAAAACAAGGAAAATGTTCTATTTAGCTGGTGGCTGCTTGTTGGTTGTGGGAGTTATCGGCGGCGGAATGTTTCTGGCAAAGAATGCTAGGAAAAACCCAGCGAAGGTTTATGCGGTGACGGATTTTGCGATGACTGACTATTGGGGTGACAGCTCAGAAACTTCAGGTATGGTCACTACAGATAAATTGCAAAAAGTCATGATTTCAAATACCCAGACGGTCAGTGAGGTCTATGTACAAGAAGGACAGACGGTACAAGAAGGGGATGCATTGTTAAGTTTTGATACGACACTTTCTTCATTGGAAGTAAAAAAGGCAGAAATTGAAGTGCAGCGCTTAAAACTTCAGCGTACAATGGCTGAAAAGGAGTTGAAGGATTTAAATGCGATGAAACCTTATTCAAGCACACTTGTCACTCCGTCTAATGATATCGAATATTTGATACAAACACCACCATATTTGATTCGGGGAGATGGAACACAAGAAAATCCATATTATTATTTGTGGAGTTCGGAAAATAGTATAGACGAAGAAATGTTTTCTGTATTATTTAGAGACACTGTCTCAGAATGTTATGTGGTGCTACTAATAAGAGATCAAAATGCATTAAACGGTGAGATATTAGAAAGCTGGGGGCTTTATTTAACAAAAAATGGAACGCATATTTCTATGCGTTTATACCAGCCGGAAATCCCGGAAGATCTTATGAAATATGACAAAGAAAAGGAACCGTACTACGAGGAATCAGGCTCTTCCTATAGCGCATCGGAACTCAAAGAATTAAGGTCTGCAAAAACACAAGAAATAGCAGAATTGAATGTATCCATTAAGATAGCAGAACTGGAATTCAAGAAAATGCAAAGCGAAGCAGCAGATGGAGTGGTGCGAAGTACCGTAAATGGAACAGTGAGAGCAGTTCGCAATCCAGATGAAGCGTACAAAAATGGTGAAGCAGTAGTTGAAGTATCTGGTGGCGGCGGATATTATGTGGAAGGTGCCATGAGTGAACTGGAACTAGATTCTGTGAAGGTTGGACAGAAGGTAGAAATCAATTCATGGATGACGGGAACAACATGCGAAGGCGAAATTATAGAGATTTTGTCCTATCCGACTAACAACAGTTCCTGGTCAGATGGAAATAGCAATGTGTCTTATTATCCATTCCGAGTGTTTGTAGCAGAAGAGGCAGAACTTCAGGAAAATGATTATGTGAGTATCACTTATCAGAAACAAGAGCAGTCAGAAGACAGCATGTATTTAGAAAATATGTTTCTTCGCACAGAAGATGGAAAGAGTTATGTATATGTAAGAAATGAAAACGGAAAGCTGGAAAAACGCAATGTACAGACTGGACGAGATTTGTATGGCTCATATACACAGATTCTGGGCGGACTCTCCGTAGACGATTATGTGGCGTTCCCATATGGAAATGATGTATTTGATGGCGCGAAGACCAAGGAATCCACCATGGATGAGTTCTATAATTATTAAGGAGGATTAGAAGATGATTGAAAATGTTATTTTATCTTTTCAAGGGCTTTGGAGTCACAAATTCCGTTCCTTCTTAACGATGCTTGGTATCATTATTGGAATTTCTTCTATCATTACAATTGTGTCGACGATTAAAGGAACGAATGAGCAGATAAAAGAAAATTTGATTGGCGCAGGAAATAATGTGGTAACGGTAAAATTGATGCAAGACGGCTACGAAGTTGATATGCAGTACTCAAACCTTCCAGAAGGTGTGTCAGTCATTACAGAAGAAACGAGGGAAGAACTGGATCAGCTTGAAAAAGTGAAAGAGACATCACTTTTTTATCAGCGCTCGTGGGTAGAGAATATTTACTATAAAAATAATTCCTTCAATGGGGAACTCTACGGCATAGATGATCACTATTTTGATGTGACGGGGTATCGTCTCAATTATGGGCGGTATTTTCTGGAAGAAGATTATAAGAGTTTTCACAAAGTAGTTATTGTCGATACAAAGACAGCCTCGAAATTGTTCGAAGGAAAGAATCCAATTGGCAAGATTCTGGAGATCAACAGTGAACCATTTACAGTAGTGGGCGTGGTGTCTCAAGCAAAAGTTGCAGAGCCGAACATTCAGACATTGGAAGATTATTATATGTATATGGACACTTCGGCAGGTGCGATTTTTGTTCCAAGTCAGACTTGGCCAATCATTTATCGTTATGATGAGCCACAGTATGTCGCAGTGCAGGCTACATCCACAGATGACATGACGATTGCGGGAAATAATGTGGCAGCAAAGTTAAACGAAACGCAAATTCAGAACAGCAAATATTCTTACGAGGCGAACGATATTCTGGAACAGGCGGCACATCTGCAGAGTCTTTCTGAGTCTACCAACACACAGTTGATCTGGATTGCTGGAATCTCGCTTCTGGTAGGGGGTATCGGTGTTATGAACATTATGCTTGTATCTGTGACAGAGCGAACAAGAGAAATTGGGCTTAAGATGGCGCTTGGTGCAAGGCAAAAAGTGATATTAGGACAGTTCCTCACAGAAGCAGCAGTACTTACTAGCTTAGGTGGACTTTTGGGTGTTCTTTGCGGAATAGGGCTTGCACAGATGCTGTCGCAGATTATGGGGGTTCCGGTTGTATATAGCGTACCAGCTTGCGTGATTGCAGTCGTATTTTCCATGATCATCGGTATAGTCTTTGGACTTGTGCCGGCAGTAAAAGCTTCAAGGTTGAATCCAATAGAAGCTTTGAGACACGAATAGAGAAAGTAAAAAAATGAAATCTCATAGAAAGCGGGAAAAACCGTTTTCTATGAGATTTTTGTGTGTAATTATTTATTTTTGTTTTTCCTATCTGAAGATAGGATGGCATCCATGGATTGCCAAGATTCAGATACTTGTGTCAGAATGGTATCACCTATCTCGGAAGTAATGCCCACTGTGCCTTTACAGCGGAAGTGATGTGCGATATCAATGGTTCGTGTGTTATCGGCTCCGTAAAAACATCGTCGCAGCTGCTGAATGTCGAGTGGACGGCTCATTTTCCCAAGAATGCCCCAAGTGCTGATGCAAGGGAATACTGCAAGCGTCTGAATTGTAAATTGGCATTCTCGCATGAATTGTTCTTTTGATAAAGCTGGGTGACGTTTGAATAATGGATAATTATGGTTTGGCATCATGTCTTGCCAAACAATCATTCCTAGCTTGTCACAGTGATAATACCAGCGCGCAGATTCGATTTTAGAATGCATTCGAATCATGTTAAATCCAAGAGATTTTATTGTCTGGATATCGTAAATGAAGGCATCGTCAGAAGGCGCAGTGCACAGTCCATCAGACCAATGGCCTAAATTTAGGATACCTTGCAATAAGATCGGCTCATGGTTCAGACAGAATTGAGGAAATCCATTATCATCAAGCTCGATGGAGAAATCTCTCATGGCAAAATATCCAGTTACTTCATCATCTCCTGCGACAATCTTTATTGTATATAAATACGGGTCTTCCGGAGTCCATAAATGCATGTTGTCAATGTCACAGTAGCAAGAATATTGACAAATATCACTAGAAGAATTCGTGCAGACGCTCTTGGATACTAGAACCTGGTTGTGGTCATATACATAGCAAGTGACAGAAGCATTTCCACAGCAGCTTTTTCTAGGTGCATTTAAATGGACGGTAACATATATGGTTTCCTTATCGATCAATGGAGTTACATGAAAATCTGCGATGTGGACAGGTGCAACCCATTCCATCCATACAGTCTGCCAAATCCCACTTGGAAACAAATGTGGTGCATCCTTGTGAGAAGAAGATTTCTCAGAGGCATGTAGGTTTTTCACGTGAACGGACAATCGATTTTCCTGGTCTGTCAAATACTCTGTGATATCGGCAAAAAACGGAAGTGAACCGCCTAAATGTGACAGAACAAGAACATCGTTCACATAAATATGACATAGTTGATTGACAGCTCCAAAATGAAGAAGACAATGTGCATCCTCAGAAGGACGATTGTTAATAGGAAGTATCCGTTCATAAATCATAATCTCATCGGCGGACAGTACATGATTGACGCCAGATAAGACGGATTCAGGAGAAAAAGGAACCAGAATGGTTCCATGTATCTCGGAAGAATGTTTTTTACTCTTATTTTTTATTGTATAATCCCAAGAACCATTCAAGTTCACATAGTTGTCCCGACGCATCTGAGGGCGTGGGTACTCCGGCAAGACTTGATCTGGATTCAGCGTTTCGCCCCAAGTGGTAAAAAGGGAAACAGGACTTTCTTTCTTTGAAAATAAATGCATATTGTGCAATGCATCTTTTATCTGCATATAAGTACCTCGTTTATCTTTAGATATTGATTTATTATAACATATAAACCATAGATAAGTCCTATTTTTATAGATTTTTTACAGAAATAAAATGAAAGGAAGCACGAAAGAATACTTGCGATATAATTTCCAATATTTTATAATAAGCATATTGAGGTGAAAACGATGACATTAGATTCAAAAGATTTATTAAATAGTATAATTGAGAGTATAGGAAGAATTGACTATATACATGCAGATGAGATTCCTAATATTGATTTGTATATGGATCAGCTCACCACATTTATGGAAGAGCAGTTGAGAAGCAGCAAGCGCTATGATGATGACAAAGTCATGACGAAGACAATGATTAATAATTATGCGAAGAATAATCTGCTTCCACCGCCAGTTAAGAAGAAATATTCCAAAGATCATATTTTGTTGCTGATTTTTATTTATTATTTCAAGAATATCTTGTCAATCAAGGATATCGAGACTGTGTTGGGTCCATTGACAGATAAATTCTTCGCGTCGGAAGGCGAGTACGATATGGAAAGGATTTATGAAGATGTCTGCAATTTTCAGAAAAGCCGGGTAAATGATCTACAAGAAGAAGTGAGAATGTGCTTTGAGAATGCGGAAGCTTTGTGTAAAGATGCGCCGGAGGAGGAGGCGCGTTATTTACAGATATTTTCATTTATCTGCAATCTGAGTTTTGATGTGTATGTAAAGAAATTGCTGATTGAGAAATTAGTAGATGAAATCGCACCTTCAGCAGAGGGAAAGAAGAAAAAATCATAAAATAAAGAGCAACTAAAAAGGTTGCTCTTTTTGAAACTTATGCCTGTGTGTTGTCGTTGGAAAATCTAGAGAATATCATGTCGTAGCCGTCATTTCCGTAATTTAAAGAACGGTTTACACGGCTGATGGTTGCAGTAGAAGCACCTGTCTTTTCTGCAATTTCTAAGTAAGTGTTCTGGTTACGTAACATCTTTGCAACTTCGAAACGCTGAGATAAAGAGAGAAGCTCGTTAATCGTACAAATGTCTTCGAAAAACTTATAACATTCTTCTTTATTCTCAAGAAGCAGGATAGCATCGAATAAGAGATCTACCGCTTCTGTTCTGATTTTTTTACTCATTATGTATACCTCCATTATATACTTGCGTTTACATTTTATCACAGTAAACTCATAAAGTAAACAAAATAAAAAAAAGAGTTGAATCCATTTTTATATATCGAAAATATGGCATATTATTTAGTATTGAAAACAAAGGAAATAAAATCATGAGTATTTATGAAACATTGAATGAACCACAGAGAGAGGCTGTTTTTTACACAGAAGGTCCACTCTTGATATTAGCAGGGGCTGGGTCAGGAAAGACCCGTGTGCTGACACATCGAATTGCATATTTGATTGAAGAAAAGCATGTAAATCCATGGAATATTCTGGCTATTACATTTACCAATAAAGCGGCAGGCGAGATGCGGGAACGTGTGGATAACATTGTAGAAATGGGCGCAGAAAGCGTCTGGGTCAGCACTTTTCATTCTATGTGTGTGCGTATTCTTAGGCGTTATGCAGATTGTCTTGGATATGATACAAATTTTACAATTTACGATACAGATGACCAGAAGACGATGATGAAGGATGTGTGTAAATACCTTCAGATTGATACCAAGGTTTACAAAGAGCGTATGTTGATGAGCGCGATTTCTTCGGCAAAAAATGAGATGATCACACCAGAAGAATTTATGATTCAAGCAGAAGGAGATTATCACAAGAAGAAAATTGCGGAGGTCTATCAAGAATATGAGAAACAGATGAAAGCAAACAATGCGATGGATTTCGATGATCTTCTTGTCAAAACAGTGCAGCTTTTTCAGACACAGCCAGAGGTACTTGCATACTATCAGGAACGATTTCGCTATATTATGGTAGATGAGTATCAGGATACCAATACTGTACAGTTTATGCTGGTTAGTATCTTGGCTGAAAAATACAGAAATTTGTGCGTGGTAGGTGACGACGATCAGTCTATTTATAAATTCCGAGGAGCAAATATCAAGAATATTTTGGACTTTGAACAAGTATTTATGGATGCAAAAGTTATAAAGCTGGAGCAAAATTATCGTTCTACTGGAAATATTCTGGATGCAGCCAATTCGGTGATCCGCAACAATAAGGGAAGAAAAGAAAAATCACTTTGGACGGAGAATGGAGAAGGGGAAAAAATTCAATTTCGTCAGTTTGACAATGCATTTGATGAAGCTGAATACATAGTAAGCGATATAAAAAAGAATGTAAGTATCAAAGGTATGAAGTATAATGATCATGCTATCTTGTATCGTACAAATGCCCAGTCACGCATGTTTGAAGAGAAGCTTGTAGTGTCAAATGTTCCATATAAAATAGTGGGCGGAGTGAACTTCTATTCACGCAAAGAAATCAAGGATGTCTTGGCTTATTTGAAGACGATTGACAACGGAAAAGATGATTTATCTGTGCGCCGAATCATCAATGTGCCGAAACGAGGCATTGGTCTTACGACGATTGGAAAAGTGCAGGATTATGCCATTGCAAATGAGGTCTCATTTTATGAATCCCTTCTTGCGGCACCAAGCATTCCGGGAATAGGGAGAAGCGCTGGAAAGTTAGAGAGTTTTGTGGCATTGATTGAGCAATTTAAGGCACAGATGCAATTTTTTTCACTCACAGAATTGGTGGAAAATATCTTAGAACAGACAGGATACTTGGAGGCGGTGCGCGAACAATCAGAAACGGATGAAGAAGCAGAAAGTCGTCTGGAGAATATAGAGGAATTAAAAAATAAGATCAAACTGTATGAAGAAAATTGCCAGGAAAATGGCAGTGAGCCGACGCTCTCCGGATTCCTAGAAGAAGTGGCATTGGTTGCGGATATCGATTCCTTAGATGAAGAGTCAGATTATGTGATTTTGATGACTTTGCACAGCGCAAAAGGACTTGAATTTCCACACGTTTATTTGACAGGAATGGAAGATGGACTTTTCCCAAGTTATATGACGATTGTGGCTGACGATCCGACAGAAGTCGAAGAAGAGAGAAGACTTTGCTATGTGGGAATCACGAGGGCACAGAAAAAACTTACTATGACATGCGCACGAAGACGCATGGTTCATGGGGAGACGCAGTATAATAAGATTTCGCGATTTTTAAAAGAGATTCCGAAGGAATTACTTGCGAATGGTATTACTTTTGAGAAAGAAAAAGAGGAACCGGAAAGCTCTTCGGCATACCAGATGGCAAACCGCAGCTTCAAGGCAAAGCCATACGCACAGACCATGCCAGTTCAGCAGTTTGGCAGCAAAAGTGCGGGAGGACTTGATTATGAAGTGGGAGACCGAGTGCGCCATATGAAATTCGGAGAAGGAATTGTGACACAGATTGTTTCTGGTGGAAGAGATTTTGAAGTGACCGTTGAATTTGATACAGCGGGAGTGAAGAAGATGTTTGCAATGTTTGCAAAGCTTCAGAAAATTTAAGAAGATAATTGGTGGATATTCAGTGCTAAAAATGCTATAATTACAAATAATATAAAGTACTTAATAGAATGCCGGAACATGAAAGGGAGGTACGGATCATGACAAGATTAGAAGAATTACTTGCAACAACAAAATTGAACGAGCTCGTGGCTAAGAAGGACGATGAAGAGAAGATGAAGAAAGCAATTCTCTGGGGACTTGCAATCGTGGGCGCAGTGACTGCAGTTGCTGGTATTGCTTATGCAGTGTATCGTTTCTTCGCAATGGACTATTTTGATGAATTTGAAGACGACGATTTTGATGATGATTTTGATACAGATTTCTTCGATGAAGAAGATGAAGTACAATAAGTAAGAATGAGTGAGCGAGGCAGGAGTCTTGGGATTCCTGCCTCATTCTATGAATAGAGGTTAAGAATGAAAAAAGGTCAGATTTTAGAAGGAAAAATTGAGAAAGTATCATTCCCAAACAAAGGAATCGCGGTTGTAGAAGGCGAAGAAAAAACAGTGATTGTGAAAAATGCGATTGAAGGGCAGAAGGTTTCATTTGCTGTCAATAAAATTCGCAAAGGGAAAGCAGAAGGAAGAATGTTGGAGGTGATTGAAAAATCTCCTCTGGAAATAGAATCGAAGTGCCCTCACTTTGGAATGTGTGGAGGATGCACTTATCAAAATCTGCCATACGATGAGCAGATTAAGATGAAAGAACGTCAAATTAAGGAAATGATGGATGAGGCGGTAGAAGGATCCTATATCTGGGAAGGGGTCATGCCAAGCCCGGTGCAGACAGAATACCGTAATAAAATGGAATTCTCGTTTGGAGATGAGTATAAGGATGGTCCATTAGCACTTGGCATGCACAAGAGAGGAAGTTTTCACGATATTGTAAATGTTCCAGAATGTCAGATTGTAGATGAAGACTACAGAAAAATATTAAAAGCAGTGTTGACATTTGCACAGGATACAGGTCTTCCATATTATCATAGAATGCGTCACACAGGATTTTATCGCCATTTACTTGTGCGAAAAGCCGTAAAGACAGGAGAAATTTTAATTGATATTGTTACATCTACAGAAAGCGAATTGGATAAAAATGGCTTCGTAGATGCCCTTCTTCGCCTGAATTTAGACGGAAAAATCGCCGGGATTCTTCACACAAAAAACGATAGCCTGGCAGATGTAGTTAAAGATGAAGGGACAGAGATCCTTTATGGACAAGATTATTTTTATGAAGAATTACTTGGCTTGAAATTCAAAATCACACCATTTTCATTCTTCCAGACAAACTCTCTTGGGGCAGAAGTACTTTACGAAAAGGCAAGAGAGTATATCGGCGAAACAAAGGACAAAGTCATTTTTGACCTTTATAGTGGAACTGGTACAATTGCACAGATTCTGGCGCCGGTTGCCAAGAAAGTAGTCGGTGTGGAAATCGTTGAGGAGGCAGTGGAGGCTGCTAAGATAAACGCCGCTCTGAACGGGCTGGATAATTGCAAGTTCTGGGCAGGTGATGTGCTAAAAGTAATCGACGAATTGCAGGAAGTGCCA
This sequence comes from uncultured Coprococcus sp., assembly GCA_964646135.1. Taxonomy (GTDB): domain Bacteria; phylum Bacillota; class Clostridia; order Lachnospirales; family Lachnospiraceae; genus Allocoprococcus. The sequence goes on along the minus strand of CAZYCT010000081.1, from coordinate 253 downwards.
GACCTTATTATGCTGGATCCACCAAGAGACGGTGTACACCCAAAAGCACTAGAGAAAATAATTGATTTTGGAGTAGAACGGTTGGTTTATATAGCATGCAAGCCAACCAGTCTTGCGAGAGATCTGGAGATGTTGCAAGGAAGAGGATACAAAGTAGAAAAGATAGCATGCGTTGATTTATTCCCAAGCACATACCACGTGGAGACGGTCTGTTTGATGTCTAAAAAAGAAAAATAAATCGCGAAAAGTGGCG
>CAZYCT010000080.1:0-9709 GCA_964646135.1 uncultured Coprococcus sp. | reverse complement strand
TATAGTCTGGGGCTTAGTCTTCTGGTAGAAGCTTTTCAGTTTGTTTCTCAGGTGGGAAGCTTTGATGTAGATGACATGATTCTGAATACTTTGGGGGGAGTAATCGGATATCTATTGTTTGTCGTTTGCAATACAATAAGGAGATGGATGGAAAAATGATAGTTGGACATAAGACAAAGCGGGCACAAGAAAGAGAACTGAAAAAAGAAAGAAAAAAAAGAGGGAATCGTAAATATGGGCAGGCAAAACTCAGACATGCGAAAAAAGGAATTTATTCCTTGGTAATGGCCATTTCGGTGGTTATTATTTTTTGTATGCTGATTTTGACTGCATTTTTACATAAAGGACAGTCGGCTCCAATTATTGGAAGTTTCGGATTATTTACAGTGATTCTTTCTAGTATTGGACTGCGGACTGGGATTCGAGGTTTCAGAGAGAGGGACAAGAATTATATAACATGTAAATGGGGGATTGGACTGAATGGATTGATTCTGATAAGTTTACTCGGTATGTTTGTAAAGGGGATTGTGTGATGGAAGAAAGATATTATTTGACATTAGAACGAATTATGAAAATCGCAGAGGAAGAGACGGTGGCAGAGCCGTATCGCAGCTATTTCCGACATGTTGCCCAATTCTTATTGAGGATTCATGATGTAAAGGATAGTTATCATATCAGTGCGCGCAAGGAAAGAAGTATCGAGAAGCTTCGAGAGGAACAGGAGTTGCTTTATGCAGATATAAAACCAGAAAATTATGGTACATCTTATGCGAATCCGGCGTACTGTGTGAGTGTTTTGGGAGAAGAACTCGGTACATTCTTAAGTGTTCTTTATGCAGAACTTCGTGGTGACATTGGATATGTGTATGAAGAGAAGGAAGAATATCTTGTTGTTGGAAACGAACTTTTCATTGAAGTCTATAATCGCTTTGAGGAAGAAGAAACTCCTTCTTTTGAAAGCTTAAAAGAGATTTTCTACTGGTATGCCAGCGATTATTGTGATGTGTTTGCTGCTGACCAGATTCGGGAACAATTGATTCCATCAGAGAATCCTTTTTTTGTCAAAATGATTATGGAGAGTGATCTCTCTGATCTGAGATATCTGTATCGCTTTGGTGAATACGTAGGAGATAATGAGCTGCAGACAGCGGAATACTTGAATCAGCTTCCACAGGAAGTCATCGATAAAATGGCGGACACTTATACCGAAGGGTTTCGAGTAGGTTTTGCAAATACGGGAAAAGATTTGAGCAAGAAAAAAGTAGTTCACATAGAATGCCCTCTGGGATTCGAACGCGTAGTCCGAAAAGCAATCCAGAATTTTACAGAGATGGGATTGGAAGTGATTATTTTCCGAGCGCCAGTCAGTGTTATTACCAAAGGGAAATTGGCAAAACGTGGATTTAGTGGTGCGACAGTTAATAAGCAACATGAATATGATCACAAAGATGATATTGCACTAATCTTAGATAAACAGTTTGTGGAGCGAAAACTGGAAGTGATTCGCACCACATATGAGCAGAATAAAGAACAGGCCGCACTACTTGCCGGACCTGCAGTGATAGAAGTATTTGGTGAGGCGCCATTTTCTCCGGAAGCGAAGCAAGAGGCTGCCAAATTGAATGAAAAACAGGAAGAATTGTATCTGTCTCTGCGATCGAAGATGGGACAGCTGACAAAAACATATACAAGACATGATGAGCGAAGCTTCACGATCATTGCGTGGCCGATTCCAGAAATCGGAGCTCAGTATAAGGAAATTTTTGACGAAATCATTCGTATTAATACATTGGATGCAAAGCTTTATGAGCGTGTACAGCAGACGCTTATTGACGCATTAGATCAAGGAGAATACGTTCATATCTTAGGAAAAGATGGAAATAAGACGGATTTGAAAGTACAGCTTTGGAAATTGAATGATCCAGAAAAGGAGTCTATTTTCGAAAACTGTGTGGCAGATGTGAATATCCCAGTGGGTGAAGTTTTTACCTCACCTGTTTTGGAAGGAACAGAAGGAGTTCTCTTTGTAAGCAAAGTATATTTGAATGAATTGCAGTTCCAGAATTTAGAGATTCATTTTAAAGACGGCAAAACAACGGATTATACTTGTACAAATTTTGAACAAGAAGAGGAAAACAAAAAGTATATCAAAGACAATGTACTTTCAAATCATGCTTCTTTGCCGATGGGAGAGTTCGCAATTGGAACGAATACGACTGCATACGCAGCTGCAAATAAATTTCACATAGCAGACAAACTTCCAATTCTGATTGCAGAGAAGATGGGACCACATTTCGCTGTTGGAGATACCTGCTACAGTTGGGAAGAAGACAATGTCAGCTATAATCCAAATGGAAAGAAAATCGTGGCACGTGAAAACAGTGTATCGGCACTTCGAAAGGAAGACCCTGAGAAAGCATATTTCAACTGTCACTTAGATATTACGATTCCATACGAAGAATTGGGAAAAATCAGTGTGTATACAAGTGAGGGACGAGAAATTGTACTTATAGAGAATGGACGATTCGTCCTCGAAGGTACAGAAGTTCTCAATGAAGCACTTCAAAGTTAGAGTTTTTGACAATTTGATTGACAATAAGGGATAGTCTTAGTAATATAACTTATAGAAAAAGCACCATTTATAATAATACTTATAAATAAGAGAGAAGAAGGAGATTGCCATGGCAAAGGTAGGAATTGTAATGGGCAGTGACTCTGATTTGAAAATCATGGGTAAAGCTGCGGATATGTTGGATAAGTTCGGGATTGACTACGAAATGACGATTATTTCTGCACATCGTATGCCAGATAAGTTTTTTGAGTATGCAAAGTCGGCAGAAGAGAAGGGGTATAAAGTGATTATTGCAGGAGCAGGGATGGCAGCACATCTTCCAGGAATGTGTGCAGCAATTTTCCCGATGCCAGTGATTGGTGTTCCAATGTCAGGAAAGAACTTGGATGGAATGGATGCACTTTATTCAATCGTTCAGATGCCACCAGGAATTCCGGTTGCAACAGTTGCAATAGATGGAGGAGCGAATGCAGCAATTCTTGCGGCAAAAATGCTTGCCATGTCAGATCCAGAATTACTTGCGAAGTTAAAAGCCTACTCTGAAGAAATGAAAGAAATGGTAGAGAAGAAAGCAGATAAGCTGGATAAATTAGGACATAAAGAATATATAAGCCAAATGTAAGTGCGTATACCAGGAGGAAAGAGAAATGTTAGATTACAAGACAGCCGGCGTCGATATCGAAGCTGGATACAAATCAGTGGAACTTATGAAAAAACATGTGAAGGAGACAATGCGCCCAGAAGTACTTGGAGGTCTTGGAGGATTCGCAGGTGCGTTTGACCTGAGTGGTATCAAGAATATGGAAGAGCCAGTGCTTCTTTCAGGTACAGATGGCTGTGGTACAAAAGTTAAGCTTGCATTTGTGATGGATAAACATGACACAATCGGTATTGATGCGGTGGCAATGTGTGTCAATGATATCGCATGTTCTGGTGGAGAACCATTATTTTTCTTGGATTATATTGCATGTGGTAAGAATTATCCAGAAAAGATTGCAACTATTGTCAGTGGTGTAGCAGAAGGTTGCAAACAGTCAGGCTGTGCCTTAGTCGGTGGTGAAACAGCAGAACATCCAGGATTGATGCCAGAAGATGAGTATGATCTTGCAGGATTTGCTGTTGGAGTTGTTGACAAGAAAGATATTATTGATGGATCAAATATCAAACCTGGGGATGTACTGATTGCAATGCCTTCTACAGGTGTACACAGCAATGGTTTCTCTTTGGTTCGTAAAGTATTTGAAATTACAGAAGAATCTTTACATACATACTATGAAGAGCTTGGCAAGACATTAGGAGAAGCACTGATTGCTCCTACACGTATTTATGTGAAAGCACTTAAAAATGTAAAAGAAGCAGGAGTAAAAGTAAAAGGCTGCAGCCATATTACTGGTGGTGGCTTCTATGAAAATATCCCAAGAATGCTTCCAGAAGGCGTTCGTGCAGTAGTGAAGAAGGACAGTTATGAAATCCCAGCAATCTTTTCACTGATTGCAAAGACAGGAAATATTGCAGAAGAAATGATGTATAACACATTCAACATGGGAATTGGTATGATTGTAGCAGTTGACGAAAAAGATGTGGATGCCACAATCAAAGCAATGAAAGAAGCTGGAGATGAGGCTTTTGTTGTAGGTTATGTAGAAGCAGGAGATAAGGGAGTTACTTTATGTTAAGAGTTGCGGTTCTTGTATCTGGAGGTGGCACCAATCTACAGGCAATCATCGATGCGGTGGAACAGGGAGTCATTACAAATACAGAACTGGTGGGTGTAATCAGCAATAACAGAAATGCATTTGCTCTGGAAAGAGCTGCAAAGCACGGGATTCCAGGTGTGTGCATTTCACCGAAAGATTTTGCTTCGCGGGAAGAATTTAATCAGACGCTGCTGAAAACTTTGAAAGAGATGCAGGTGGATTTGATTGTTCTTGCAGGATTTTTGGTAGTGATTCCAGAGTGCATGATTAGAGAATATAGAAATAAAATCATCAATATTCATCCATCCTTGATTCCGGCGTTCTGTGGAACTGGATATTATGGATTGAAAGTACACGAAGCAGCCCTTGAAAGAGGCGTGAAGGTAGTGGGAGCTACTGTTCATTTCGTAGATGAGGGCACAGATACTGGTCCGATTATTCTACAGAAAGCGGTAGAAGTTGAAGACGGGGACACACCACAGATGCTTCAGCGAAGAGTTATGGAACAAGCAGAATGGAAGATTCTTCCTCAAGCGATTGGCTTGATCGCAAATGGTAAAGTTGAAGTAGTAGACGGAAAAGTTGTGATCCAAAGATAAGGAGGTACCTATGAAAGTTTTAATTGTGGGAAGCGGCGGACGCGAACATGCGATTGCTCACAGTGTTGCAAAGAGCAGTAAAGTATCAAAAATCTACTGCACACCGGGAAATGCAGGAATTGCAGAGCTTGCAGAGTGTGTTCCAATCGGTGCAATGGAATTTGATAAGTTGGTTGATTTTGCAAAAGAAGCAGAGATTGATCTTGCAATTGTAGGTATGGATGATCCTTTAGTGGGCGGATTGGTTGATATTTTCGAATCGGTGGGAATTCGTGCATTTGGTCCAAGAAGAAACGCTGCAATTCTAGAAGGAAGCAAAGCATTTTCAAAAGATTTGATGAAAAAATACGACATCCCGACAGCGGCTTATGAGAATTTTGATAAGCCAGAAGAAGCCCTCATTTACCTTGCAAATGCCAAATATCCAATCGTGCTGAAGGCAGACGGACTTGCTCTTGGAAAAGGTGTTTTGATTTGTAATAATTTTGAAGAGGCACAAAGTGGTGTCAGAGAGATTATGCTGGAGAAGAAGTTTGGTGCTTCAGGAAATACGATGGTCGTGGAAGAGTTCATGACAGGGCGTGAAGTATCGGTTCTTTCTTTTGTAGATGGAAAAACAATCAAGACCATGACGAGCGCACAGGATCATAAGCGCGCTAAAGATGGAGATCAGGGGCTGAACACAGGCGGTATGGGAACATTCTCGCCAAGTCCATTTTACACAGAAGAAGTAGATGCGTTCTGTAAAGAGCACATTTATCAGAAAACAGTAGATGCGATGCGAGCAGAAGGACGAGAATTCAAAGGGATTATTTTCTTTGGTCTCATGCTTACACCAGAAGGCCCAAAGGTGTTGGAGTACAATGCGCGTTTCGGAGATCCGGAAGCACAAGTTGTTCTCCCTAGAATGAAGAATGACCTTATTGAAGTGATGGAAGCGTGCATTGATGGACGTTTGGATGAAATTGAACTAGAATTCGAAGATAACGCAGCAGTTTGTGTAGTGCTTGCGTCAGATGGATATCCACTGTCATATCAGAAAGGACTCCCAATCTCAGGATTGGAAGAATTCAAAAAACATGAAGGATATTATTGCTTCCACGCAGGAACGAAATTTGCAGATGGTCAGATTGTGACAAATGGTGGCCGTGTGCTGGGTGTGACTGCGAAAGGAGCTACCTTGAAAGAAGCTCGTGCAAAAGCATATGAAGCAACCAAATGGGTGTCTTTTGATAATAAATATATGAGAAATGATATCGGAAAAGCGATAGATGAAGCGTAAATAAAAAAGATACTTCAATAGAAAGGGAGCATCGCTCCATAACTGATTTTATTAGTTATGGAGCGATGTTCCCTTTCTTTTGACAAGAAATAGAAGATAAATCTTTCCAAAGAAAAATGGTGCAGTCTCTTTCGAGACCACACCAGCTCTATTTCCCTTCAGTTGACAAAAATTTATAAGGAAATATATGAAAAGTCTTTCTTCTGATACCAAGTGCTTTCCTAAGAAGGAGAATGGAACGAATCCAACCGTATAGAACCAGGAGAAGCATTCCGCCTAGAATCATGCGCCCTTCCACAGTCATGCTCTTGGTCAGTTCTAAGTAAATGTATGGGATAGAAAATAAAATGAGATACACAGTGAAAAATATGGCGTTCCATTTCCTATACCAAAGTGCATTCTCTAAATGAGCTGCCATAACGTGTCCCTTCTTTCTAATAGTATAAACGGGCTTCCCTGTCAACTACACTATAGCACGAGGCAATCATGAAAGAAAATGCAAAATGGGAATGACAAACCATTCCAAAAAGGAATGGTTCGGGTTATAATAGTATTATGGTGAGGTGATGGAAAATGAATGAAAAAGACTATTTGATTTTGAAGGTTTTGGGAGAGACGAAAAATATTACACATGCATCGGAGATCCTTTTTATGACACAATCTGCACTTTCCAAGAGAATTCGAATGATAGAAGAAGAATTTGGAAAGACATTAATGATTCGGTCGCATCAAGGGGTTACCTTTACTCCAGCCGGTGAAAAAGTATTAGAATTTTGCCAGAGAGCGACTAGAGAAATAGAAGAAATGAAGCAAAGTTTGGAACTGAGCGAAGGAGAAATCTGTGGAACACTAAATGCAGGCTATTCTATCAGCTATGGAACCTATCGTCTGGCTAAGCAAATCGTAGATTATCACACAGCATATCCGAAAGTGAGTTTGAAAGTAAGTTCTGACCAAAGTGGTCAGCTTTATGAGCAGATGTTGGAGGGGAGCCTGGATATTGCGATTATTCGTGGAGAATATCCATGGGACGGAGTTAAGTACAAAATATCTGAGGAAAACGTGTATCTGGTCTGCAGCAAAGAGAATAAGGATAGACCACTTTCGGAATATATGTATATTAGTCGAAAAACAGATGCCTATCTTACGAGTCAGATGCAGAGGTGGATGAGGGAGGCGAATTTGACATCACATACTTCCAACATTTTAGTGGATAATATTACAACTTGTCGGGAATTGGTACAGACAGGAATCCATGGGACGGAGTTAAGTACAAAATATCTGAGGAAAACGTGTATCTGGTCTGCAGCAAAGAGAATAAGGATAGACCACTTTCGGAATATATGTATATTAGTCGAAAAACAGATGCCTATCTTACGAGTCAGATGCAGAGGTGGATGAGGGAGGCGAATTTGACATCACATACTTCCAACATTTTAGTGGATAATATTACAACTTGTCGGGAATTGGTACAGACAGGAATCGGCTGGGCTATTCTTCCAGAAATTGCCTTAGAAGATTTTGACGGAATCAAAAGAAGACTGGCATTTAATAGTGAGGAACCATTTATAAGAAACACCTATATTTTGTGTCAAAATGCAGCTGCGAAGCTGCCGCAAGTAGAAAAATTTGTGGAAATGATTGTGGGAAATTAATTCACACAGAATTTTTAAAGATTCTGTGAACACCTTGACAAATACACGTTTCCCGACTATGATTAGTGTTAGATTTTAATATCTAAAGGCAGAGAGAAAGAGGAGTATGTGTTTAGGGCTGGAAAGAGAGGATCGTCCACCGGCTGAAAGATGATCCACAGGAAACGGACGCAGAAGGTAGCTTTGGAGCCGAATGTCTGAACGAAGTAAGACATTACGGGATAGTTCACGTTATAGAACTAAGAGATATGGGATAAGGGATTATTCCATGTAACTAAGGTGGTACCGCGTTGATATACGCCCTTTACGTTTGATGTAAAGGGCTTTTTTTATTCTACAGGAGATTATGCCCTGGCGAATGAGACGCTCCGATAGGATTGCACAGAAAATAGGAGGAAGATATGAGTAACAATCTTGACAAGACTTATAGTCCAAAGGACATTGAGGCGAAGCTTTATAGTAAATGGTGCGAAAAGAAATATTTTCACGCCGAAGTAGATAGAAGTAAAAAACCATTTACAATTGTAATGCCGCCACCGAATATTACAGGAAAACTGCATATGGGACATGCACTGGATAATACGCTGCAGGACATTTTAATTCGTTATAAGAGAATGCAGGGATACAATGCACTTTGGATTCCAGGAACAGACCATGCAGCAATTTCAACAGAAGTAAAAGTTACAGAAGCATTGAAAAAAGAAGGCATTGACAAGAAGGAACTGGGCCGTGAGGGATTTTTGAAACGTACATGGGAATGGAAGGAAGAGTACGGCGGAACAATCACATCTCAGCTCAAGAAATTAGGTACATCTTGTGATTGGGACAGAGAACGTTTTACAATGGACGAAGGCTGTTCAAAGGCAGTAGAAGAAGTATTTATTAAATTATACGAAGAAGGATATATTTACAAAGGATCAAGAATCATTAACTGGTGTCCAGTTTGTAAGACATCCCTTTCAGATGCAGAAGTAGAGCACGAAGAGCAGGCAGGACATTTCTGGCACATTAAGTATCCAGTGATTGGAACAGATCAGTTCCTTGAGATCGCGACAACACGTCCAGAGACAATGCTCGGTGATACAGCAATTGCGGTACATCCAGATGATGAACGATATAAAGACATTGTTGGAAAGAAAGTATTGCTTCCATTAGTGGGAAGAGAGATTCCAATCATTGCAGATTACTATGTTGACAAGGAATTTGGAACAGGTGCAGTTAAGATTACACCAGCCCATGACCCGAACGATTTTGAAGTTGGAAAACGCAACAATCTTCCAGAAATCAACATCATGAATGATGATGCTACGATTGTGGAAGGATATGGTAAGTACTCGGGAATGAGCCGCTACGATGCAAGAAAGGCAATCGTAGATGATTTGGAAAAAGAAGGATACCTGGTAAAAGTAGAAGATCATGTTCACAATGTAGGAACTCATGACAGATGTCATACGACAGTAGAACCATTGATCAAACAGCAGTGGTTTGTGAAGATGGAGGAACTTGCAAAACCAGCAATTGAAGCATTGAAGACAGGAGAACTGAAGTTTGTTCCAGAAAGCTATGGAAAGACTTACCTTCACTGGTTGGAAAATATCAAAGACTGGTGTATCTCTCGTCAGATTTGGTGGGGACATAGAATTCCAGCATACTATTGTGATAAGTGCGGTGAATTTGTGGTGGCAAGACAGGCTCCAGAAGTATGTCCACACTGTGGTGGTACACATTTTACACAGGATGAAGATACACTCGATACATGGTTCAGCTCTGCATTATGGCCATTCTCAACACTTGGCTGGCCAGAAAATACAGAAGAATTAGACTACTTCTATCCAACGAATGTGTTAGTTACAGGATACGATATCATCTTCTTCTGGGTAATCCGTATGGTATTCTCAGGATAT
>CAZYCT010000079.1:0-9711 GCA_964646135.1 uncultured Coprococcus sp. | reverse complement strand
ATCTTACCATATAGATAATTTTAATCAATTAATTTTAATCAAAAAACAAGACAGATTATTTTTCATCAATCTGTCTTGTTTTTTTTATTTTTCCAGTGAAAGTGCTCCTGTATTACATGCTCGCACACATGCAGGTTCTAAGCCCATAGCAACTCGTGTCGCGCAGCCATCACACTTTACAACTTTTCCATCTTTATTAAATCTCGGAACATCATGAGGGCAGAAGCGCTGACATTTCTTACAGCCAATACATCTGTGCTGATGCGCAATTACTACAAAACCGTTCTCTGTTCGCTCGAAAACGTTCACCGGACAGACCCTCATGCAAGGTGCATCTTCACAGTGCTGACAGCTCCGAGTAATATAATTGACTAATCCGGTCTTCTCTGATGTTCTTTTTTCATAGATTCTTGGCGATACTGCATCAACTTCTGTCTCATCATAATGTTGATCCATACACGCTACCACACACGCAAGGCATCCAGAACAAAGTGTTTTATCACATACAACTTTCGCCATGACTTACGCCTCCTTCTTCTCTAATCTACAGCAGTATGATTTATAGCCTGGGAATCCAGATACAGGATCTAGATAATTGTCATCCAGTAACAAATTGATATCCTTTTCCCCAGCACCATGGTATACATTCACAGCTCCCTTAAGGCAAGAAGAATTGACACTAAGTTTCAGTTCCATACTGCCAACTGGAGTTTTGATGATTACTTCTTCACCATCTTCCATCTGCAACGCCTTTGCATCTTCTGGATGAATCTCAATCAATGGATATTCTTCCAGATTAGCAAGCCACGGATGTCTGTAAGTTCTAGAATGGAAAAGCTGTGGCTTTCTGCTTCCAGTAGTCAGAATCAGTGGATACTCTTCCATTGGAAGTTTCTCTCTGAAATCATGATAAATAGGAAGGGCCTCATGACCATATTTATTACATGAACCTATAAGTTCTGATACAAACTCAATCTTTCCACTTGGTGTCTTCACTTGAAGAATCTGCTCTGATGTACGTCCAGGCATCAGGTTCTTTGCCTTCACACCGTTTGGAGACGCTTTCAATTCTTCCAATGTCACGCCTGTTGCTGAAATGGATTTTCTGAGATAATCTTCGTTGGAACGAATCGGCTCATCACCGCCAATCGTAAAGCCTAATTTCTCAGCAAGACCCGCAATCACATCCATATCTGTCCAGGCCTCTCCCATAGGCTCCACAACATGTCCCTGGTAGAACAATGTATCCAAACCTAATGTAACAACCTGTTCTCGTTCTAGAGATGTCTGAATTGGAAGTACAATATCCGCATATTTACAAGTCTCAGTCATGTAAATATCTGCACTTACGAAAAAGTCTAATTTCTTCACTGCCTCTTCTATTCGGTCTGGTCGTGGCCACATGTGGTGATTCATTCCAAAGGAAATCAATGTACGGATTGGATATGCTCCTTTTCCTTCAATATAATCCGCAATTCGAGTTACCTGTGTTTCCTGAGAAGTCAATTTTGCCCATGCTGGAAATTCTTCATGACTCAAATCTTGATCTGCATCTACTCTTTCATGTAATGTGCCCAAGAACGCTTCCTTCAACATGACACCGCCTGGTCCTGGTGGCATCACACCGCCCTCTACGCCAAAACTTCCGGTCAATGCAAGAAGCATCATTGCTGCTCTTGCATTCTGCACACCATTAATATTGTGTACTACCGGCGATGCAGAGACTTGAATCGGCACCGGCGCTTCCGTTGCGATCAATCTTGCTGCCTTAATCATATCTTCTTTTGGAACACCTGTGATTTCTTCCACTTTCTCTGGCGTAAATTCCATAACATAGTTTTTATACTCTTCATACCCAATCGTGTATTTATCAATATACGCTTGGTTCTGCAGTCCTTCTGTGATAATCACTCTCGCCATTCCAAGTGCAAGAGCTCCATCCGTCCCCGGAATCGGGCGCAAATGTATATCTGCATGTTCTGAAGTCGGTGTGCATCGTGGATCGATTACGATTAATTTCACACCTCGTTTTATTGCATTGATAAATCCGCCTCCAGCTGTCACCGAGTTACTATACAGAGAATTCACTCCCCACACAACCATCGTCTTACAGTTTCTCATATCTGGTCGCGGCATTCTAACGCCCCTTCCAAATACACTTTGACAGGCCATCATAAATGCATAGGCACATGTACTAGATTCTGTCCCAATATTCGGTGTCCCGTATGCATTCACAAATTCTGTCATCTGTGGGCGGAACCACTTTGGATGTCCCACATAAATCATGGTCTGTTTTGCACCATATTTTTCTTTTGTCTCAGTCATCTTTTCGGCAATTGTTGTCAAAGCCTCATCCCAACTAATGCGCTCAAACTTTCCTTCTCCTCGTTCTCCCACACGCTTCATCGGATAAAGCAGACGATCCGGATGATATAATGTTTGTTTTAACGCAGCTCCTTTTACACAGATACGACCGTTAGACATTGGAAGGCTCTTATTTCCCTCCACTTTGATTACTTTTCCATCTTTACAGTAAGCATCCACAAGACACCCGCCGCCACAAAATCCGCAAACTCCTGTTTTTACAGTAATTCCAGTCTCTTCACATGGAATTTTTGCTTTTAAAAGTTCTTTTTCACTTATCGCTGTCATATGATCTTCCTCTTTAGATTTATTAATAGACGATTTTACCCATTATTTCTATAATAAGAAATGTGAATATCATCCGTCCAATTGTTTTTGTCTATAACACTATAGCAAATCCTTATACTTTCTTTCTCAATTCCAGCAAAATGCGCTTCTCCATCCGCGATACTTGCACCTGCGAAATTCCCAGAACCTTCCCCACTTCACCCTGCGTTTTATTTGAGAAATAGCGCAAATATATCAAAGTCCGTTCCTCCTCTTCCAATTCATCCAAAAGCTGCTTCAAAAAGAGTTGATTCAAGATTTTCTCTTCCCTTTCCTCTTTTTCCACAATCTTATCCATCAAAAGGATTTCCGTTCCATCTCCTTGATAAATAGTCTTTTGCAAAGACTCAACTTCGCAGTTTGCCTCCAGCGCAAGAGCTAACTCTTCTTTCTCCACATGTATTTTTGCAGCCACTTCTTCCACACTAGGTTCTCTCCCATACGTTTCCCGCATCTGTTCTGTTATAAGATAGGCTTTGTATGCGATTTCTTTCAGGGTTCGACTGACCTTGATCATACCGTCATCTCGCAGAAATCTTCGTATTTCGCCAGAAATCATCGGGACCGCATAAGTTGAAAACCTTACTTCAAACGAAAGGTCAAACTTATCGATAGCTTTCAAAAGACCAATACTGCCAATCTGAAATAAATCTTCTGGTTCAACACCTCTTCCAAAAAATCTTCTAGCAACGCACCAGATCAGTCCTTTATTTTCCTCCACAAGTTTTGTCCTGGCCATTTCATCTCCTGCGTGCGATTTTTGAATCAAAGTGGTTGTGTCATCCATACTTTTGACCCTTTCCCAATCGTCTTTTTCATTTTCACAAGCGTACCTTTTCCAACAGCAGACTCCACTTTTACCTCATCCATAAAAGACTGCATGAATACAAATCCAAGTCCTGAGCGCTCTTTATCCGGCTTCGTCGTAAATAATGGTTCCATCGCTCTTTCTACATCTGCAATTCCAATTCCCAGATCTTGAACTTCTATGTAAAATGTAGTTTCCTCCATTTTGCACCAAATTCTAATTTTTCCTTCCTGCTCCTCATATCCATGGATAATTGCATTGGTAACCGCTTCTGACACTGCCGTCCGAACATCTTCTACTTCTTCCATAGTCGGATTCATCTGTGTCAGAAAAGCAGACACTGCAACCCGCGCAAATCCTTCATTTTCTGATTTACTGTCAAATAGCATCTCCATTTCGTTTGTAGTTTTCATCGTTATTGGTCCTCCTCATAAATTTGTATGATTCTAGTCATGCCCGACATATTCAAAATTTTCTTCATTCTTTCGTTCGTGTGTACTGCCCAAACTTCACCGCCAAGTAAATAAATCTGTCGATATCTCCCCATAATCACACCAATACCTGAACTATCCATAAAATCTGTATTTTGAAAATCAAAAATCACATATTTAATATGTTTACATGCTATCAGCTTGTCCACCTCTCGCTTCATCTGTTCCGCATAATGATGATCAACCTCCTGCGGCAGGTAAATAGTCAAACAATTTTCTTCCACTAAATAATTCATAATGTCCTCCTGCTTGAATTCAAAAAAAGAAGACATGCTCCTTCGCATATCTTCTTTCGTATATTTTCTATTCTGTTGTTTCATTCTTCTGCTTTGCATCTTCTAATAGAAGTTTTGCATTGCCGCCATCGTATTCCGAATCCATCTGCAATATCTTCTCCAAATCTTCTATCGCCCCTGCATAATCTCCGCTCTCCATCTTTGTCTGCGCATTGCCATAATAGCGCTTGCACATTTTCGGAAACAGGTCACTGGAAAGCTCATCGTATATCACCCTACCTCTTTCCCCAAGTGTATTCGAGTTTAGCTGAAGCAAAAGCTCTGTCATATCTGCATTGCTGGTCTGCCCGCCGTCATACAGTTCTTTCACTTGCATAATCAGCTCATATGTTTCCTGTGTGTTCGCAGAAGACTCTATCGCATTTTGTGCCTCCTCATCGGTACTTCGATACCCCTCTAGTTCATCTTTTAGAACTTTAATCTGCGTATCTCTTGCCGCAATTTCTTCACTCAACTGCACAATGGTGGCATTTGCTGTTCTGGCTTTATTCTGCGTAATCGTCGGTGCAACCAAAAACCAGACAACCGCCGCTCCCATTATAAGACCAATGACAATATTGGCAATTGTGAGAATGGCTGCGTTATCTTTCAGGCTGGCGGAAACAGGCTGAATAATCGTCTCATTTCCCAATGAATAGGTAACCGTCTGTTCCTTTTCTTCCTTGAGCTTCGCCACTTTCTGCGTATGCATCTTTGACAATTCATTCATATAAGACAGTGTGATCGGGTTTGTGATATCGATCTTATACGCGCGTCGCAAAATTTGTCTTGCCTTCGCATACTGTTCTGTCTGTAAATACAAAAGTGCCAAAAGCTGATACGCCTTCAAGAAACTCGGATGGGCTTGAATCACTTTCTTGAGCTGGATGATTGCAAGATCTTCCCCTTGCTGCCTTGCATACACAAGACATTGATTAAATTTCTTAATTGCCTGATTCATCTGCTCTAATTCATTCGGAGCTTCCTGCACCCTCTTGATATAGTAATTTGCAATATTTTCATAAGATTTCAAATTCTTACTGATAATCCATTCTACCAAAGCTTCTGCAACTTCTCCTCGACCGTAATACACCAGTCCAAGTAAGTTCCTTGCTGCAATGTTGCTTCTATTGTACTGCAAACTACGCCTTAAAGATGAGATTGCACCGGACAGATCTCTCATGTTAGCCCTCTTCAATCCATCGTTGTACCAATAATCAGACTGGCGGAAAAATTTTTCTGTATAATTCATCGTTCTCCCCTATTTGCTCTGCTGCATCATTTCACGCAAGATATCCGTCAAATCTTCCAAATCTTCTTTATAAATAGCCTGTTCGATATCATCTACCTCCAGGCTTGGCTTGAATTTCTTTAATTCTTCTTCAAAATTAAGCATACAGACCTCCTATTAATTCTTTTAACTCTCCTACCAGATACAATGAGCCAAGACAATATAATGTTCCGCACTCCCCTTTTTCCTTCAAAGCCTGCGTAAAGGTCTCTTCCACAGAAGACTGTACCTGCACCGGCTTATCTGTGTAACGTCGGAAAATATCCTCCATGACTTCCTGACCTACGCCGCGCTTCGTCTCCATCCGCGCTACAAAATACATATCTGCGTCTGACTTCTGACAAAGCAGTGCTATCATCTGTTCATAATCCTTATCTTCCACAGCCGAAAACAAGAGAATTCTCTTGTTTGTCTTCTTCTGCCAAGAAAGACTTTCCACGAACCGTTCAATCGCAGGAAGATTATGCGCTCCGTCCAGAATCACACCTGGAAGAACTTCTTCCATTCTTCCCGGCCATCTCACACTCGCAATTGCCTGTCTCCAGCGCTCTATTTCCTTGGTTTTTCCCAGAAGTTCCTGCGCCGCGCACACCGCAATGGAAGCATTCATGGCCTGATAGACGCCTGTCCCTTGCACGGTCCAAATGGTATTTTTATCATACTCATTCAAAATAGAAAAAGCAACTTGTTTCTCTGTGATTTCCAGGATTTCATACGCATCTTTCCCGATTTTTCTACACGGCGCCCCTTGTTCCTTGGCTTTCTGACAAATCACATCTGCCGCTTCTTTGCTGCTTCCGTCAAACAAAACTGGTACATTTTTCTTGATGATTCCAGCTTTTTCTCCGGCAATCTGTTCCACAGTATCTCCCAAAATCCCCATATGATCCAAACCTATGGAAGTAATAACAGTAAGAAGTGGATGCTCGAAAGAGTTCGTCGCGTCTAGGCGACCACCTAGCCCGGTTTCCAGAATAACATATTCTACTTCGCTTTCTTCGAATGCAAGCATTCCTATACCGTAAAGAAATTCAAAATAGGATGGATGCTCAAAGCCTTCTGTAATCATCTGATCCACCGCCTGCTTTACCTTATCAAAGAGGGCAATGAATCTCTCATCAGAAATCGGTACTCCGTTCACTCGAATACGCTCATTTATTTTCACCAAATGCGGTGAACTGAAAAATCCCACGTTTTTTCCTTCACAAAGAAGAATCGCCTGCATAAATGCGCAGACGCTTCCCTTTCCATTTGTTCCTGCCACATGAATAATTTTTCGATCATGGCAAGGATTTCCCAGTCGTTTTATAAAATCACGCGTATGTTCCAGCGAATGCTTTTTTGTAAATTTTGGTATTTCTTCTATATAACTTACCACATCATTGTACTGCATATTCTTCCATCTCTATCTGTGCTTTTATTTCATCTGTATATTCTACTAGATTCCCTTCATAGACAATATACTCCGCTGAAGTTCTGAAAATAGTATTACTTGAGCCAACCTGACTGACGGTAATAATATCTCCCTCTTTTATCTTACTGTTCGGAAGTTCAATTCGCGTATTATTCAAGAACTTTCCTTCCTGTTTCTCACCATTTACATAGACTTTACTCCACTTCGTGAAGTTTGTTCCATATAAGCTGTAAGACCTATCCAACTTATCTGCCAAATCTGTCAGCGTCACATCCAGAATTCCCATCTGCATATGACCTTCGGTAATTGGAGGATTTCCCTCATATACATACTGTTTTCCATATAAAATATCATACTGCAAAAGTTCCAAATCTTGCAGATATTGCTGTGATTTACGGCGCTGCTGATGATAATTGAACACCGTTCCCGAATGAAGGCCTAATCGCTCCATCACATCTGCCATAATCTGATAAGCCGGAAGATTGCCGTCTCTTTTTTCCAGTCCAATATTATCCCAGATCACATAATTGGTATTATATAAATATTTGCTCTTCATGTCGCGCGCTTCCAGCCCCATAGTTGGAAGATGATCTCCATAAAATACTACCACCGCCGGTTCACCGCGCTTTTCCATCATTTCAATCAGATTTTTTACAAACTGATCCATTTCATTTACTTGATTTACGTAGTACTCCCACGCATTATTTTTCGCCTCTGACTCTAGCCCAGTCACAATGATTTTTGGATTTTCAATCAACTTTTCTTCTGGATAATCTCCATGCCCCTGTACACTGATTGCAAATACAAAATCCTGCTGTTCGGTACTATCCAGCGCATTTTCAATATGTGTGAGTAAAATATCATCCTTAGCCCAGCCATTTTCTGTAAGCTGCAGAATATTCATAAATTCTTTGCTTGTATAGCTGTCAAACCCGATATTATTAAAAACCTTTGCACGGCTGTAGAAGTTACCGCCATTATTGTGCAGTGCATGTGTGCCATACCCGAACGCCGCATACGCTGTCGCCGCACTTTCTGCTACATTTTCTTTTAATACTGTTTTATATGGATACTCTCCTGGTCCAAAATAGCGCAAATTCATTCCAGTCAACACTTCAAACTCTGTATTTGCGGTGCCCGCTCCTACAGATGGAACTTTGAAATAACCAGAAGAATATTCTTGCGAGAGTTTTCTGAAATATGGCAGTGGATCTTCGGATGTCTGAAGTTCCAGATACTCACTAGTATCAAAAAAAGATTCCAACTGTACAAATATTACATTCGGCAGAACCTTTGCCTCCGACACGGAGTCCGTGATTGTTCCATCATTACTGATTTCTTCCATCGACGCCTCACTATAACCATTCGGTTGTGAAATTCCAGTGTTAAACAGACTTGCACAGAAACAATATGGCAACCCATAATCTTCATATGCAAATGCAATATTTCCAAAATAAGTGGATACAACTCTGTGATCGATCACCCACTGCGTCGCCAAGCTGTATGCAGTACAAGCAACAATTACGCCCACAGCGGACACCAAACGATTCATCTTTCCAGTATATTTTCCACCATATCGAAGCATGAACGTCCCCCACACAAGAAGAGCCGTCACGCCAACCGCCATCATAACCAGTTCACCTACGCTAAAGTAATTTGTGAACAGAGATAATCCTTCTGTAAATGTTTTTAAATCCTGGGCATTAAATGGAGTCACACGCTTCATGAGCATGACTCCATTTACTACACCTATAAATAACCAGAGAACACTGACAATAATTCGGGCAAACACGCGCCGTCTCACCAGATGCACAAGTGTAAATGTCACAAAAATCATCAAACTGTTATAGCAAAACACAAGTGGTGTGTCTGTCATATATCTCCAGGCCTCTACAAGTGAATGTCTGGAAAATATTTCAATGATGAAGTTAATCATCAACGACCACAGTGCTTCCAACAGAATGGAGCAACGATTCATGACTGCATAGTATGGCTCTAGCCGGGCTTTTACTGCCCGTACTCGCTTAACGGCACGAAGTTCGTTCCAATTTAAACTCTGTATTTTCATTGTTTTCCGTCCTTATTTTTTCAGACTTGCAAGTCTTTCCTTTACCTGCTCCATCATCTGTGTATACTTTTCAAGTTTTGCCTTCTCTTCATCAACTTTCGCCTGAGGTGCCTTGCTGATAAATTTCTCATTATTGAGCATTCCATTCGAGCGGGCAATTTCCTTCTCCAGTCTTTCCTGTTCCTTTGTAAGACGCTGCATCTCTTGTTCAAAATCAATCAACTCTTCAAGCGGTACATAGACTGTTGCATCTGGAACTACGATTGAAACTGCATCTTCTGCAATACCTTCTTTTGTTTCCTGGATTATAAAATCGTTAGCAGCTGCCATCATGATTGCAGAATTGCTTAGATCTTTTAATCCACTGCGAAGCTGTGCATCCTCGCAAACCACGTAAATGGTTGCTTTTCTACTATTTGGCACATTCATCTCTGCGCGGATATTACGCACACCACGAATGATTTCTTTGAAGTGTTCTACCGCATATTCTGCATCTGCAAATTCTCTGTCTGCACTGTATACTGGCCAGCTTGACATCATAAGTGATTCTTCTTCTGGAACCAGTTTGCTGTAGATTTCTTCTGATACGAATGGCATGAATGGATGAAGCATCTTCAGACCATTTCTCAATACTTCTTTCAAAGTCCAAAGTGCTGCATTAGCACCCTTAGCA
>CAZYCT010000078.1:0-10316 GCA_964646135.1 uncultured Coprococcus sp. | reverse complement strand
AACAGAAATGTGTATGCCTGGTGACCACATCGAAATGACATGTGAACTTATCCATCCAGTAGCTATGGAACAGGGACTTCGTTTCGCTATCCGTGAAGGTGGACGTACAGTAGGTTCAGGTGTAGTTAAAGATATCATCGAATAATCTACGCGAAAGCAATGAGATAAGCGCACAATAGTGCGTAAAATATAGCCACTGCAAGCTTGCTTGCAGTGGCTTTTTTTGCGATGATGAGAATTTTGCGATGCCTCGCAGAAACTTTGGTTTCCGGGAGTATTTGTAAAAAAAATATAAAGTGATTGCGGCTATAGAAAGAAACCATTACAATAGATGGTGATTTAAATAAGAAAAAGAGGAAAAGAAGATGCTGCAGATTAAAAATATTTCAAAGCAATATAAAACAGGTGATTTGGTTCAGACAGCACTTAATGATGTCAGTTTGAATTTTCGAGATAATGAGTTTGTATCTATCTTAGGTCCATCGGGATCTGGAAAAACGACGTTGCTGAATATTATTGGCGGATTGGATCGCTATGACAGTGGCGATCTTATTATCAATAATGTTTCGACTAAGAATTATAAAGATCGGGATTGGGATTCATATCGCAATCATACGATCGGCTTTGTATTTCAGAGCTATAATCTGATTCCTCATCAGACAGTTTTGTCTAATGTTGAGTTAGCATTGACTATTGGTGGTATCTCTAAAAGTGAGAGGAAAAGGCGTGCGCTGCAGGCGTTGGAGGAAGTTGGACTTAAAGAACAGGCACACAAGAGACCGAATCAGATGTCTGGCGGACAGATGCAGCGAGTAGCGATTGCACGTGCCTTGGTAAATAACCCGAATATCCTTTTGGCGGATGAGCCGACAGGAGCCCTGGATACAGAGACTAGCGTACAGGTCATGGAATTACTGAAGAAGGTCGCCAGGGATCGTCTGGTCATCATGGTGACACATAATCCAGAACTTGCAGAAGAATATTCTACTCGAATTGTAAAATTAAAAGACGGAGTAATTCTTGATGACAGTGATCCATATATTCCGCAGGAAGTTCCTGAAGAACCTCCAAAACACCGCAATTTGGGAAAAGCATCTATGTCGCTATTGACAGCATTTTCACTTAGTTTTAATAACCTTCTGACCAAGAAGGGCCGAACTATATTGACAGCGTTTGCCGGATCTATTGGAATTATAGGAATTGCACTGATTTTGTCTTTGTCTACGGGATTTCAGAATTATATAAATCAGATTCAAGAAGATACATTGACGTCTTATCCATTGACCATCACATCGGAAACAGCGGATATTACTTCTGCCATTTTGTCCATGACAGCATCGTCAGGAGAAGAGGGCGAAGAAGGTGTTATAAAAGAACGTCAGTACATGAGTACAATGTTTACCGAAATTGGAAGCAATGATCTCCAATCTTTGAAAGACTACTTGGAAGACAATCAAGAAGAAGTGGACGAGATGGCATCGATGGTGCGTTATCAGTATAAAGTGACGCCACTGATTTACACGCAAAATGTGGAAGATAAGCTTACTCAGATTAATCCAAGCACGTTGATGAATACGTTGACCGGTGGAATGATGAGTTCAACTGCGATGACAATGAGCAGTAGTTCTATTTTTTACGAAATGATAGATGATCAAGAAGGAATAGCAGAGCAGTATGATGTCCTTGCAGGACGTTGGCCAGAAAAATATAATGAGGTGATTTTGGTTGTTCCTGAAGCGCATGGAATTCCTGATTTGCTGCTGTACAGTATTGGACTTCGAGATAGCAAAGAGTTGGAGAAAATGATTTCTACAATCGCAGAAGGCAAAGCTGTGGAAGATATCGGAGAACCATTGGAATTTACTTATGAAGAAATTCTAAATCTTCCACTAAAACTGATCGATGCAACGGATACCTATCAATATAATGAAAAATATGAAATCTATGAGAGTATGGTAGATGATGAGGCATTTATGGAACAAGTGTATCAAGATGCAGAATCTCTTCATATTGTAGGAATCGTATGTGCAAAGAAGGGGGCCAGTGCATCTAGTCTGACACCAGGGGTTGGATATACGAAAGCACTCACAGAACATGTCATCAATCAGGCATCACAGTCAGAGATTGTAAAGAAACAGAAAGCCGACAGAGGGGTAAATGTATTTAGCAATAAACGTTTTGATGATGACACAGAAAATGCTGGATTGAATTTTGAAGATATGATTTCTATAGACACTGAGATGTTATCATCAGCGTTTGGTGTCACGATTAGCGAGGCTGATATTTCTAAGATGACACAAGGATACATGAATGAAATTTCGGCAGCAATTACAGCAGATACTTCGATTGCCGGACAGGATTTTAGAAATACACTTGCGACTTTTGCAAGCGATATGCTGAATTCCTATATTCAAGGACATACAGATGCTGTGACAGGATTTGCGACGATGAAGGCGGAAGATGTGGAGAACGTCGTGAATACGTATTTGATGCAGGATTATAGCCAGAATACATTGAAAAATTTAGAAAATAAGTATGTTGTACCAGCAGAGACGTTTTCGCAGATGTATGCAGAACTACTGAAGGGAATGTTAAATGGTTATCTTGCAATGGCGCCATCTAGTCCTCTTGATTCAGAAGCAAAGATTCTTACAGCAGATGCGGTGGAGCCGCTTGTGTCTGAATTCTTGGTACAAGAAATGGTTGTGTCGACAGCGGATACATTGGCTGAAAAAATGACAGAAGCATGTATGCAAAAGACAATACTTACTAAAGTAGGAGAATTGACAGGAAAGCTTATGGAAAGTATGGCAAATGCATTCCAGGTTGATGAAAGTAAAATTGCTGGTGCGTTTCAGTTCAATATGCAAGAAGAAGATTTGAAGCGTCTTATGACAACCATGGCAGCATCTGGAGCAGAAGAAAATGCAGACACAAATCTTTTGAATCTTGGTTATCAAGACTTAGATGATCCATCCATGATTTCTTTCTATTTCAAGGACTTTGAAGCAAAAGAAAAATTTGTAGAATTTCTTGAAGACTACAATGAGAAAATGGAACAACAGAACGAAGAAAAAGTAATTCAGTACACAGATATTACAGGACTTTTGATGTCATCGGTAAAAGTTATTGTTGACAGTGTAAGCTATGTGTTAATCGCTTTCGTAAGTATTTCCTTAGTAGTATCGTCGATTATGATTGGAATTATCACATATATTTCTGTGTTTGAACGAACTAAGGAAATTGGAGTGCTTAGAGCAATCGGAGCATCAAAGAAAAATATTTCCTCTATTTTCAATGCAGAGACATTTATCGTAGGATTATTTGCAGGTCTGATAGGTATCGGAGTGACATTGCTTTTATTGGGACCGATTAATAGTGTTATACATAATGTTTCTGGCAATACAGCCATTAATGCGGTTCTTCCAGTAGAAGGGGGAACAATATTAGTGGTATTGAGTGTGATTCTTACGTTGCTTGGTGGGTTAATACCTTCTAAACAAGCTGCGAAGAAAGATCCTGTGTTAGCGCTGAGAAGTGAGTAGAAGAGGTAAGACATGGAAAAAGAAGTACAAATTGTAGATTATGATCCGATATGGGCAAAACAGTACAAAGAAGAAGCCGCGAAGTTAAAAAAGCTTTTGGGCGAAAATTTTGTCGGATGCTATCATATTGGTGGAACGGTGTTAAAAGGATCGAAAACACAGCCGATTATCGATATCATGTTGGTAGTAAAGAAGTTAGATGAGAACCTCCTGGTGAGAGACGAAATGAACGCAGGTGTTCGTATTCATATGTTCGAAGAGAAAAATGTAGAGGACATTACACGTTTCTACGCTGTCAGTAGTTATTTGGCGTGCCATGAGGAGGAACGCAAGAAATATGATTCTGTAAAGCAGCAGCTTGCCGAACAATACAAGTATGATTGTGAGTCATATGAGAAAGAAAAGAAAGTCTATATTGATTCCTTAGAAGAACGTGCAATAAGCTGGCAAATGAATCAGAATAAGCTAGGAACTTACATGGCGATGGGAATGAGCCTTGGCCTAGCTGGTGGTTGTGCGGTTGGATATATTTTCGGCGGAATGCTTTGGGGCATGATTGCTGGAACACTGGCAGGTCTTGCTCTTGGAATTTTAATCGGGCATAAAAAGGTAGAAAGTTCATGTACTACAGCAGAGTGACAGAAGCAACTTTTTTGAACAGACCCAATCGATTTATCGCACATGTATTGATTGATGGAAAGGAAGAAGTTGTACATGTGAAAAATACAGGGCGCTGTGCAGAACTTTTGCAACCTGGAGTGAAAGTATTTCTGCAGGAAGCTGAACAGGCGAATCGCAAAACAAAATGGGATCTCATAGCCGTCCAAAAAGGTGCAAGAATTGTGAACATGGATTCTCAGATTCCCAATTATGTAGTGCGGGAATGGCTGGAGGATGGCAATTTATTTCCCAATATCACGCGATTACAGCCGGAGAAAACCTATCGAAATTCCAGATTTGATCTGTATGTGGAATATGAAGGTAAAAAAGTTTTTGTTGAAGTAAAAGGCGTGACACTAGAGCAAGATGGTGTTGTGCGTTTTCCAGATGCACCAAGTGAGCGTGCGGTCAAGCATTTGGAAGAATTGACCCAGGCTGTAGGAGAAGGATATGAAGCCTATGTTTTCTTTGTTGTTCAGATGAAAGGTGCGAAGTTTTTTAGCCCTAATCGAGAAACGCATCCACAATTTGCGGATGCGTTGATGAAGGCCCGAGAAGCGGGAGTGCATGTCATTGCCTATGATTGCAATGTGGAGGCAGATTGTATTTTCATAGATAAAGAAGTCCCGGTTGTACTGGAGAACGAAGCCTTGCATGAAATGCCAAAGTATATTGTAGAGTGGTTTCAGCGAAATAAAAGAGATCTTCCCTGGAGACGACATGTGAATGCATATCGTGTATGGGTATCTGAAATCATGCTTCAACAGACGCGAGTGGAGGCAGTAAAACCATTCTATGAGCGCTTTATGAAAGCCCTTCCGACTATTCAAGATTTAGCAGAAGCCAAGGAAGATCAGCTGCTAAAATTGTGGGAAGGACTAGGCTATTATAATCGCGTGCGGAATATGCAGGAAGCAGCAAGGCAGATTGTAGACGAGCATCAAGGAATTTTTCCCGAAAATTATGAAGACATCTGTAAACTCAAGGGAATTGGATCTTATACAGCTGGGGCGATTAGCTCATTTGCATTTAGTATTCCCAAACCAGCGGTGGACGGTAATGTACTGCGCGTGATATCAAGAATTTTGGCGAGCGACGAAGATATCATGAAGCAATCTGTCCGAAAGAAAGTAGAGTTTGCGCTGGAAAAAGTGATTCCAAGAGATGCGGTTTCAGACTTTAATCAAGGACTGATCGAACTAGGTGCACTCGTCTGCGTCCCAAATGGAGAACCAAAGTGTGAAGCATGCCCAGTTGCTCATTTGTGTCAGGCTAAGGCGCGTGGTATTCAAATGGAGCTTCCGGTGAAGAAGAAGGCGAAAGCACGAAAAATTGAAGAACGGACGGTGCTGATTTTTCAAGATGGAGAGACAGTTGCCATTCGAAAGCGAGATGCCAAAGGACTTTTGGCTGGCATGTATGAATTTCCGAATCTGGAAGGAAAGAAAACACTAGAAGAAGTTGTGGAATATAGTAAATCTATAGGACTAGCTCCAGTCTTTGTAAAACAACTTCCAGAGGCGAAACATATTTTTAGTCATATTGAATGGCACATGACAGGATATGCAGTTCGTGTAGATGAACTAGAAAAGAATTGTACAGAAAATTTATTGTTTATTCACCCAGAAGAAGTGCAGAAAGCGTATTCTATTCCAGCTGCGTTTGGGGAATATACAAAATATGTGAACATAAAGATAGGACAAAATAAATATATAGACCAAATGGAAAACCTCCGGCAGTGAAAACGCCAGAGGTTTTTGACATATTTTAAATAGATTGCCGTGCAAAAGTCGGGTGTTTCTGTCGAAGAGGGGCATACACAGTTGTGTAAACAAAGTAGAACATAATGAAAGCTGATGCTACATCGATGACAGAGTGCTGTTTTAAAAACATGGTTGAAAGTATGATAGAAATACATAAAACCAGGGAACCTCTGACAATCCATTTGTCTTTTGCAAGCTTTTTACTGTGCACAATTGCAAAATGACAGGCAAGTGAGTTATATACGTGCAAACTTGGAAGCACGTTCGTCGGAGTGTCTAATGCATAAATCATTCGAACAAGATCGACAAAAATGTTGTCCCTTTGAAAATACATCGGTCGTAATCGCAATCCGTTTGGAAAGACAGTACAGATAATAAGAAACAATGTCATTCCCACGATACTGGTTATTGCAAATCTGTAAAAATCTCGCTTATCTGTAAAGAAGAAATAGAAACAGGTCGCAGCTACATAAACAAACCAAAGTAAATATGGAACAATAAAAAATTCAATGAATGGAATATAACTGTCAATCGGAGAATAGATAAGGGAAAAATCACTGGTGACAGTTCGCTCCAGCCAATTGAACCATGTCAGGTAGATAATTCCATAGAGGAAAATCCATGCATGACTGTATTTGTGAATAAAATCTTTATACTTTTCTGCATTCTTTTTCAAGTTGATCGACTCCCTTAAATAAATAATAATGTCTTTCCTTTTCAGCGAACAGTATACCACTAAACTATTTTTGAAACAACTGAAGTGAAGAAAGCTTTAAGAAAAATTTAGAAATTGTAGAAGCTATTTGTGATACTATTGCACGGAGCAATATTCTCAAATATAATGAATGTGTAGTTCTGCAAAAGAAAAAGGAGTGAATATACAGTATGTATTTATTTATTGTTAATCCAAATTCACGTTCAGGTCTTGGAAAACAAGTTTGGGATGACGTAGAAGTGATTTTGAAAGATAAGAATATAGAGTATAAAGTGTATTTTACAAAATACCAGCACCATGCAACACAAATAGCGGAGGCGTTAACTTCGGATGGAGAGGAACATACTTTAGTGGTTCTTGGTGGAGATGGTACGATTGGAGAGGTACTGACAGGAATTTGTTTTCCAGATAAGATAACGCTTGGTTATATCCCAATTGGATCTGGGAACGATTTTGCTAGAGGATTAGGAATTCCAAAAGATTCTCAAAAAGCACTGGACATCATATTACATTCTTCTCGGAGGAAAGAAATCGATGTCGGGGTTTTGAAATATGACAATAAAGTCAGACGATTTGGTGTCAGTGCTGGTTTGGGCTATGATGCAGCTATTTGCCATGAAATCTGCGTCTCAAAGGTAAAGAAGTTTTTTAATAAATTAAAGCTTGGAAAATTGGCTTATGTCAGTTTGTCTATTCATTGTCTCTATCGATGTATTCCAAAACCCATGACCATAGTTCTGGATGACGATAGAAAAGTTAATTTTAAGAAAGCATATTTTGCGACTGCTATGAATCTTCCTTATGAAGGCGGAGGGTGCAAATTCTGTCCAAAGGCTTCGGCAGAGGACGGCTTCCTTGATTTGATCGTGGTGGCTGATGTAGCTAAGATTCACGCGTTATTAATCATTCCAACCGTGTTTTTTGGAATGCATACATTGTCATCTGGTGTGCATATCTATCGATGTAAGAAAGCAGAGCTTTATTCAGAGATTCCATTGCCAGTGCACTCTGACGGAGAACCGATTTTTTTGAAAAAAGCACTGCAGATGAATGTAGAAAATGCGAGGGTTAATCTAATCGTTGAATAGGCACATATAGTATTATTTGAATTATAGAAATGGTCTATAACTATATCACGATAAGCGATTGGACATATGGGGAACAATGCAATATAATAAAGACAACAAAGAGGTAGTCAATACCGATAATGAAAAATAACCTTCTAAAATGTAAACCACTCAAGCCGCTTACTTGAGTGGTTTTTTTTGCCTGATTATGGCAAGAAACAGTTATAGAATCCATCTATAATTATATCGTGATAAGTGATTGGACATTTGGATAACAATAAAATATAATAAAGACAACAAAGAGGTAGTCAATACCAATAATGCAAATCCCTTCTAAAAACGATGACCTTTCAAGGACGCTTGCTTGAAAGGTTTTTTCGTTGTTAAAATACTTTTTAAATAAAGTTAAAAAAAAGACGGGTTAAAAAATCCCGTCCAAATAACATCCCAGAGAACGTCTTATATTTTTTTCAAAATCCGTTTCCCCATTGTGAAGGCACCATTCAAATACATTTCCAATTACTAACATTCGAATATCGGTCAAAATTTCTTCCAAAGGAACAGAAGGTGTAATTACACCAGAATCAATCGCTTTTTGAAGATAATTTTCTACGGTGAGAATTGGATAAGGTCTTGCGCTGCGGATATCGGGATTCAAAGCTTGATTCTTCGGTGTATAATAGCTGGCCATGAATTCGACACCAAGTTCACGGCAATACTGAGCATAGTGAAGATAGACATGGATAATACCAATCTTGGCTTCTTCCGCACTGGAAGGAGGATCCAGAAGATCGGGATTGATGCTCGGCTGTTCTTCTATATAGTAAGAAAGCAGATCATCTTTGGTTTTAAAATGATGATAGAAGCTTCCGTTGGACACACCGGCCTCATCACAGATGTTTTTAATAGAAAGCTGCTCATATCCTTGCTTTTGAAGAATCGTTTTGGCAGCATGGAAAATTTTGCGCTTGGTTTCCAGAGATTTGCGTTGTTGTTTGGAAATAATCTCATTATCCGTAGTACTCATAATTTTATCCCTTCACAATTGATTTTTTTTATACTGTTTATCATAGCATAAAAGAAAAGAAAGTTCAAGGAGGGCCGGGGAGGCGAAATGAGGAGTTCAAAAATATATGGTTGTATGATATGATGTAGGAAGAAAAAACAAGAAAGGTCTAGGAAAAGAATGGATATTAATCAGAAAATCGCAGAAGAATTGAACGTGAAGCGCTGGCAGGTTGACGCAGCGGTTGGTTTGATAGATGAAGGAAATACCATTCCTTTTATTGCAAGATATAGAAAAGAAGCACATGGAACCATGGATGATGAACAGCTGAGAAAGCTGTTTGAACGTCTGAATTATTTGAGAAATCTGGAAGAAAAAAAGGCGCAAGTGCTTTCTAGTATTGAGGAGCAAGGAAAGCTGACTGCAGAACTTCGCAGACAGATTGAGGAGGCACAGACGCAGGTGACGGTGGAAGATTTGTACCGTCCATACCGCCCAAAAAGACGTACAAGAGCGACTATCGCTAAGGAGAAAGGATTGGAGCCACTTGCGCTTTTGATTGTAATGCAAAATATAAAAGAACCACTGGAAAAAGTGGCAGAAGCGTATATTTCTGAAGAAAAGGAAGTAAAGAGTGCAGCAGAGGCAATTGCAGGTGCGAAGGATATTTTGGCGGAGCAGATTTCGGATGAAGCAG
The DNA here is from genome assembly GCA_964646135.1 of uncultured Coprococcus sp. GTDB lineage: Bacteria > Bacillota > Clostridia > Lachnospirales > Lachnospiraceae > Allocoprococcus. Next base: position 863 of record CAZYCT010000078.1, on the reverse strand, counting down.
ATTATCGTACGCGTATCCGTGAACTGACAATGAAAAAGGGTGTATTAAGTTCTTCTGCAAAAGATGAAAAGGCAGAATCTGTGTACGAGATGTATTATGATTATGCAGAAACGATTGGGAAGGTTGCAGGGCATCGTGTCCTTGCTTTAAATCGAGGCGAAAAAGAGAAGTTCCTGAATGTAAAAATCGAGGCACCGGAAGAGGAGATTCTTCGCTATCTGGAGAAGAAGATAATACGAAAAGAGAATCCGTATACCACGAGTGTGTTAAAAGAAGTGGTTGAGGACAGCTACAAGCGCTTGATTATGCCTGCGATTGAACGTGAGATTCGTAGTTCTCTGACGGAGAAAGCGGAGGACGGGGCAATACAGGTTTTCGGTAAAAACCTAGAGCAGCTTCTGATGCAGCCGCCAATTGTGGGACAAGTAGTGCTTGGATGGGATCCTGCTTTTCGTACAGGCTGCAAATTAGCAGTGGTGGATGCAACGGGAAAAGTAATTGGAACGACCGTTATTTATCCGACAGCACCGACTACACCACAGAAAATACAAGCCGCAAAAGACTTGTTGAAGAATATTATTCCAAAGTATCATATTACGTTGATTTCGCTTGGAAATGGAACGGCTTCCAGAGAATCCGAGCAGTTTATTGTAGAACTGTTAAAGGAAATTCCTCAGAAAGTGCAGTATGTAATCGTAAATGAAGCTGGTGCGTCAGTCTATTCTGCAAGTAAATTGGCCACAGAAGAATTTCCTAAATTTGATGTAGGACAAAGAAGTGCGGCATCTATCGCGCGTCGACTGCAGGATCCGTTGGCAGAACTGGTAAAAATTGATCCTAAGTCAATTGGAGTAGGGCAGTAT
>CAZYCT010000077.1:0-10385 GCA_964646135.1 uncultured Coprococcus sp. | reverse complement strand
GGTACATGTATTATAAATCACAAAATCAGCATCTTCTTCATTCGGATTTTCTATGTAACCAATTTGTTCAAGAATACCAACTAATTTTTCCGAATCCCTTGCATTCATCTGACAGCCAAATGTAGTTACACAAAATGTTAGCGGATGACCTACTTCTTTCGCTTTTTCTTCTACATATTTCTTTGCCTTCGCCATAAAATAATACTGACGCTGCGGCTCTGTTATCGGTGCTTCTCCGGTAATATCAATATTTGAGAAATCAATCAATTCCATAATCCGTCTTTCCTTTACATAAATTAATAATCTTTCGTTTTCAATACTTGCTGTCTAATATAAGTAAATGTAGCTTCTTCTCCCTGTTCTGCCAACATATATAAAAGTTCTTCTAAAAGTTTTCTTGTATCAGGATGTATCACTTGATGATCTAATCCATTTTTATAGTATTCAAGTGGTGCTACATCTGTATAATTCTTTTTTAAATAATTTTTTGAAGCTGCTATGCGATCCATAAACATTTCAATCACATACTTTTTAGGCATCTTCATACCTGCAAGTCCCGGTTTTTCTAAGCTATAATCAATCCAATACTCATAATGATGCTTATTGCGTCCCTTATGATGAAGCCATGCTGAAGAATAGCCCATAATCTCTCTTTCCGCATTATTAGGGCTTCGATTCCCTTGATAATATTTGCAGCCGACCCAAAATTCTGATGGCATATATTTTGACAAATCATGCATAAGCCCCTGCCAATATAGTCCAACACGAAAACAATTCTTCATCACCAGCACTTTATGATTCGTAATCGTACAAAAATGTTTCCATACATTCATCTTCATTCTTGCCTCTAATCTTCCCTATTGCCAACCGTCAATCCCATATATACCAATATTATCTGCAGTAATAAAAAATACACTTTCGTAAGATATTTTTTCATAATCATTTCCTTCGAGAATTGCCATTCCAAGCTTTGCTGCATCTCTTCCTAAATTAATTGGAGATTGCGCACTGGTTCCTCGTATCAACGATGTTCCTTTTTTCAATTCTTTTTTTAAGTCTGGAGACCCATCCACACCATAAATCAATACATCCGAAACATGATTTGTGTTCGCTGCAACAAGCGCACCTAATGCTATCTGATCATTTCCACACATCACTGCAGCCAAATCTTCTTGCTGCGAAAAGACTTCTTCCATAATCTCCCTTGCTATATTCAAATCACCTTTTGTATCATAGCGAGCTGCTATCTCAAAACCTTTCCCTGCAATTTCCTTTTCAAACCCTGTAATTCGTTCATTAATAGAATTCTGTGAAGGACTTTCCAAAATTGCAATCTTTCCACCATCCGGACACATCTCTACAAGATCCTTGGCACAAATTCGTCCAGCTTCTACATTATCTGATCCAATATATGCATCAATATACTCCAATGCCTTCACTTGTGAATCGATATTTATCACTTTTACTCCAGCCTTTTCCAGACTTTCTAGTGCAGGTGTAATCTTATCCCATTCTACTGGACATAGAAAAATTGCATCAATCCCATCCGATATCATCGAATTTATCTGTTCGATCTGTCGCTCCACATCTAATTCTGGATCTGCTGAAAGTAATGTATGCCCTTCCATCTCTAGTTCATCGCGCAACGCCTGTTCCAAAGTAATAAAGTAGGGATTCTCCATTGTGATACAGCTGAACCCAAACTTATAGGAAACAACTTCCGGTTCATCTTCAATAATTGCATTATCTTCACTGGTACCTACATTCTGCTTACAACCAGAACTTATAACGAACAAAGTTATCAATAACAAAAATACCAGACCTCGCTTCTGCATATCTGCCTCCTCCTTTAATCATGTATCTATTTTAACTTTTTTGTAAACAATGTCAATAGTTTTCCCCTTGCAAATCCTGTCATTCTCTGATACATTGTAGTATATATGCGACTTTAAGGGGGATCCAAGAATGAGTAACAGCACACTTTTACCAGAATATGTCACACTTACAATAGAAGACGAACCAGTCAAATGCGAAATTCTTGTAGTATTCGAATCTGATTCAAAAGATTACATCGCGCTTCTTCCACTTGATGATAATGATGAACCACTGTATGAAGATGGTGAAGTATGGCTTTACCGCTTTGAACGCGATGCTACCGGTGGTGATGATCACCAACTTTTCAATATTGAAGATGATGAAGAATATGATCTGGCAGCAGACAAATTTGACGAATGGTTAGATACACAAGAATTTGAAGAATCTACAAAATAGCGACATTTTTTAGGACAAGTTTCTACTTCGAAGCTTGTCCTAAAATTTCGTTCACAAACCTAGAAGGCTTAATCGCCTTCTCATTTTTTTCTAGCAAATATGTGATATCCAGCTTATCTTTCGCACGGGTCATGGCCACATAAAATGTTCTTCTCTCTTCCTCTATTTCACATTCTGTCCTTGCTTTTTGGTAAGGGACCTCTCCTTCATTTGCATGTAATATATAAACCGACTGAAATTCCAGCCCTTTAGAAGCGTGCATCGTCATAAGTTGAACCTTACCCAGGTCTACTTCTTTACCAGCGCGCCTCTCTTTATTTTGTTCCTCCAACTCCTCAGTATAAGAAGAAATATGCTGTAGAAAATCTTCATAAGTTCTATATTCTCTACAACGATTTTCAAATTCACTGAGCACTTCTATCAATTGTTCGATAGGAATGCACTTCTCTTTCGCATACTGTTTTAAAAAATCATCATAACCAATCTTTTTACGAATGTACTGTACCGCCGCAAATGGGGCCATATGTTCCATCATCCGAATATCTACATCAAACTGGTCAATAATATCCTGCATCCACTCTTTCTCTTCATTATACTTACGCAAATCTTCAAATGAAATCTCTTCCTTGCACATACAACTCCTAGAGAGATAACGAACTGGCCGATTGCATATGGTCAAAAACAAAGATCTATGACGCTTTCCCATGGCAAGTTTCATATATGCAATTATATCTTTCGAAATAAAATGTTGATAGATATTAGATATGTATTCTTTCATTTGAAACGAGATGTGATGTTCCTGTAACGTCTCTGTCAAAACTCTCGCTTGCACTCCTGCGCGAAACAATACGCATATTTCTGAAGGACAAATCCCATCTGCAATATCCTTTTCAATCCCAGCTACAATATACCGGCTCTCTTCTAACTCATTTTTTGTTTCTTGAATGTGAACACTTTTCCCACTCCCTCGAAAAGACGTTACGCCTTTCTTATATCGATTCTGATTGTGAAAAATCATTCTTCCTGCCGCATTTGTTATGAATTCTGTTGAACGATAGTTTATCATCAAGGAAATAATCCTTAGTTCGCTGTAATCCTCTTTTAATTGAAACATCAACTCCGGACATGCACCTCTAAATCCATAAATAGATTGATCATCGTCTCCAACTACAAATAAATTTCGATTCTTTGCAGTCAGCATGCGTAAAACTTCATACTGGACTTTATTGATATCCTGAAATTCATCCACTAATACATGAAAAAATCTATTTTGCCATTTTTCCAACTTATCTGGAAATTTCTTAAACAATGCATAACATTGTACCAGCATATCATCAAAGTCAAAGCGATGTCGCTTCCTTTTTTCTTCCTCATATGTTCGAAACAGTTCTGTAAATTCAGACTGATTCAAGTATTTGCTTTTAAAATCTTCTAAACGATATAGATTGTTTTTTACAATACCTATCTCCTGCATTAATTCAGAAACAAACTCCTCGTCGTCTTCCATCTCTATCTCAGATTCAATATACATATGATCCACAATCTGCTTCACCAAAGAAAATGTATCTTTCTCCGCCATCAGATTCGAAGCATTGATGCCGTATTCACATCTCAAAATATGATAAAAAACGCTGTGAAATGTTCCAAATGTGACCGGATACTCTTTTCCGCTCGTCAACATCTCAAAGCGTTCTCTCATCTCTCGTGCAGCATATCTAGTAAACGTAATCACCAGAATCTGTTCTGGTGGAACATGTAGCTGCTCAATCAATCGACAGGTTCTATGTGTAACAACCATAGTCTTGCCCGATCCCGGTGGAGCAAGGACCATACACGGCCCTTCTCCATGGGAAATGGCTTCTTCTTGTTCTTTATTAAACCCCATTGTTTAAGTCCTATTTTTCGAGCAATTCAATTGCCTTTTTGATACGTGCAACAGACTCTTCTTTTCCAAGAATTTCCATAATTTCTGTCGCACCTCCTGGTGTGTTCTGCTTTCCAGAGACAGCAGTTCTCACTGGCCACATTACATAGCCATTCTTAACACCTTTTTCAGCTGCAAACTCTTTTAACACGTTAAACAATGCATCGTTACTGTAATCTTCATGCGCTTCCAATCTCGGAAGAATCTCTTTCAAAACTTCCAAAGATGTCTCTTCATTCGTCTTCATCTTCTTATGACAATACATTGCTGTGTCATACTCTGGCAAGCTCTCAAAGAAATCAATTTGATCCTTGATATCTGTAAATACCTCTATACGACTCTGAATCAAAGCAGCAATCTTCTTAAGATCCAAATCTTTCGTAATCACTTCTTTCAAATATGGTTCTGCCATTTCATAGAAACGGTCAAAATCCATGGCTTTTAAATATTCGCCGTTCAACCATTTTAATTTTTGTGTATCAAAGACAGCTGGTGATTTGCTCATATGATGGAAGTCAAATGCTTCTACCAATTCCTGAAGTGAAAAGATTTCACGATTATCCTGTGGACACCAACCAAGTAATGCCACATAATTTACAATGGCTTCGCTTACAAATCCCTGTTCTAATAAATCTTCATAAGAAGAATGTCCAGAACGCTTGCTCAATTTCTTATGTGTTTCATCTGTAATCAGTGGACAATGCACATATACTGGAACTTCCCAACCAAAAGCTCTGTAAAGTTGATTGTACTTTGGTGCAGATGACAAGTATTCATTTCCACGAACAACATGTGTAATTCCCATCAAATGATCATCTACTACATTTGCAAAATTATATGTTGGGTATCCGTCTGATTTAATCAAAATCATATCATCTAATTCTGCATTCGGAACGGTGATATCTCCATAAATCTCATCATGGAATGTTGTAGTTCCTTCTGTCGGCATATTGATACGAATAACATATGGCTTACCAGCAGCTAAATTTGCCTCAATCTCTTCTTTACTCAAATGTAAACAATGTTTATCATAGCTTACAATCTGTGTGCCATCTTCTGACACCGCTGTCTTAAGAGATTCCAAACGTTCTTTGTCACAAAAACAGTAGTAAGCATCGCCTTGTTCAATTAACTTTTTAGCATATTCCATATAAATGCCTGCCGCTTGACGTTCACTCTGTACATAAGGTCCCACACCACCATCTTTATCTGGCCCTTCATCATGAATTAAGCCAGTCTTTTCCATGGTTCTATAAATAATATCAATCGCACCTTCCACATATCGTTCCTGATCTGTATCTTCGATGCGAAGCATAAAATCTCCGTCTTCATGTTTTGCAATCAAGTATGCATATAACGCTGTTCTAAGATTACCAACATGCATTCTTCCTGTTGGACTTGGCGCAAATCTTGTTCTAACTTTACTCATTTCTTGTTCCTTCCTTTATGTGAATTGTAATTTTCTTCTAACCTTCATGATACCATATTCTTAATTTTACTTCAAGTCTGCTTTGTGTACATGCTTAAGTATTAATGCTCTCCACTCACCAACTTGAGCTGCACGGAAAATCGAATCCATCAGAAAAATAGCTAAAGCTATTGCACCTGCAATCTCCAAAGTCTGCATCATGTAATAAGCTGCCATAACTTCGTCCTTTATCAAAATATGATGTACGGTTCGATACATTCCTGCACCTGGAACAGTCGGCAAGATTCCAGCAACCAAAAACAGTGTAACGGGTGTTTTAAATATTCTCGCAAACACATGGGATACAAAGGCAACAGCAAGCGCTGAAAGAAAGGATGCCCAAATTTCTCCCAATTCTAAATTAGTGCAAATCAAATAAATCATTCCACCTATCGAAGCAATAAATCCTGCTTTCACTATATGTTTTTTCGGTGTTTCCAAATAAACTGAAAATGCAAAAATACTCAAAAAAACGCCTAGAATTCTTATTATTATAGACATCATATTCACATTCTCTCCTTTCTAAAATACCATACTTCCAATACTCAATATTCCAAGCGCTATTCCAATCGCTATTGCAGCAGCATTTAAAAATGCCTCTAAAATTCGGGCACATCCTGAAATATAATCCCCTTGCAAAGTATCTCTTACTGCATTTGTAATCGCAACTCCGGGAACCAACGGCATAATAGATGATATAATCACAGTATCTAGATTTATATCTTTCAAAACTACATATAAGATAATACTTGCAAACGCAATTCCGAATGAATTAAATACATCTTGAAGAAAAGATTGAAAATGTAATTTTTCTCCAATAGTAATACAAAACGTTAAAAAAATTCCAACAAGCAATGTCGCAAACACATCCATCACCGCGCCGCCAAAGAACACCGCAAATCCAACACAAATTCCTATTACTGCCAAATTCTTTTCGAAATCTGTATATACCTTCTTTTGAATGGATTTCAATTTTTGGTATGCTTCTTCCAAGGACATCTCACGACTGCAATATGCCCTGGATATACTATTAACCTCTAAAATACAATTCATGTTTGTAATACGGCTATTTACACGTTTTACATAAGAAATACTATTCCTATCTTTCACCTTCAAAGTTGCCGTAATTCCTGTCATAATTACAAACACTTCAGCCAACTCTATATCTTCCGCTGTATTTAACATCAAATACATTGTATTCTCTACTCGGTATGTTTCTGCTCCACTGCTTAACATCAATTCACCAGCTAATACAGCTGTCTTCATAAGCAATTGTGTATCCATATAATCCTCCATTATTTTCAATAGTTTAATCCACGAGCAATATTACTCTTTTTATACATAAAAATCAAGCATTTCTTATATACAAAAATAGAACCTTGAAATCAAGGTTCTATTTTCATATATAAGTATAGTTGTTTTACTATCCAATATATCCTGTTGCTTTAAGCTGTTCTTCAGCTTTTGCAAGGTTTGCATCAGAAACAAGAATGATTGGTCCTGTACAACCCATACCACTTTCAGCATATACACCAATCTTCCAGAGAGCTTTAACGGCATCATCAAGATCCATTACTTCAATACCTGGAATCTGAGCTGTAACTACTTCTTTTGGTGGCTGTTTTACATCTTCTTCAGCTGCAGCTGCTGGTTTAGCTTTTACAGATTCGCAGATTTCTTTGAATCCAGCTTTCTTAGCTGCCGCAAATTCAGCCTTAGCTACTTCAAATACTTTTCCTTTTACAAGCTGAGCTGCGTAACGGATAGCATTTGCGATAACTGGAGCGCCAGATGCACGAGAAACGATCATAACTAACTGTTCATATCCTTCTCCGATACCAGGTCCATATCCAAATCCTGTTGCTTCGAAGCTTCCACCTGTATTGAATGAAGAAAGCATCTTAACAAGGATATTTCCTGTTAAAGAATCTGTAACCATGATGTCTGGAGAAGCCTGAAGGATATCATTTCCTCTCATTACGCATCCACCATCAGCACGTCCTGATTCTGCAAAGTCAATATGATATCCATTTTCTGAAAGCTGTTTTAAAGCTTTTTCTGTCTGACGAGCACCGTCAACATTCAAGATACCAACTGTTGGGTTTGGATTACCACAAGCTTTAGCTGCGATAATACCATATACTGCATTTTTAACCATACCTTCAATACGGTCTGTACTTGAAGTTCCTGTTGTATTTGCAACAAACATTTCTTTGCCTTTAGCTGGTGTAGCAACACGTCCAACTGTAGAAACACCGATTGGGAATGGGAAGTGCATTGTTACAGCACCGTCTACTTCACCGTTCTTAAGCATTTCTTCCATTTTCTTATGGCCTTCTTCGTCATCAGCAACTTTTACAGTGATAACGCCTTCAGCTTCTAATGAACCGATGTAATATACGTCGATACCATCTTTAGCTGCAGCAACAGCAGCAGCCATTGCGTTTTCTTCGCCATGTTCGCTACCCATACCTGTTAAAGCGATTTTAGGACGTTTTCCGAAACTTCCTGTTTCTAATCCCTGAGCCATTTCCATAAAGGTGTTGGCAATAATTTTTTCAATTCCGTTTGCCATAATTAGTCCACCTCTCTATTCTGCCATTAATGTTGCAGCAAAATCTTTCATAGCTTTAGCGATTAATCCTTTAACTTCTTCTTCAGATACTCCGCTCTTATCCTGTGCACCAGTATTAGCCTGGATTACAAATGAACAACCATCAAATAAGTTTGTCATACGTCCAAGGAACAATGATCCTTTACCGATGATCATAGCATTTTTAATCTTTCCTGCAAGGATATCTTCTCTTGCAAATCCTACATATGGAACACCTGATGGGATATGTCCCTGTGTTGGAGCCCATCCTGTTAAACCGTGTTTAGCTGGGAATGAAGCAAGTTCTTTTTTGTCAATTTCTCCACGTTTTACTGCAAGAGCACCGATCATCTTGTAGTTAGCAAGAGGAACATCTCCAGCACCTGCTGGTTTTGTGATATCTGGGTTCTGCATTTCTGGAGAATATTTGTCGATATCTGTAATCTTCATACCTACTCTGTCAAGAGCGTCACCTGTAAGAGATCCGATTACCATCTGTGGAGCAGATCCTGTACCTACTGTATGACGTCCAAGAATTTCAAGGTTGATTTCTGGGTTTACACCGTCATTCTGAGAAAGGATTACACAGAATCCTCCTAAACAGTCTTCAAGAGCTGGGAGACCTTTTTTAACATGGTCTTTACCATTCATACCTAATTTAGCTGTACATCCACCAGATGTTACTGCAACCATTTTGTATGTTCCAGCAGCAACAAGTGAAGCAGCTTCTACTAAAGCATGAGCTGGTCCAGCACAGAATCCACGTGTATCAGATCCTGTAGCGTTCATAAGTCCAGCGATTTCAGCAGCAGCTTTTGCAAAGTTACCGCCACCTCTCTGGTTCATATCTCCACATGCTTCTTCAGCACAGTCGATTACATATTCGATATCATTCTTATCAACTCCAGCGTTTCTTACAGCATATAATAATGCAAGTACGCTAGTAGCTTTACTCATTAAGTTTTCATGCATTACATGAGAAGAAAGGTTAACGTCAACGTCATGTGCTCTCTTTACACATCCAACTAATTTGCCAGCATGGTAAAGTGGCTCTGAGTGTTCTTCATTTACTAATTTTTCGATTTCAGCTGCATCGATACCTTCTTCGATTTTAGCAACAAGATCTTCACCAATGATTGGGTTTGCTGCAAAAGCATCTTTATGAGCAGCTACAAATTCTTTATCTAATTTAACTACTTCGAACACGTCAACAGCCTGAACCAAGAGAAGGAATTCTTCTTCTGGCATAATTTCGCCATATTTTCCAAATCTTTCAGCGCCTTCTTTAACTTTGTCGTAGTATGGGAATTCTACTTCAGCTAATTCATCTGGATGAGCATTACCAATGTAAACCTGGTTTGGCCAGTAATTTACACATTCTTCATATGAACGAAGATGATTTGGTAATTCTTTCAAATATTCAGATTCTGGGTTAACAATCTTTTCAGTTGTCTGAGTTGTTCCGTTATATAATACCATCTGAGGAGTATGTGCAAGTACATAACTTGCTCCTTTAATTACACTGTTCATCGTAAGTGTCCACCTTTCCTAATTTGCCCCTTTTCTAGGGATAAGTAATCTCTACTTCTCTTATAACAAAAAGAAAATATTATAACGAAAAGGCGGTGAGGTAAGTATTTACTTCACCGCCCAAAATCCGAAATAGTGTTTCAAATTTTAATTTCTATAAATACTTACAGAATTCATCACGTATTGCTGACATTTCGCTTACGATATCATCAACATCAAGTACCATTTCCATCATACCTACCTGTTCATCATAAACGGCTTCGTCAAATTCTTCCTTAACATCTGGTTCGCATACATGGAATACTGTGAGTCCAAGCTGGACTCCTGTCAATGGACCTGCAAATGTAGGGTCACCTGCTGTTACTGTTTCAGCAGCGAGGCCTGATCCTTCGCCTTCAGCAGCACCGAGTAATACTACAAGGTTTTCTGCGCCAAATTCATTAGCGAATTCTAATACCCTCTTCTGATTTTCAAGATCCATTGCGCCTGCGCTAGTTCAGACAAAACATTCTGTTACAGAAAAAATAACTTCAGCTCCAGCTGTCTTTGCACATTCTGCGATAGCTGGTCCTGGAACACCATCACGGTCTCCAATAATG
>CAZYCT010000076.1:0-10447 GCA_964646135.1 uncultured Coprococcus sp. | reverse complement strand
CCCCACTACTCTTCCGGAGTTTCCTGGGCGGCCCGGGCGCCGCCTCAGCTACCCCATCCACTCTTCCGGAGTTTCCTGGGCGGCCCGGGTGCCGCCCTAGCTACCCCACTACTTTCTTGGAGTTTCCCGGGCGGCCCGCGCGCCGCCCCAGCTACTCCCACTACCTTCTTGGAGTTGCCCTGGAAACTCCCACCACTTTTTATAAGAAGTGTTCTCGTATTTTGTTTTCAATCACTTCATAATTCAGTGGATATTCGCGAGTTTCAAAAGTTGTAATCAAATGAATGGATGGCAGAATGCCGTGGGAATTGTAAAGTTCCATCTTTGAAAAAGCTTTTTTTGCATATGCTGAATCATCCATCATTCCGAAATGTTCCCAGTACACAACTTCTCCTGTATCGGGATGGCGAATTGTAAAATCTGGATATATCTTCCCTTGTCCAAGCCATAGCGCACACTCATACCGAAAAGGAATTCTGTGTATATACAAGCAATGCACAATCATTGCCTCTGATTTAGATCGCACAAATATTCCTTTGCTTGTCTGATGGATCAAGTGCTCTGGGTAAACTAAGTTCTTATCATACTCTTGCTTTTCCCATTCCCACAGGCTTAAGGATTGTGGGCGCAAATAAGGCTCCAATAATTCCCGATATCCTGCATGCTCTAGAAACAGTTGTTCCCCGCGCCCGCTTTCCAAAGAATGGTGTCGCAAATAACTTTCCATTGCATTTTTCTCTTTCTGCAGTTCCTCCAATTCCAGGGTCAAATATTTCTTCTTCGCCAACTGTTCTGCCAACGCTCGCTCTTTTCTCGGAATATAAACCTTCTGATGACCGTCGCTGTTCCACCATTTATAATGCTTCTTAGAACGCGCACAAATTAATTTCCCCTCCGGCAATTTTGATAACTCATCCTCCAAGGTTCGGATTTTCTCCACGATAACAACATACTCTTCCTGAATTTTCTGATAAAGCATCTAGGCCTCCTTATGATTTAGACATGTTTTTAAAATGATTTTTTGAAATGTAATAAGATGATTTTATGGTATCATTCTGTACTCATCTTTTCAACACTTACAACCACCAAAAGCGATAAAAAGATTAAATTGACAAAGCAATGTAAAGTGGTAAAATGTTAAGAAGCAAAAGGATAAAAGATTGAGGGAAAATGGCATGAATTTTAGAGAATCTATTAAAGATAAAAAGAGAATTGTAATCAAAATCGGTACTTCTACAATTACGCACGGTGAAACTGGAAATATTAACCTTGAAAAATTAGAAAAATTTGTAAGGATTCTGGTTGACCTTCGCGGTAAGGGAAAGGAAGTCATCGTAGTTTCATCTGGAGCAATTGGCATTGGCAAGAATATTCTTCGTTTCGACGAAGTTCCGAAGGATCTGCCAAGCCGCCAGGCTTGTGCCGCTGTCGGGCAAGGTCGCCTTATGATGATTTATGAGAAATTATTTGGCGAATATGGCGCGCTTACAGCACAGGTATTGCTGACAAAAGAATCTGTTTCCAACGAAGAATGTGCAATGCACGCTCGTCAGACATTTAACCGTCTACTCTCATTGAACGTAGTTCCTATTGTAAATGAAAACGACGCAATTTCAGCAGATGAATCTTCTTATGGTAACTTTGGAGATAATGACACACTGTCTGCTTACGTTACCATGCTTGTAGATGCTGATTTATTGGTTCTTCTCAGTGATATCGACGGATTGTTTACCGACGATCCACGCCAAAATGCTAATGCTGAATTTATCCATCTTGTGGATAAAATTGACGAAAACTTAGAAAAAATGGGAAAAGGTGCCGGTTCATCTGTCGGAACCGGAGGTATGGCAACCAAACTCAGAGCTGCAAAGATGGCAAATGCAGCCGGAGCTGACATGATCATCGCTAACGGTGATGACATTCATAATCTCTCGCGTATCATGAACGGCGAAGATATCGGAACCTTATTCTTAACGATTTAATCTCTTTATAGAAAGGAGTCATCTGCCATGAGTTATATGGAAATGCTCGGCAAGCAGGCAAAGGATGCTGCAAAACTGATACAATACCTGACACAAGACCAGAAGAATGCCGGACTGCGCTTTGCCGCAGAAGAGCTCATTGCTCAGACTGATTTTCTTTTAACAGAAAACGAAAAAGATGTTCTAGTTGCTCAGGAAAACGGCATGAAGGCGTCACTTGTTGACCGTCTCCGTCTGACTCCTCAGCGCATCGATGGAATGGCGGTCGGGCTTAGACAGATTGCTGATCTCGCTGACCCAATCGGCGAAGTACTCTCTATGAAAAAGCGTCCAAACGGACTTCAGATCGGCGTAAAACGTGTGCCACTTGGGGTAGTCGGAATCATTTATGAATCCCGCCCGAACGTCACAGCAGATGCTTTTGGGCTCTGCCTGAAGACAGGAAATGTCACAATCCTTAGAGGGGGAAAGGATGCCATCCACTCCAACAAAGCGATTGTAGAAGTTTTGAAGACTGGTTTACAAAAGGCAGGCATTTCAAAGGATGCAGTGATTCTGGTTGAGGATACCGGCCGGGAACATGTAGAAGAAATGATGCGTCTTAGAGACTACATTGACGTATTGATTCCGCGCGGTGGAAAATCACTGATTGACAATGTTGTCAATCACAGCACAGTTCCAGTCATTGAAACTGGAACCGGAAATTGTCATATTTTTGTTGATGAGTCTGCAGATCTTTCGATGGCTGTCAATATCATAGAAAATGCTAAGACACAGCGAACAGGAGTATGCAATGCCTGCGAATCCTTAGTCATCCACGAAAGAATTGCGGAGAAAGCTCTTCCAGCAATCTGCGCATGCTTATCACAAAAGCATGTAGAAATCCGCGGTGATGAGGCTGCCCGTGCTATCGTTCCTGACTTGCTTCCTGCCACAGAAGAGGACTGGGGAACGGAATATTTGGATTTGATTATTTCTGTCAAGATTGTTGCTTCCCTGGAGGAAGCCATCGCGCACATCAACAAATATAATACTGGCCATTCGGAAGCAATCATTACTGAGAATTATCACAACGCATTAACATTCCAGGAATATGTCGACGCAGCCGCAGTTTATGTCAACGCATCGACTCGATTTACGGATGGATTTGAATTTGGCTTCGGAGCGGAAATCGGTATCAGCACCCAGAAGCTTCATGCGCGGGGACCTATGGGACTCGAGGCATTGACAACAACAAAATACATTATTTTCGGTGATGGTCAGATCCGAGAATAAGGAAATTGAGACAAACTTATGAATACAACATGGAATAATTATAGAAAACGTGTCTATGAAATCGTAGAAGTCGGCAATGACATTGATCACATCAGCCGCGCCTATGATTTCTGGAATGCAGGATGTATTATTTTAAATCTCATTGTAAGCATTCTTTATACGTTTCAGGAATTCAGAGAACCCTTTGGTTCTGTGCTGCTTATGTTAGAAGAAATCACTGTAATCGGCTTTTTCATAGACTACGTTTTGCGTCTATTAACTGCCCGCTTTCATTTCTTAGGCTTAACAGAAAAAGAAGCACTTCGAAAATATATATTTTCCTTCACCGGGATTGTGGATCTCCTATCCTTTCTCCCATATTTTCTCCCGATCTTTTTTCCATCGGGAGCCGCTGTATTTCGAATGTTCCGAATCGTACGAATCTTCCGTCTGTTCCGCGTGACAGCATACTACGATTCATTGAACGTAATTAATGAAGTAATTTCCGGCAAAAGTCAGCAACTGGTTTCTTCCGTTTTCATTATTTCAGTACTAATGTTAGCTTCCAGCCTGTGCATGTACAGCTTGGAACACGACGCGCAGCCTGAAGTATTTAAAAATGCCTTCTCTGGAATCTGGTGGGCTGCCTCCACGCTTCTTACGGTTGGCTATGGCGATATTTACCCAATTACACCGCTTGGAAAGGCACTTAGTATTTTCATTACATTTCTAGGTGTAGGTATGGTAGCTATCCCTACCGGTATTATTTCTGCCGGGTTTGTCGAACAGTATTCACAGATTAAGCAAAGCAGCGAATACGGGCATGAGGAAGACATCCACTTTATCAAGATTCATTTGGTCGAAAACGATAATTGGGTTGGCAAGACCATCGCCCAGCTTGCACTGCCGGCCGGTGTCATTATCGCAGTTATCAAACGTAATGGACATATTCTGATTCCTCGTGGAGATTTGAAGCTACTTGTTGACGATATCATGGTTCTCGGTGCCGAGCCGTATGATGCGCAAGAACACATCAAACTGAAAGAAATTGTGTTGGAAGGCAGCAATCCATGGATTGGTCTTCGCATTCGAGACCTCGATATTTCTCGCCATTCCATCATCGTATTGATGCGCCGACAAGGAAAAGTCATTATTCCAAATGGAAATACCGTACTGCAGGACGACGATGTTTTGTTTCTGTATACCCATCTACATTTTCAAAAAGCAAATGTATTCCACATTTAAAAAGGCGGCCGGAGCACTCCGACCGCCACATTCATCTACTGAATTAGTTCCATCAATTCTTCCTTTGTAAGCCCGGCAATTCCGCCCATCTCACCACTTAAAACTTCGTTTGCCAAATCTTTCTTTCGCTCCTGCATTTTCACAATCTTTTCTTCAATCGAATCTCTGGCAATCAACTTATAAACCGACACCTTCCTAGTCTGCCCAATTCGGTGCGCCCGGTCTGTGGCTTGATTTTGTACAAAAGAGCTGCCATATGTTTGCAGTAATTTTCTTATCTCTGCACGCGAGCGCCTGCTCCGCCCATAATTGCTTCTACTTCTTTCTTGCTGGCCATTGTTGTATCACCAGGTGTAGTCATGGCAAGAGCTCCATGTGCTGCTCCATAATTTACTGCGATCTCAGCATCACCCGTTGTCATCAAACCATAGATAAGTCCAGAAGCGAAAGAGTCTCCGCCACCAACACGGTCCATGATTTCAAGACCTTTATAGTCTTTTGCTTTGTAAATTTCACCGCCAGCCCAGCAAAGTGCGCTCCAGTCATTGACTGTCGCTGTTTTCACTTCACGAAGTGTCGTTGCTACTGCCTTAAAGTTCGGATATGTCTTCACCGCTTCATTGATCATCTTCTTGTAACCTTCGATGTTCAATTCTTTCAGATTTGCGTCGTTTCCTTCAATCTCAAATCCAAGACAAGCTGTGAAATCTTCTTCATTTCCAATCATAACGTCTACATATTTAGCGATTTCCTTGTTCACTTCCTGTGCCTTTGCCTGACCGCCAATCGCACTCCACATAGATGGACGATAGTTCAAGTCATAAGATACAATGGTTCCATATTTCTTAGCTGTCTTGATTGCTGCAAGTACTGTCTCGCAAGACTGCTCTGAAAGTGCTGCATAGATACCACCTGTGTGCAGCCAACGAACTCCTAATGTTCCAAAAATATAGTCAAAGTCAAAATCTTCTGGTGTTGCTTTTGAAATTGCTGTATTTGCTCGATCTGAACAACCTACTGCGCCACGAATTCCAAATCCACGTTCTGTGAAGTTAATACCATTACGGCAAGTTCTTCCGATACCATCTGTCTTCATCCATTTGATCAATGATGTATCAACACCACCCTGCAGGATGAAATCTTCCATCAGCATACCAATCTCGTTGTCAGCAAATGCTGTGATGACTGCAGTATTCAGCTTGAAGCATCTGCGAAGTCCACGAACTACATTGTACTCTCCGCCGCCTTCCCATGCGCGGAACTGTCTCGCTGTACGGATTCTTCCTTCACCTGGATCCAGACGAAGCATAACTTCTCCCAAAGAAACAGCATCGTATTTGCACTCACTTGCTGGTCTTAAATTCAATTCCATAATCATATTCTCCTTATCTTCCGACTATTTTCTAATATCTGCAACAAGCTGTACAGCTTCCTGTACTAATGTCTTAATCTCGTCAAATTTGCCAGCTTTCACCAGATCTCCTTTTACCATCCAGCTTCCGCCACATGCGACAATCTTATCACATGAAAGATAACTTTCCAGATTCTTTGCATTTACTCCACCAGTCGGCATGAATTTTACTCCTGTAAATGGCGCTGCCATCGCTTTGATTGTCGCTACGCCACCAAACTGCTCTGCCGGGAAGAATTTTACTACCTTCAATCCTCTCTTTACTGCCTGTGACACTTCAGAAGGAGTGATACAACCTGGATAGATTGGAATATTTTTCTCAATACAGTAATCCACAACTTCCGGGTCGAATCCTGGGCTGACAATAAACTGAGCCCCTGCAGCCACTGCACGGTCTACCTGTTCAATCGTAAGTACTGTTCCTGCTCCAACAAACATGTCTGGAAATTCACTTGTCATGATTCGAATAGATTCTTCTGCCGCATCTGTTCGAAATGTCACTTCTGCACATGGAAGTCCGCCCTCACAAAGTGCCTTTGCAAGCGGTGCTGCATCCTTCGCATCATGAAGCACCACAACTGGTACTACTCCCATATTCTGAATCGTTTCTGTTACATTCATCTGATTCTCCTCCTTTGATGTAAAACATTCTTTTATCTATCTTCTTTTGCATCATTATCATTGCCTTTATTATATCTGAAAATATTGCAAAATCACATTGACGCAGTTGTCCATAACATTGCAAAAGTTGCGTTTTCATGATATGCTTTTTCTATCATATGAAGGAGAATTTTCACCATGAAAGAGCACTTTGAAATTGGGTATTACAACGACCCCCAACTAATAAATAACGCTTATCACACCCACGATTATTATGAATTCTATGTCATATCATCTGAACACACTACTATGCGTATAGAAAAAGACACCCTCTCCCTTCAACAAGGCGATGTTCTTCTACTTATGCCAGGAATCCAACATCATATCCATCTCTCTCGTGAGGCAGCTGCATGCAAATATTTTGTCTTTGGACTTGACCACGCGTATTTCGAACAACTATTGCAAACTACACCTGGCTGTGATTACTTGCTGCAAAAGGCCGAACCAAAAAATTATTTTCTGTTTCACACAGACGTATTTACAAGAAACGCAATTTATGCAAAGATGTGGCAGCTTATCGAGGAATTCCATTCCAACCGTTTTGCCAAAGATTCCATGCTGCACAATCACATCAGCTATTTGATTCTATATCTAAACCGTACCGCCTACGAACAGACACATGCTCTGCCGGCGCCGTCAAACAAGTCCCTCTATGAGCAACTGCGCGCCTACATTGGTGATCATCTCGAAGAAGACTTGACTTTGGATCACCTTTCTTCTGTTTTTTTTGTGAGCAAATATCACATTGCACATATTTTCAAGGCGAACTTCGGCTTGTCCATTCATCAGTACATCCTAAAAAAACGGCTCGCCATGGCAAGTGATGCCATCGCAAGCCGCAATAGTATTTCTGACGCCCAGATTCTCTGTGGTTTCAAGGACTACTCTAGCTTCTACCGCGCCTTCAAAAAAGAGTACGGTATCTCACCAAAAGAATACCAGAAACTGCACTCTCCACATCCCCCACAATAGAAAAAGGAGGACATCACGTCCTCCTCCTCATTAATCAATTGTCCATTTCAGCAAGTGATTTTTCAATTTTTCAAAGAATTGCATTACAATAACCAAAACGATTACCATGAACACAAATCCTACCCAGGTATTTGCAAAGATTCCCAGTTCAGCATAATTCTTTACGAAGAATCCCATACCTTCTCCTGCACCATACATTTCTGCATAGACAAGCATTACAAACGAACTGCGGAGAGAATTCACAAATCCAGCCATAATCGACGGACTTGCCGCTGGAAGAATCACCTTGATCAACCGCTTGAATCCCTTTAATTCCAGTGTCGCTGCTTTATCCAGATAACGTTTGTCAATTGTCATGATACCTGTAATTGTCGCAAATAAGGTTGCCCATACAATATTGTAAACAATCAAAAATATGGAAGCTGAAAACAATGTTGGCGCCATCAATAATACAAATGGTGACAACAAAATTGACGGAATCACACTGAACGCATAAATTACTGGGTGAAGTACTTCACGCACCCTCTGATTCATTCCCATGATTACACCTAATAACAAGGCTACAAACAAAGAAATAATAACTGAAGGAATCAGTAATTTGAACGACGCGATCATGTGACCGAACAACTGGTCTTTGCTGGCAATAAAGGCAGCCTCAATCTTATCTGTTGATGGGAAGAGATATGGATTCAAATTACCATAAGTCGTTCCCCAAATATACAACAGTACGAAACTCAGGAATATTAAAAACGTAATCCAATATTTTTTTATAAATGCCTTTATCGTTTTCATATACCTATCTCCTCGTAGTTCTATTTGTTGTGTTCTTCGAAGAATTTAAGCTGTGCTTCGTAGAAATCAGGAGCTTCTTCTCCATATAATTCTGTAGCTTCTTTCAATGCTTCTTCATACAACTCTGTATTAATGTGATCTAAGATATCAATCTTGTTGTCGTCGCCAAGGAATCCTGTAGCATCAAGGATATTCCATGCACGAACAACACCATCTTTCAATGGGTCAACACTTACAAAGTAGTGTACATCATCCATCATAAATGCAGAAACATATTCTTCTGTTGTATTTGTTGCAGCTGCATGTAATTTAACTGCTTCTTCTTTGTTTGCTTCATACCATGACTGTGCGCGAAGTAATGCACGGCAGATTGCTTTTACAGTATTTGGATTTTCATTGATCCAGCTTGTCTGTGCAACCATACGGCAGCAAGAATAGTTTTCCATAATTTCACTCTGGTAGCTTACGATCTTGATTTCGCCATTCTTTTCCATTTCTTTTACAGACTGAACCTGACCTGTTCCCATAAGTGCATACTTCACTTCACCACGAACTACTGCTGCTAAAGCATCGTTGTAATCAGAGAAAACTGTCCATTCTACAGCTGTCATAGGATCTTCTACACCGTCTAATTCCATAACTGCACCTGTAAATGCAAAGTAACTTGGGTTAACAGCAACTTTCTGTCCAAGGAATGATTCGATTCCATTCCATTCCGTATCTGGCAAAGCGATAACTGGCATACAACCTTCGATCATGTGACCACCAAATACAGAAATGTCAACACCCTGAGCGATCTGCTGCAATGGGTTAGATGTTCCTGAGTTTGATACTACATCAACTTTTCCTGTTGAAAGGAGCTGCATTGCACTTGCATTAGCATTTGCCTGCACTGGCTCGATTGTGATACCTTCATCTTCGAAATATCCTTTTTCATTTGCAATTGTAACAAGAACATTTCCTGATGTTCCGTAGTTCCATGTAACTACGCTCTGTTCTGGTGCATCTACAGATGATTCTTCATTTGCTTTGTCATCTGTCTTGTCATCTGTTGGTGCTTCACTTCCGCCACAAGCAACAAGTCCAAGTGACATAACACCTGCTAATAAGAACGCTAACATTCTCTTTTTCATAATAATTCCTCTCCTTTATAAATAAAAATATTTATGTATAACAGACTGCTCTGTTTATACCTACTCAATATGAGTTGCTACATCCTTATTGATCTGTCCAATCAATACATTGCGCAACTGAAGAATCTCTGGATCTCCGAACAAACTCTCACGTGTTGGGCGCTTGTCCTCTGGAATCTTGCAATCATAAATTATATTACTTGGTCTTTGTCCAAGCACTAGGATTCTATTTGCCAAAAGAAGCGCTTCATCCACATCATGCGTAACGAAGAACACTGTTTTCTTCGGTTCTCCCTGTGACCACAGTTTCAACACCAAATCTTGAAGTCTTGCTCGTGTAACTGCATCCAGCGCACCAAACGGTTCATCCATCAATAAAATCGGTGGATCCATACTGAACGCCTGTGCAATTGCACACCTCTGCTTCATACCTCCTGAAAGTTCCTTCGGCAATTTTTTATAAACAGCTTCATCAAGTCCCACTTCTTTAAGCATGCCAAGTGCCACTTGCTTCAGCTCACCTTTATCCTTGCCTGGAAAGCGCTGCTTTAATGCAAGCATAATATTCTCCCCCGCTGTCATCCATGGGAAAAGACCATAATCCTGGAACACAACTCCTCTCTCAAGACTGGCTCCTTCAATTTTCTTTCCATCAATATCAATCGTTCCTACGGTTGGCTTCTCTAGCCCTGCAAGCAGGCGCAGAAGCGTACTCTTTCCGCAACCAGACTGTCCAAGAATACATACAAACTCACCATCTCCAACTTCTGTATCAATGTCCTTTAAAATCAAATTTGCTCCTTCTTCATAAGCAAATGACAATTTATCAATTTTAATGTGACTCATCTTCCTAACGCCTTTCTTTTCTCGTTTTCACTGTACTTCATTCTACACAATGACATCCCATATATCTATCGGTAATATTTACCAAGTCTACCGTAATATAGACTATTATGTAAAAGTATATATTGCCTACACAATTTTGTCGAATAGCAAAT
>CAZYCT010000075.1:0-10539 GCA_964646135.1 uncultured Coprococcus sp. | reverse complement strand
ATGCTTATCTCCAATGACAATCATAGCATCTACCTCTTCTGCAATCCTCTGAGCTTCTGTTTGACGCTCTTGAGTGGCATTGCAAATTGTATTTAAAACATTTATATCATAACGCTTTTTTGAAATAATTTCAACTAATTCTTTAAATTTCTTGTAATTAAATGTCGTTTGTGCAACAACATAAATTTTTTTATTTTCGGAGTATTCAAATGCCTCTGCCTCTTGTTGATTTTGTATGATTACAGCTTCTCCATTCACCCATCCAGCAATGCCCTGCACTTCTGGATGAGTCGGATCCCCGATAATTACTATTTGGCTTCCTTTGAGACTTTCTTCTTCAACAGCTCTGTGGATTCTTTTCACAAACGGACAAGTTGCATCTACATAGGGAATACCCCTCTCATCAAGACTGTCGCAGATTCTCTTAGGAACTCCATGAGACCGTATGATTACAAGGCCATCTTGTAATGCATTCAATTCTTCCTCACTATGTAGTACCTTCACCCCGCGCATTTCCATATCCTTCACCACTTCAGCATTGTGAATAATTGGTCCGTAAGTATAAATCTGTTTATCTCTTTTCTTTTCTATCTCTTCATAAACCGTCTGCACAGCTCGCTTTACTCCAAAACAAAACCCTGCACTTTTTGCTACAATAATTTCCAACTTCTTTCTCCTTATCATAAAGAAATCCTGATGAAGGCTTGCTCCATCAGGACTATTTCTATTCTACCAATATCTTCTATACCATGGATTGCCGTACACACTCTGTACTCTAACCACATCGCCTGGCTGTGGAGCATGAATCATCTGACCATTTCCAATGTAAATTCCCACATGTCCAACGTAGCAGACAATATCTCCCGGCTGTGGATTTGAAACCGACATTCCATTAGAGCCCTGAGGTCCTGAGGTCCTAGGAATAGAAATTCCTGCCATTCTATGACAATACTGTGTGAGACCAGAGCAATCCAGTCCCTTGTAAGGCGTCGTTCCGCCCCACACATAAGGAGTTCCAAGCTGGCTGTAAGCTGCATTCACAATAGCTTGTGCGGTGCTTGTATTTCCCGAACTCACATAAGTATTATTCGTCGATGAAGAAGCTCCACCACCGTTATTATTGTTGTTATTATTGTTGTTATTATTTATGTTATCTTGACGTTCTCTTTCAATCTCATCAAGCGCATCCTGATATTCTTTTTCAAGATCAGCCACTTCGTCTTTCTTAGTTGCCAAAGTCTGATCCAGAGAAGCCTTCTTTTCCTCAAATTCTGCCTGTGATTCTTCCAGTGCTTTCTGCTCTTCCTCTAATGTGTTCTTTAATTCTGCTACCTTCTCCTTAATTGCAACATATTCTTTCAACTGATTTCTATCATATGTATGCACATTCTGAATATATTCTGCCTGATTAAATAAATCTCCGATACTTCCTGCTTCTGCTATCTTCTCAAGAGCAGATGTTTCTCCTGCTTCATACATATATTTGATACGTAGCTTCATAGCTTCGTATTGAGTCTTTTCCTGTTCTTCCGCTTCTGCAAGTTCTTCTGTAGCTACTGCAATCTCTTCACCTTTTGCGACTAACTGTTCTTCTAATTCATTGATTTCTGAAACAACAGCTTTAATCTCATCTTTTAACGAATCCACTTCCTTCTGTGCTTCGTCCTTCTTCTCCTTGATTGCATTCACATCTGGTGCAGCGCTCGCCGTAGACATTATCAACGCATTTGCAACTAACACACCTGCCATGATTCGCATAAATCTTTTCTTCATTAAAAATACCTGCCTCATTAGTTTTATTTTATACCCGCATACTAGAGTACACTATTAATCATTCTTTTTCAAGTTAAACTTACCTTTGCAAAAGCAAAAAGCACCTTTGTCACTTTAATTATAACGAAAGGTGCTCTTTTTTTCAATATTTATTTAACATTTTCGTAATATTTTAACGCAATGATGATTCCTGCTGCTCCTACACATGCCAAAACCGTCACCACTGTAACGTTAAGCAGGCTGCTAAAAATCCAAACATATACGCCGGTCCAACTACATAGAAGAGATGTTAGATTCGCCGAGACATGAAATAAAATCGGTACTTTTACTGAACGAAATTTTTCGAATAAGTATGCCAAGAACATTCCTAGCACAGCTGCATATACAAACTGTACGGAATTTCCATGATAAACACCAAATAAAATAGCAGTTCCCAGCATGCATGCTGAAAAAGGCAAATATTCTCTTAACCTTCGATAAAGCAGACCTCGATAAACCATTTCTTCCATAACTGGTACAAGAATCCCCACCCCCAACAATTGAACAAGTATCGGCGAGCTATAAATTACTTGTGCTGTTTCTGTATATGCCTCGCTTTTTCCACTCAAACCACTCAGTAAAATAAAATCATTCATTGCAATGCACACACAAACGGAAAGAAGGAAAACTAAAAAAATTGACTTTCCTGAAAATTTCTGTTTTTCCTTCCACCAGTCATCTGCTTCAAGTCTATCCTTTCGATACATTCTGTACAAAATTGGAAGCGTACAAACGGCAATCAAAATGGTAACCTCTGTCGCGTGCTGATTAAGTATGATCAGCATCTCATTCATAAACAGCGACAATTTCTCTTCGCTGTTCATTACACTTTCTAGCTGTGTAAGATTTTGAAATATATATACAAATTCTACTCCTATTTCTACAATAAACGATATCACCCACTGAACAAGAATTGGCGAAAAAAAGTACCAAAAAATATTTCTCTTTTTCCTCTGCATTTTCTCCCTACTTTCCGATTATTCCTGTTTCAAAATAAAATTTCTTTTCTATTTCATTTTTTTCTCCATGCAGTGTCCCTTGTACCATTTCCGCTTTTCCGCCGCCTCTTCCATCGAAATTCTCATTCAAGCACTTGCAAAGCTGTCTCAAATCAATTTCTCGGCTTCCGATTACATACTGATACGTGTTTTCTTCTATTTCATTAAGTACTGCACAGATTTTTACTTCTTTATCAAGTACTAGATTCATTAAAATTCTTGGCAGTGCCTTATCTAACTCTTTCTCAAATAAGCATACTGCATAGGATTCACTGGATACTTTGTTCGCTGTTTCTTGCAGACTTTTCTTTTGCAATTCCAAGATTTTTTGCTTCAAAGCTGCATTTTCTTCTTTCAAATGTTCTACAGCCTGCGCTACAGCATCTTCACTGGCAGCCAAACTTCCCATAATACTTCTAACGCTTTCCTCTTTTTTGCAATAATCCCAAAATGCACGATCACCACTGAGCATTGTAATGCGAACCCCGCCCTTGTAATTCTGACTCTGTACAAATTTAATAATTCCTATTTCTCCTGTCTTTTTTACATGAGGTGCACAGCACGCGCAGACATCATACCCCGGAATGCTCACAATCCGCACTTGACCTTCTATCTCTATCTTACTGCGGTACTCTAAATGAGCAAGTTCTTCCTTGGACGGATAATAAACCCCTACATCAACATTTGCATAAATTGCCCGATTGGCTTCAAATTCTATTTTGCGAAGTTCTTCTTTCGTCAATGGACCACTTAGATCCATTGTACAGTAAGTATCGGCCAGATGAAAACCCACATTATCGTAACCATAATGTCTGTGAACCAGTCCTGAAACAATATGCTCTGCTGTATGTTGCTGCATCTTCGAATATCGTTTCTCCCACTCAATTTCTCCGACAACTTCCGTCCCAGTATCCAATTTTTCTTTGATGTAGTGATATATTATACCATCTTTTTCTCTTACATCTGCGACCGGAATTCCATGAATAGTTCCAGTATCTGCATACTGCCCTCCTCCTTCTGGAAAAAAAGCAGTTCTATTCAGAACTGCTTTGTACATTTCTCCAGTTGGTTCACAGGAAATCACTGTCGCAGTAAAAGTCTTTTGGTAACTATCTTGATAAAATAACTTTTCTGTCATTTCTCTGCCATTTCCTTTTTACATTTTCTCTGGTGCCTCAAAGCCCAGTAAATCAATACATGTATTCAACACATTTTTAGTAAGTTTCAATAATGCAATATAACTTTTCTGTTTTTCTTCATTTTCCTCTGCAAGAATTCTTGTTTCATGATAAAAACGGTTAAATGCATTTGCAATATCATATATATAAGCGCAAATCTTATGTGGCGCAAGTTCTTCGTAGGCATTGTCTATCACACTGTTAAATTTTGTCAGTTCAAGCATAAGTGCTTTCTGACTTCCATTGTCACTTCCTGCAATCGACACATTCTCCAACGTTTTTCCTGCTTCAACATATTTGTTCAAAATCGATGTAACGCGCACGATTGTGTACAAAATATATGGACCTGTATTACCTTCAAATGATGTAAATCGATCCACATCAAAGATGTAATCTTTCGATGCCTGATTCGAAAGATCTCCATACTTCAGTGCTGACATTCCAACTAATTTTGCAATGCCTGCTGCATCCTCTTCCGAAACAGTACGATTATCCATAATCTTTTCGTACATTTTGTCTGTAATATCTTTGATCAGATTTTCCAGACGCATAACTCCACCTTCACGTGTCTTAAATGGTTTACCATCTTTTCCATTCATTGTTCCGAAGCCCAAGAATTTCAATTCTGTGCCCTCTCGCACAATACCAGTTTTTTTCGCACAGCGAAATACTTGTACAAAGTGAAGCTCCTGCCTCTTATCTACGACGTAAATCACTTCGTCCGGCTGATAAAGCTCTTCTCGTTCTACTAACGTTGCCAAATCAGTTGTATCATAGAGAGCCGCTCCATCAGATTTCAAAATCATGCAAGGCGGAATTTCTTTCGTATCTGTCTCTTCTTTTACATCAACTACAAGTGCGCCTTCGTCATAGCGGGCATATCCCTCATTCTTCAAACGCTCTACCATATCTGGAATATATTTTTGTGCATCTGCTTCTCCTTTCCAGAGATCAAATTCTACGTTCAGATTTTCATAATTTTTCTTCAAATCTGCCACTGAGACTGCCATAATATGTTTCCAAATTGCGCGGTAACCAGGTTTTCCATTCTGAAGAAGGAATGTTGCCTGAAGTGCTTCTTCTCTGTAATCCTCATGTTCCTTGGCATATGCTGACGCTGCCGGATAAATCTCTTCCAGATCCGATATGGTGAACGGCGCTTCCTCTGGATATTCTCCCTCAAAGGAATCATCAAAATAAGGGAGCTCTGGCTGACGCTTCTTCAATTCTGTGATAATCAGCCCCATCTGATATCCCCAGTCTCCGAGATGAATATCACCGACAACTTTATTGCCTTTAAAACGAGTGATTCGTTTAATACTCTCACCTATGATTGCAGAGCGAAGATGCCCTACATGAAGTGGCTTTGCCACATTAGGCCCGCCATAATCTACCATGATCATCTTTGGCTGTGCCTCTGTCTCCACACCTAATCTATCCTCTTTTTCCATTTCATTCAGGTATTCAGCCACAAATGCAGGATTCAAATTCATATTAATAAATCCAGGCTTTACTGCTTCGATCTGGCTAATGCATCCATTTTCAGAAATATGTGAAATCACTTCTTCCGCTATAGCGATTGGCGCTTTATGGTACTTCTTAGCTCCCGCCATAGCGCCATTGCACTGATATTCACATAAATCTGGTCTATTAGAAATCGTAACTTTCGCCAAATCTTTCTCATAACCAGCTGCTTCAAAAGCCTGCTCAAGTTCTTCTCTGATGAGATCCAGAATTTTCTT
Source organism: uncultured Coprococcus sp. (assembly GCA_964646135.1). Classification (GTDB taxonomy): domain Bacteria; phylum Bacillota; class Clostridia; order Lachnospirales; family Lachnospiraceae; genus Allocoprococcus. The sequence continues at coordinate 4,809 of CAZYCT010000075.1, read as the reverse complement.
CATTCTTATCGTCCTCTCTCTCTTTTGCTAAAACGTTACCCTATATTATAACGGAACACAACGATTCCTGCAAGTCTTCTATTTCATAGTCTGGATGTCTCTTTCAAAATAGCTCTTGCTTTTTAGGTTTTCTGATGCTATATTATTAGATGTCCTTGTAGCTCAGTGGATAGAGCGCCGCCCTCCGGAGGCGGGTGCGTCAGTTCGATTCTGATCAGGGACGCTGGCGGTACAGATGTACCGCCATTTTTTGTCCGCTAATCAAATAATCGCTTCTCAGCTCTGCTATAATAATACACCGTATCTGAAAGAATTTCCTCGTCATCTACCACAGTCTCATTTATTTCCTTTACCATCTCTCTTAAATTACTTTTATCTATTCCAAAGCTCTCCGGCACAGCAATCACCTCGTGTACACTACTTGGAAGTACATAAAAATTTTCACCAAACACTTCCCCAACCTCTTCTAACACATCCTCGTACATCATAACTCCGGCACCAAAATTGCGCGTGCTGTTCGTCAACACGTACATATGCTCAGTGAACATCAAAGCCTCCATCGGCAGAAGCCTTGGAGTATTCTTTTTGGCCACCAATTGTATTTCCTCTTTTGAGACATTCCATTCCTTGATATGTTCGTTTTTAATCAAAAGTGTTGCGGTGCCAAATTCTGTTTTTTGTAATAAGGCATAATAGACAACTGCCAGATCAAGAAACTCTTCATGCGGAACCTTTTTCAATAATTCTTTATTCTTTTCTCGTTGTATTACTTTGTAAACGATTCGCTCTTTCATTTTGGAATAATCAAGAATACGTGTACATGGAAATGATGTTTTGACTTCGACTTTTTCATAAATCTCACAGACAGACTGAACAAGCTCTCCAACTGATGTTCCTTGGAGATACTGTTCATAAAATTCTTCCAGATAAATGGTAGGCGCTATATTCACTCCAAATCTTGTAAATACCAGACCAGTTCGAACGATACCATTGTTCTTCACTGTCGAATGTACACTGACTGCAACATCTGCGCCTAATTCTTCCTTCACTTTGTTCTGCATAATATCAATAAAATTTGTATAATTCATCTTCTACCTTTCTCAGGGAATCCCTGTTATGCACCAACAAAGAAAGATTGACTTGAACACGTCTGATTATAGTAAGATTCCAGTGCATTTTCAAGATTTATTTTTTCATACAAAAAAGTGTTTGACATACAAAAATGCCGAAACCAATGGGTTTATCCATGATTTCGGCACTGAATCTCATTCTATTTTTGTTAAAAATGTCCACTAAGCTCTTGAAAGATATTCGCCTGTACGAGTATCGATCTTGATTCTTTCTCCCTGGTTTACAAATAATGGAACTAATACATTTGCACCAGTTTCAACTGTAGCTGGCTTTGTTGCACCAGTAGCTGTATCACCTTTTACACCTGGTTCTGTTGCGATGATTTCAAGTTCTACTGTGAGTGGTGGTTCAATTGCAAATGCTTTGCCCTGGTAGAAGCTTAATGTTACTTCTTCATTTTCTTTTACAAACTTCAAGTCTTCATCTACTACATCTTCGCCAACTGGAATCTGTTCATATGTTTCCATATCCATGAAGTAATACAGATCTCCATCCTGGTAAAGATACTGCATTTTCTTTCTTTCAATAATAGCATCCTCAAACTTTTCTGTTGGACGGAATGTTGTTTCTGTCACACCACCAGATAAGATGTTTTTAATCTTTGTACGAACAAAAGCTGCTCCTTTTCCTGGTTTAACGTGCTGGAAATCTAAACACTTATATACATTTCCTTCCCATGTAAATGTTTTACCTTTTTTGATATCTCCTGCTGTAAATGCCATGGTATTCCTCCTTATAACGCACACGCGCATTATTTTATCTAAAAATTAAAATTCACTTAATTTTATAATATATTCCAATATTTTTCAACCATTACTTTTGTATTATGGGCCTTTTCTTGTATTTTCCCACTTTATTCTTCTGAAATATCATGAAGGCACTGCATAATTTCTCTTAATGTTTTTACTTCAATCTGTCCAGGTGCTGACAATCTTCCCACCGTACCAAAGGTAATATCCGAGCCAAACAGTTCACCGCAAGTACGGGTAACTGCTCCTATTTTGCCCATGGAAATTGCACACATCGGGCATTTTAAATACTCAGATTTCATCTGCTCTGCCGCACTTAATAACGTTAACACATCTCTTTTATCTTGTGGCATCACCGCAATTTTTATAATATCTGGTTCAAATGTCTGCATCTGACATAATCGTTCCACAATCTCTTCTTGACTTGGCGTCCTCTTAAAATCATGATTCGATATAATCACTTTCACGCCACAAGCGTGTGACACTTCCATAATTTCCTTCACTTGATGTTCTCCGGTGTAAAGTTCTACATCGAGTATATCGACCTGTCCACTTTCTGCAACCACTTTGCAAAGTTGAACATACTCTCGAATATGAATCTTTCTCTCTCCGCCTTCGTCGATACTACGAAAGGTAAATAATAGAGGCGTTTCCCCAATGACGGCTCGCAGTTCTGTTAGAATAGACACCACTTTTTCTGGTTTCAAAATATCGCAATACCAATCTCCACGCCATTCTATGATATCAACTTTATGTTCAACCACTTCCTTGGCATTCATCATAATGTCGCGCCTAGTAATTCCCATAACTGACGCACAAATTTTCGGAATTCCCTCTCCGATTTTCACTCCTCGAACTTCCACTGTCTTCATAACTACGCCCCTCTCCTTTCTCTTTTATAAAAATAAAGAACCACTTTCTCAAGATACCGTTTGAGAACAATCTGTATTTCTTCTTTCTTGTAAATCGGCTTCACCAAAATACTCCTTATTCCTGTCCGCTTTGCTCCCCAGACATCCGTAAACAATTGATCACCTATGAAAATGCTTGTCTCTTCTTCCGTGTGCATAAGTTCCATGGCTTTTTTATAATTCTTTGTTGACGGTTTATGAGCGTCAAACACATACTGGCTTCCCACCTTTTCAGCAAAAGGCTTCACACGGGGCTCCTGATTATTAGAAATCAGGCAAGTGGCAAACCCAATCTTCCGCAATCGTTCAAACAGCTGTATTGCTCGTTCATCTGCCGGTGCTCCATGTGGCACTAAGGTATTATCAATATCAAAGATAAGTCCTCGATACCCCTCCTGATACAATTCTTCGAATTTTATAACATAAACAGACGCTATATAATCATCTGGATAAAACATTTTAAACATTACACATTTCCATCTTTCTCTAATTTTTCTCTGATTTCTTCGCAGATCCGTGCTGCACTCTTTCCATCCGTCTCCACAATAATATCTGCTGCATTCTCATACGCCGTTCGTCTCGTCTCCATCAATTCTTTGATTGCTTCTACATTCATCTTCCCTTTTAAGAGCGGACGGTCTTCTTGAGCCTTCACACGCTCATAAATAGTATCTGGTGAGGCAGTCAGAAGGACAATGTTTCCATTTTCCTTGATGATACTAATATTTTCATTTCTCAGCGCAACACCACCGCCACAGGAAAGGATAACATGATCCTTCAGCTGAACTTCCTTCAAAAGTTCCGTTTCCTTTTTTCGAAAATATTCCTCTCCTTTTTGGGCAAAAATCTCAGCTATCGTACAGCCTTCCCTCTCCGCAATAATCTGGTCCATCTCAACAACTTCCATTCCGAACTCCGAATGCATGTACTTCGCTATTGTACTCTTTCCCGTTCCCATAAATCCAATCAAGGCAACGTTCACATAACCACCTCTTTAAACACATTTTTATGGATTGATTATAACAAACTTCTCTCCATCATTCCACATCCTCAAGTGCTTTTTTTATGTGCAATTTCAATTGTTCCCATGCATCTTCATGTTCCACGAAATATTTGGGGCAGATTTTCCCCGTCACATCATAGTGTCTAATCACATCTTCTTCACTTAAACCAAATTTTTCGCACAGCCACGCAGTAAGTTGTATCACAGACTGATAGGTCTCTTTCGTAAACTCACCAGAGTCATCTTTATGGCAACACTCAATCGATACTGTATCATGATTTCGCTCATTCGAAGCATAGGCAATCTCCCAAGTCGGTATACACTGTACGATTTCGCCATCAATACCTATGATGAAATGGCTGCTTGCTTTTGTTGCATGTGATTCTTGAAGTCCATTGAAATAATCCCGATTCTGCTGTGCTGTCGATCTAGGGTTTGCCGTGTAATGGATTACAATTCCCTCAATTTTGTCTGACGCGTCTCCCGGTCTTGAATATTCATTGATATCTAACAAGTCCACTTGTATTTCAGGTTTTTCTGCTGTGATTTCTGCATCAGACAATTCCCAATACTCCTCACTCTTTATAATTCCCACTGTATGTAAAATCCATAGTAAAACGGTCAAACACATAAGAAAAACTATACCAAATTTCACCTTTCGTTTTATGCGATTTACCTTCTTTTTCTTTGTAAGTCTCTGTTCTCGCCTCATACTGCGCCTCTTTTTATCTCTTTGTTTTTATTTTATGATTTTATCATTTGATTTCTTTGCATGTGAAAACAAAATCTATCCTTTCTTGTAACTATAACGGAATTGTTTTCAAGAGACAATGGATTTTCAAAAAGCTTAAGAATTCCTTTTCGATTTCTTTTGAACATGAAGTTTGCGAAATATTCCTTTACACTTTACAGAGGAATTACTGCTTGCAATAAAAAACTCCTTGCAAAAGCAAGGAGTTAAGAGCGACAGACGGGACTCGAACCCGCGACCTCCACCTTGGCAAGGTGGCGTACT
>CAZYCT010000074.1:0-10646 GCA_964646135.1 uncultured Coprococcus sp. | reverse complement strand
GTGTAATACCACCTGCTTCTCCAGTAATTACATGTGTATTACGAATAGCATCAAGAAGTGAAGTTTTACCATGGTCAACGTGTCCCATTACGCAGACAACAGGTGGACGCTTCTTGAGTTTCTTTTCATCTTCCTCTTCTTCACGGAGCAACTCTTCAATTACGTCAACTACAACTTCTTTCTCGCACAGAACTTCAAATTCCATTGCAATCTCTTCTGCTGTTTCAAAATCAACTTCATGATTCACAGTAACAATTTTGCCTTGCATAAACAATTTTTTAATGATCACAGATGGCTGAATTTTCATTTTGTCTGCCAATTCCTGAATTGTAAGTTTTTCAGGAATCGTGATTTGCTTAATCTGTTCTTCTACAGCTTCTTTCTTAGGCTGTGGTTTTTCTAATTTAGGCTGAGGAACATTATTTTTTCCCTTTTTGCCCTTTGGCATTCCATCTTCATTTTCATTTGGATATTCTTTTTTCTTATAGTTATCCTTTGTCTTTGTTCGACTTGGCTTCTGTTCTGCTATTGCCGGAGCTGGAATCGATGGGCTTGATTTCTTTCTCTCATCACGGCGCTTATCTCTTGGCTCGTAATCTTTATCAAAATCTTTATCTTTTCCAAAATCGCGGTCTTTATTAAAATCTTTATTTCTATTAAAGTCGCGGTTGTCTTTTCCTTTATTATTCTGAAATCCTTCTTTTCTTCCATCATTCGGACGATTAGGACGCTGCTCACCATTATTTCTTGGCGCATCACTTCGGCGATTGTTAGGGCGCTGCTCGCCATTATTGAATGTGCGGCCACTCTGTGAACGATATCCATCGTTAGAGCGGTTAGGACGCTGCTCACCATTATTCTGTTGTGGGCGTGTTCCATCATTTGGACGATTTGGGCGCTGTGGACGTGTTCCATCGTTTGGACGATTAGGACGCTGCTCACCGTTGTTCTGTGGGCGTGTTCCGTTGTTGCGCGGACGGTTTCCTTGATTTTGATTTCCATTTCCCTGTCTGCCACTATTTTGTGCATTCTGTGGACGGAACACCTGAACAATATTTTTCTTTTTCTGTTCTTCTTTTGCTTGTGCAGGTTTTTGTTTTACTGCATTTATCTGTTCGTCAGAAAGTGTGCTCATATGACTTGCAACTTCAATGCCTTTGTCTTTTAGCATTTCAAGCATTTCTTTATTGCTTTTATTGAGCTCTTTCGCGAGTTCATATACTCTCAATTTTGACATCTATATTACCTCCTATGCAATCGTATTTTCTTCTGTGTCTAAATACTTGCTGATACTTTTGGCAAAGCCGGAATCTGTGATTGCCAGCGATGCGCGGATTTCTTTTCCCATTGCATGCCCTAAGGTCTCTTTATCACCATAAAAATAAATTGGCACTTTATAAAAATCACACATGTTTTGGAATTTCTTTTTTGTATTTGCTGAAGCGTCCCCAGCAATAATGACCAAATGTGCTTTTCCTTCTTTTACTTCTTTTTCTGTCGAGAATTCTCCACTTTGAGTCTTTCCGGCTTTCGTCGCCAGACTAATCATTGATAACAATTTATTCATGTTCAAGTTCATCTAGCTCCTTTTCCAATTTTTCATATACTTCTTTTGGAATCGACTGTTTAAACGAACGTTCCAGTCCCTTGCATTTTATCGCCTTTTCTAGACACTCTTTAGAAAAGCAAAGGTATGCTCCCCGACCGTTTTTCTTTCCAGTTGCGTCAAGTAAAAATTCTTCATCGGCCGTTTTTAAAATACGGATCAACTCTCTTTTATTTTTCATTTCTTGACAGCCTACGCATTTTCGCATAGGAATCTTCTTTGTTGTACTCAAATAATCACTCCTATTTATTCTTCATACAAATCTAAATCCAAGTCGAACTCATTTGGCTCATCTGTAATTTCTTCAATTGGCATATCCATGTATTTTTCTGGAAGCTCGCCTGATTCCATTGCCTGAGATTCGCTCTTGATATCAATCTTGTATCCTGTAAGTCTTGCAGCAAGTCTTGCATTTTGTCCTTCTTTTCCAATTGCAAGTGATAACTGATAATCTGGAACAATAACGCTTGCTGTCTTTTCATCTGGATCTGCAGCAACAGAAATTACTTTTGCTGGGCTCAATGCATTTTCGATCAAAAGTGCTGGGTTTTCATTCCAGTTGATAATGTCAATTTTTTCTCCGCGCAATTCTGCCACGATTGCATTGACTCTGGCTCCGTTCATACCTACACATGCGCCAACTGGATCAACATCTGGATCATTCGACCACACAGCAATCTTTGTGCGGGAACCTGCTTCTCTTGCTATGCTCTTAATCTCAACAATTCCATCTTTCACTTCTGTTACTTCTGCTTCGAACAGTCGTTTTACTAACTCTGGATGTGTTCTAGAAACGAGAATCTTAGGTCCTTTTGTTGTATTTTTCACTTCTACGATATAAAGTTTAATTCTTTCTGTTGGTTCAAACACTTCTCCTTTTACCTGCTCATTCTCTGTAAGCATTGCATCTGCTTTTCCAAGGTTGATGCTGATATTCTTTCCAACATAGCGCTGTACAACACCTGTTACGATGTCTTTTTCTTTTTCAAAGTACTGATCATATACTACTTTTCTTTCCTCTTCACGAATCTTCTGAAGAATCAAATTTTTTGCATTCTGTGTTGCAATTCTGCCAAATGATTTTGATTCTACTGGAATCTGCACTACATCTCCCACTTCATTTGCTGGGTTCATAAGTTTTGCATTTGTAAGACTGATTTCTTCCACTGAATCTTCTACAGTTTCTACGACACGTTTTTCTTGGATCAAAGAATATTCACAAGTATCTCTATCCATAATTACTTTGATATTGTCTGCTTTTCCAAAATGATTTTTGCAGGCATTGATAAGTGAATTTTCAATTGCATCAAGTAATGTTTCTTTGCTGATATCCTTTTCTTCTTCCAGAATATTAAGGGCCTCTAATAATTCATTGTTCATTTTCTAATTCCTCCTGTCATTAAAAATCAAATGTAAGACGTACTAATGCGACATTCGCTCTGTCAAAGCTTTGGTTTTCACCGTCTTCATACTCAATTGTAATTGTATCTTTATCAAAAGCTGTCAGAACTCCAATAAATTCTTTCTGTCGATCGATTGCTCTATATGTACGGATTTCAATTTCTTCTCCGATACTTCTTGCAAAATCTTTTTCTTTTTTCAGTGGTCTTCCAAGACCTGGTGAGCTCACTTCCAAAATGTATGCGTCATCAATAAAATCTTGTTCATCCAAAATATCTGAGAGTTCTCTACTGACAACTTCACAGTCATCTACCATGATACCTCCTGGCTTATCAATATAGGCACGAAGGTACCAATTGCTGCCTTCTTTTACATACTCAACATCCCAGAGCTCAAATCCATTTTTCTCCATAATCGGTATGAGAATTGCTTCTGTTTTTTGTTCATAGATTTCTTTTTTAGACAATCTTCTTCCTCCAATTTCATAAAAGAGGAGTGAACCAACTGTCCACTCCTCTGCTCATTAACTTATGCTACTATGATAAAGTATAGCACTTCCATTGATGAAAAGCAAGTCTTTTATCTAAATGAATTTCACTTAGATGCGCCTAGTTACAGCAAAGATCAAAGAAAAGCTGCAAGGACCGTTCTTCGTCAGCTTCCGCAGCATATTCTTTTGCCTTCTCTAAATCTTTCTCCACTCCTACTCCATACTCATACATCTTACTTAAAGCCTCATATTTTCCTATCGTACAGCCTGCCTTTTTATACCATTCATAGGCTTTTGCATAGTCAATTCCAATTTCGGAATTACTCATATAAAAATCACCGATAGCGGTCATCGCTGTGTCATTCCCTTTTTCAGCTGCTCTTAAATAATATTCCATCGCCTTGTGCACATCCGCCTCAACGGCATACCCTTGTGCATACATGGTTCCCAGGTTCGCAAGTGCATACGGTTCTTCATCAACTAATTTTAAATACATATCCATGGCATATGTATATTCTTTTTTTCGGAACAATTTATTCGCATTCTCAAGAGAGCATGTGCTTATTAACACTTTAATTTCGTCATTTAAATTATCATTTTTATTTTCCATACATTATCTCCTTAGCTTCGTGCCACTTCCATCACGTTTTGCTAGTTTTAAGCGATTCAACGTAATTTCCTTTTCATGAAAGAAAACCTTACTTTCGGCTCCTTCTTCAAACAGAAATACCGCTTCGATAAAATCATTTTTCTGTAATTTCATGCCACGTATTCCAACTGCACTTTTCTTCTTTTCTGCAACTTCTTCACCTGAAAAGCGAAGCAAATATCCATTATCAGTAGCCAGAACAATGTGATGTCTATCATTCATAATCTGAATACTAACAATACTATCCCCTTCTTGTAATTTTGACGCAACAATGGTCCTCTTTGCCGCTTGGAACTCACTTCCATCCACTTTCTTCACCATTCCTTGTCTGGTGACAAACAAGAATTTAGCAAAATAAAGCTGCCTCTCATCACAAATATAAACTAATTCTTCTTTTGTACAATCAAAATTGCTCATATTATCAATCGGCTGTCCTTTATCTCGGAATTTTCCATATGGAATATCCATAACTTTGACCTGATGCATTTTACCATCTGTGGTAAACATACATAATTTACCAGTATTGACACAATGCACGACATATTTATTTTCTTTATCCGCCGCTTCTTTATTTCGTTCATACACAGATGCGTCCACTGTCTTTGCATATCCAAAGCGATCCATCAGAAGAACCACTTCTTGTTCTTCTAGCTTCTTTTCTTCAAAAACCGCCTCTTGTGCATTTTCAATCTTAGTCTTGCGTTCTTTCCCATATTCTCTTTTCAAATTGTCAAGATCATCCATGATAACATGTGCCATAGATTCATAATTGTTCAAAATATCTTCATATCGTGCTATATTGGATAAAGTCTGCTCATGTTCTTTCATCAGCGCTTCTATTTCCAGACCAATCAGTTTGAAGAGACGCATTTCCAAAATCGCTGTTGCCTGACGTTCTGTAAATCGTAAAAGTGAAGCCATTTTTTTCGAAATATTTGATTTAAACTTAATGTTATCTGTTGTTCCGTGGATCAGGCAATCTTTTGCTTCTTTTACGGATTTACTTCCACGCAGAATTTCAATGATCAAGTCAATCACATCACACGCCTTGATCAAACCTTCCTGAATCTCGCAACGGTCTTTCTCTTTCTGCAACAATGTTTTATACTTTCTTGTTGCCAGTTCAAACTGAAAATCCACGTGATACTCAATGATTTTCTTCAGTCCTAATACTTCCGGACGTCCGTCAGCCACCGCTAGCATGTTGACTCCAAACGTATCCTCCAACCTTGTTTTCTTATAAAGCATATTAATCAGATTGTCTACGTCTGTGTCCTTTTTCACTTCAATTACGATACGAATGCCTTCTTTGGAGGACTGATTGGAAATATCTACAATGTCATTTGTCTTCTTCGTTTCAACAAGATTATAAATATCATTTAAAAACTTTCCAATCCCTGCACCAATCATCGTATATGGAATTTCTGAAATGACGATTTTCTTTCTCCCGCCTTTCACTTCTTCCACATCTACTTTGCCACGTATCTTAATCTTTCCAGTTCCCGTCTCATAGATATTCAAAAGTTCATCTTTATTTACAACAATACCACCTGTTGGGAAATCTGGACCCTTGATGAACTGCATCAATTGTTTCGTACTAATTGAATTATCTTTCATGTACGCTTTGACAGCCTCTACAAGTTCTCCTAAGTTATGAGTTGGAATACTCGTTGCCATTCCAACTGCTATACCTTCGGCACCATTTAAAAGTAGATTCGGAACACGAACCGGAAGTACCTTTGGTTCTTTCTCTGTCTCATCAAAGTTTGGCATAAAATCAACAATATCTTTATCAAGATCCGCCAGAAAAGCCTCCTGTGTTATCTTGGCAAGCCTCGCCTCTGTATATCGCATAGCAGCAGCTCCATCACCTTCAATAGAACCAAAGTTGCCATGCCCATCTACCAAAATCGTACCTTTCTTAAAATCCTGGGCCATAACCACCAGTGCTTCGTATATGGAACTATCACCATGTGGATGATATTTACCCATCGTGTCACCGACAATACGTGCACACTTTCGATATGGCTTATCATATTTGATTCCCAATTCATGCATATCGTAGAGCGTTCTTCTCTGTACCGGTTTCAAACCATCACGCACATCCGGAATTGCACGGGAAATAATCACGCTCATAGCATAATCGATATATGATTTTTTCATCAGCTCTGAGTATTCAGTCCTGATGATCTGTGTATTTTCCAACTCTTACTCCTCCTAAATATCCAACTCTGCATCCGTTGCATTTTGATAAATAAATTCTCGACGCGGAGGAACTTCCGTTCCCATCAACATTTCTGTAACACTTGATGCCATTCTCGCATCCTCTATCTCTATTAATTTCAATTTTCTAGTCTCTGGATTCAATGTAGTTTCCCACAGCTGGTCCGCATCCATCTCGCCCAAGCCCTTATATCTCTGCAATGTAAATGCTCCATCATGAGTCTTTCGATACTGTTCCAGTGCTTTGTCATCGTACAAATATTCTTCTTCCCCTTTTTTCGGCATCGCTTTGTAAAGAGGCGGCATTGCCACGTAAACATGTCCCTCAAAAATCAATTCTGGCATAAAACGGTAAAATAATGTCAGCAACAATGTTGAAATATGCGCGCCATCCACATCCGCATCTGCCATGATAATAATTTTATCATAGCGCAGTTTCGTGATATCAAAATCATTGCCATATCCCTCTGAGAAGCCGCACCCAAAAGCATTGATCATGGTCTTAATTTCCGCATTTGCCAGAATCTTATCAATACTTGCCTTCTCTACATTTAAGATTTTTCCTCTGATAGGCAAAATTGCCTGGTACATTCTATCTCGCGCGGTTTTCGCTGAGCCTCCCGCTGAATCTCCCTCCACGATAAAAATTTCGCATTTTGAGGCATCTCTGCTCTCACAATTTGCTAATTTTCCATTACTGTCAAAAGAATATTTAGGCTTTGTGAGCAAATTGGTCTTTGCCTTTTCTTCCGTCTTTCGAATCTTAGCCGCTTTTTCTGCGCATGAAAGGACCTTTTTCAAAGTCTCCAAATTACGGTCAAAGTAACGCGGAATCTCATCGCTCGTTACTTTTCCTGCTGCTTTCGCCGCATCTTGATTGTCTAGTTTCGTCTTTGTCTGTCCTTCAAATCGTGGATCTGGATGTTTGATTGAAATGATGGCCGTCATACCATTACGTACATCAGCACCTGTAAAATTAGCATCTTTTTCCTTTAAAATACCAAGTTCTCTTGCATATTGATTCATAACAGTTGTAAAGGTTGTCTTAAAACCGGTCAGATGTGTTCCACCTTCGGCGTTATAAATGTTATTGCAAAATCCCAATACATTCTCATGAAATTCATTGACATACTGAATAACCGCTTCAACTTCAATGCCTTCCGCGGTTCCTTTGTAGTAAATTGGTTCATGAATCGCCTCTTTTGTGTGATTCAAATCTTTGATAAATCCCAAAATACCATCTGGTTCATGATACTCGATATGTTCTTCTGGTTCTTTTCTTTTATCTTCAAATACAATCGTCAGAGTTGGATTCAAGTAGGCAGTTTCGTGCAATCTGCTTTTAATTTCTTCTTCTTTGAAACGAGTCTTTTCAAAAATAGTCGGATCTGGAAGAAAATTTACACATGTTCCAGTCATTTTTGTCTTTCCAATCACTGGGAGTAATCCATCAATAAGTTCTATCACTGGTTTTCCCTGCTCATATCGGTCATGATGAATTCCACCATCACGACTAATTTTTACATCCATATATGTTGAAAGTGCATTTACAACAGATGAACCAACTCCATGAAGCCCACCACTTGTTTTATAAGCAGAATCATCAAATTTGCCACCCGCATGTAGGGTTGTATATACAATACGCGCTGCCGATACACCCTTTGCATGTCTGTCAACAGGTACACCTCGCCCATTATCCTTTACTGTAGCGGAACCATCCTTCTCCAAAGTTACTTCTATGCGATTGCAAAAACCTGCGAGATGTTCATCCACCGCATTATCAACGATCTCATAAACTAAATGATTCAGCCCTTTTGTCGTAACACTCCCTATATACATACCAGGTCGTTTCCGCACCGCTTCCAGACCTTCTAAAATAGAAATACTTTCTGCATCATATGTAGATTGCTTTGCCATATTCCACCTATCCTTCACTCTTTTTGTCCTATGAATTTTATCCCAATTTCCTTTTGTTGTCAATGCCTCGAACATATGTTTATTTATTTATCACATAGTTTAATAGTGCCGCCAAAGGAAGCATTGCATTTTTAATTTCTTCAAAGGTATTTGTCTGAGCTCCAGCTTCAATCAATAACATTTTAGGCATCAAGTCCATATTATACTTATAACCTTTGATATAATTTCTTCTCGTAAATCCCGGATAAAAAGTCTCTGCAGCGATTTTCATCTGCATGGAAAATGCAAGATTTTCTTCTAAGTACGGATTTTTCATAGATGTTAGATCTCCGTTTGTTCTTGTTCGGCACATACCATTAAAAAACATAATCTGTGCCGTCTGCTTTCCATCGATTTCGGTAACTAGATGGGTGGTTTCTTTCACACCATCTCTGTGAAGATCAATCACCACTTCTATGCTTGGATATTCTTGCAAAATTTTTCGTATTTCTGGTGCAGCCTGCTCATACGCTTCACTTCGATCCAGTTTCCCATTTATCAAATCATAGATTCCTTCGTGATGGATTGTTTCAATGTGATATATTTCATTTAATAATTTTGTCAGATATGTTCCGGCTCCTACAATACTTGTAGCTGAAGTCCCATCAGAATCTATAAAGGCCTCTTGAGAATGGGTATGGAAAATCAATACTTTCGGTCCACTATTTTCGAAGTCTATATGTAAGTCTTTTGTCAACATCTGCTCTGCATTTAATTCTCCATCATTCAGATACGTAACACTGTCAACTGTATAAAAATGACTCACTAAATAATCCATATTTCTTAATTTATCCAACGTGAGTGCCTCGCTTGGAACCTGTGCCTGTAATGTCTTTGCTGTAGAATCTTCTCCGATTAAAGCTCCTTCTCTACTAATGGCACTTTCATCTGCTTCTTGCATTTGCATCAATAATGCACAGGTTTCTTCATCTTCTGTCTTAATTTCATCTTTTTCTAACTGCACAATATAATTCCCTAGGGGAATCATGTTCATTATTTTTTTTGACAATCTTTGTTGAAAATTCTCTTCTTCGTTTACTTTACTTTGAAACAACAGATTTGGACAATACAATTGTTCTGCACAACGCTCTATTTCAGAAAAAATATATAAGTGCTCGGTCTCTTTTACACGATACAGATTTAGATGTAGTACGGTAAAACCTGCGATGCAGATAAGTCCTGCAATCATAAGATAGTGTTTCTCCCATTTTTTCATATATCTTACCTGCTTCAATTTTTATTTTTCGCCTGTTTTATTCTTATTCTACTTCTTTTCAGTTCATGTTAATTTCCAGCAAAGAGTTTATTTAGACTTGATGCTATAATATAACTTAGATTTTTAACGGTCTCATCTATATCTTTAGGTGTTACAAACATACCATGAAGCCATGGATGTATCAGTTCCTTGATCAGCTCATACTTCTCCTGTTTACTATAACCTTGCATCACCAGCCCAATCCCCTTCATACGTTCTGTCTGTTCTAATTCTTTTAAAAAATTTTCCATAGCATCATTGACAATTGTTGCCGCGTCAATCACTGTTGGAACACCGATTGCTATAACGGGAACACCTAATGATTCCTCGGTTATCGCATTCCTATGGTTTCCGACTCCCGACCCTGGGCAAATTCCAGTGTCTGCAATCTGAATCGTACGATTTAATCTTTTTGAACTTCTCGCCGCTAATGCATCTATCACAATAACAATGTCCGGCACAGTCTCTTTCACCACCCCTTTAATGATTTCGACCGTTTCCATACCAGTTTGCCCCATTACACCTGGAACAATCGCACTGATACATTCTGTATCATCCATAATATATTTTCCATATTCTAGATAAAGATGTCTTGTGACAAGCAAATTATCTATTACATAGGGACCAAGCGCGTCCGGTGTCACTTGACGATTTCCCAACCCTACAACGAGAATTTTCCTTTGAGCTTCTTTTTCAGGTAACATCGAACCTACAATTCCTTTGATTTTTTCAGAAATACAGATGTGAATTTCTTCATCTGGTTCGGCAAGTCCAGGCGCCTCAAGAGTAATATAAGTCCCTACTGGTTTTCCCATACTTTTAGCCCCATTTTCTGTTTCAATACGAACAGTTGTAGTGCGAATTTCCGTTTTTTCATCATAAGATTCTTCTAGTATTACTCCAGGTATCTCAATATTATCTGCTTCAAATCGTTCCTTCTGTTCCACTGCCAAATCTGTTCGAACATCATATTTTTCTACCATAAAACAATCCCTCAACAAATCAAATAATTTTTCTTTGTATTTTTCTCAAAAAATTAAAAAATATTTATTGACAAGATATATTT